>CALVLX010000085.1 GCA_944341195.1 uncultured Clostridia bacterium
CATATCCTGCATAATATCACCTCTCAATGTAACTTTATTATAGGCGCATATGCATAAAAATGAATATATATTTTTGACGCAATTGATGTTATATTGTCATAAACGGGTGTGTCCGCGGCCGCAACGCGGCCGCGGACACACCCGATGGCAGTGAGCAATGATTTACTTATCCTCTATAGAGGTAACCTTATAGCCCGCGTCCTCGACGACCTTTTTTATTTCGGCGTCATCGACAGGTTCGCGGCTGCGCACGACGGCGCAGTTCTTTTTTAACTTTACATCTGCGGAGACGACGTTGTGTACGGCCGAGAGGGCCTTTTCGACGCGGTTTGCGCAGTGTTCGCAGCACATGCCTTCGATAGAGATTATCTTTTTCATACCGTCTTCCTTTGCTTCCTCCTCCGCGGGGCAGAGGGGAACTGCATCTTCCTTTATATTTTTATTTTTATATAAGAGCAGCCTCAACGCATTGCCGACGACAAACAGCGACGACAGCGACATGCAGGCCGCAGCTATCATGGGATTGAACACAAAGCCCGGCGCCGAAAACGCGCCAGCGGCCACGGGGATCATAATTACATTATATATGAACGCCCAGAACAGATTTTCCTTGATGTTGCGCACCGTGGCGCGGCTCAGGCCGAACACGGTATCGAGCGAGCGGATATCTTCGGAGACGAGCACGACTCCCGCGGAATCTATGGCGACATCCGTGCCCGAGCCGATGGCTATGCCAACATCGGCCTGCTTGAGAGCGGGCGAATCGTTTATGCCGTCGCCGACCATTGCGACGCATCCGCCTACGGACTGCACGTTTGTTACCGCATTGAGTTTATCCTGAGGCATGACGTCGGAGACGAATTCATCTATGCCGACGCTGTCGGCAACCGCCTTTGCGCAGGTGGCATTGTCGCCAGTGAGCATTGCTATGCGCATACCGCGCCTTTTGAGGAGATTGACGGCCTCCCGCGCGTGCGGCTTTATGCTGTCCGAAACGGCTATGAGGGCGACCGCTTCGCCGTCCTCCGCGAGGTACAGCACCGTTCTGCCGCCTGCGGCGAGTTCTTCGGCCTTTTTTGCAATCGGGGCGGGAATATGTGCCGACGAAAGCAACTTTGCGTTGCCGAGGAGATAGCTCCTGCCGCCGCACTTTGCCGAAGCTCCCTGCCCCACGGTATATTCAAAGTCGGTGACTTCGGCGCTCTGCGGATGGTACTCCACGACGCACTTTGCGAGCGGATGGTTTGAATGTTTTTCCATTCCCGAGGCAACGGAGAGCAGCTTCTCCTCGTCGCCGCCGAACACAATGACTTCGCTCACCGAGGGCTTGCCGACCGTTATGGTGGCCGTCTTATCCAAAAGCACGCAGTTGATATCGCTCAGCCGCTGGAGATTTTCGGCATCCTTATAGAGCACGCCCAGCGAAGCGCCCTTGCCCGTAGCCGTCATTATCGCTACGGGGGTTGCGAGCCCCAGCGCGCACGGACAGGAGACGACGAGGACAGATATGGCGTAAGTTACGCAGTGTTCGGGCACGAACGCGCCGTCAACGAGCAGCCATATTACGAAAGTCAGCAGCGCGACGGCGACGACGGCCGGCACGAATATGCCGGCGATCTTATCGGCCAGCTTCTGAATGGGGGCCTTGGAGGCGCCCGCTTCGCGCACCATCTTTACTATCTTTGAAAGAGTTGTGTCACCGCCCACCTTTTGCGCCCGTACCTTTATTACGCCGCCCTTGTTCAATGCGGCGGTGGTGACGAAATCGCCCTGCGACACCTCGACGGGCAGACTTTCGCCCGTGATGGCCGACTTATCTATGAACGAATGCCCGGAAACGACCACGCCGTCAACGGGGACGTAATCACCCTGGCGCACAACGACGACGTCGCCCGCGTTTACGGAGGAGACGGGACGGGTGAAGAGTTCGCCGTTTTCTTCGACGGTGACGCTGTCGGGAGCGAGTTTTAAAAGTTTTTCTATCTCGTCGCCCGTCTTATGCTTGGCCTTTTCTTCGAGCCACTTGCCTACATCGACAAGGGCGAGTATCATGGCCGCGCTTTCAAAGTGCAGATTCATGGCGTTGTGCATGGCGTCGATATCCAAAAATATCATCACCGTGAGCGCGACGGAATATGCGAACGACACGCCCGAACCCAGCGCAACCAGCGTATCCATATTGGGCACGCGCTTTATGAAAGCCATGAACCCGCGCGAAAAATACTGATAATTTACGCCGACGATGGCGGCGGAGACAATGAGCTGAAAGAGCGCGAACCACCGCGCGTTGCCGGCATCGGGATTGAGGAAGGAAGGTACGGGAGCCCCCCACATATGCCCCATCGAAACGTACATAAGGGGGATGAGCAGGACGACGGAGATTAAAAATTTTACAAATAAAACCCTGTCCGTGCGCTGCTCTTTGGGAGCGGGGGCATCCTGTTCGGCGTAGATACCGTAGCCGAGATCGCGGACGCGGGCAAAGATATCCTCCTCGCCCACTATGCCTTCATCGAAATCGACCTTCATGCTCTTGCCCATCAGGCTGACTTCGACGGAGCGCACCCCCTCCATTTTCCCGACGGCGCGCTCGATGCCGGACGAACAGGCCGAACACGTCATGCCCGTGACAACATAAGTACTGACCATAAAAAAACCTTTAATTTAGCCCTTTATTTGACTATATTATAATACCAGGACAGAGCAATGTCAAGCAATATCCTATTAAATAAGTAGGAATTAAACCGACGTCCTCCGCGCGGGCGGAGAAATATGCGGCACGGTTGCGCGCGGGCGGGCAAAAGCTGAACATACGCACAACGCAAAATGGGCGGCGCGAAGACGCGCCGCCCGCAACATAAAAAATTTACGGCCGGATCGATATATCAGTTCTTGGCGTCCTGCTTTACGACTTCTTCCTTGTCGTAATAGCCGCAGTTTGCGCACACCCTGTGAGCCTGCATCATCTCGTGGCAATGGGGGCACTCTACGAGCGTAGGAGCCGTTGCCTTGTAATTTGCAAACCTTTTATTTGTTCTGCTCTTTGATTGTTTTCCCTTGGGTACTGCCATTTTTATCTACCTCTCTTATTTTTTGCTTAACTGCCTTGAGACTGCGCACAATTTTTGCACAGCAGAACTTCGGGCTGACTGAACACGAAAGCGTCCTCCACGGCGGGGGCGATATCGAGCCGCACGCCGTCGTAATAGTAATTATCGGGATCGTCCCTCTGCGTTACGAAGAGCGCTTCATAGGAATATTCCACGATTTTTTCGGCCTCTTCGAGGCAGTACGAGCACTGCCCCCTGAGCTTATACGAAATATTGAGCGTTATGCCGACGCTGTCGTCTTCATAAATTTCGTACTCCCCCTCCACCGAGATGTCGCCCGCGGCTTCCGCCAGGGGAAGCACCAGCTTATCCTTGGGGGGCGGGCACTGAGTACTGAACGAGCCGACGTATTTTTTTAAAGCGATCAGCTTTTTTACTTCGATTATCATACCCGAATTGACTAAACAATTATATTATAAGAGTGCAACTTTGTCAACTCATTTTAAAAGCCGATAAAGTTAAAATTTAAAGCGCAAGCAGACGGCAGCGGACGCCGCGCCCGTTGCCCTGAATTTTATATGAGCGCAAGCGTCTCCCTTGCTATCGCCAGTTCCTCGTTGGTGGGAACGATGAGCACCTTGACCTTGGAATCGGCGGCGGAAATTTCGCGGATTGCACCCGTGTTCTTGCCGTTGTTGGCCTGAAGATCGAGCTTTACGCCCAAAAATTCCAGACCTTCGCAGACGCCCTGGCGCACGGTGGGGGTGTTTTCGCCTATGCCGGCGGTGAAGACTATGCAGTCGAGTCCGCCCATGGCCGCGGCGTAGGAGCCGACGAATTTCTTGGTCTGATAGGCGAACATATCGAGGGCGAGAGTGCACCTTTCGTTGCCCGACTCCGCGCCGGCAATGAGATCGCGGAAGTCGGAGGATACGCCGGAGATGCCGAGCACGCCGCACTGCTTATTGAGGTATGTGACCATATCGGCGGCGTTGAGCCCCTTTTTGCGTGCGAGGAATTCGACGGCGGAAGCATCTATACACCCGGAGCGCGTGCCCATGAGCACGCCGTCCAGAGGGGTGAAGCCCATGGAGGTATCTACGCAGACGCCGCCGTCCACCGCGGAGATGGACGAACCGTTGCCGAGGTGGCAGGTGACGATTTTGAGTTCTTCCGGCTTTTTGCCGAGGTATTTTGCCGCCTCCTGCGAGACGAACTTATGCGAAGTGCCGTGGGCGCCGAACTTCCTCACGCCGTAGGCCTTGTAATCTTCGTACTTGATGCCGAACATGTATGCCTTGGGGGGCATTGTCTGGTGGAAGGAGGAATCGAACACGAGCACCATGGGGGTGCCGGGCATGACTTCCATGCAGGCGTGGAGACCTGCCGCCGCGGCGGGATTGTGAAGGGGTGCGAGCTCGAATGTCTTTTCTTCGAGCGTTTTGATGACTTCGGCATCTACCAAAGTGGGCTTTTTGAAGTACTCGCCCGAGGCGACTACGCGGTGGCCTACTGCGCCTATCTCCTTCATGGATTTGATTACGCCTATCTCGCCGTCGGTGAGGGCGTGAAGCACAAGCTCTATTGCGACCTTGTGATCGGGCATGTCCTGTTCAAAGACCTTTTCCTTGCCGTTGCCCTTTGCCTTGAGCACGGAGCCCTTTATACCTATCCTTTCCACATTGCCCTTGGCGATAACGCCTTCCGTCTGCATATCAATGAGCTGATATTTGAGAGACGAAGAGCCGGCATTGACTACAAGAATTTTCATTGTTACTAATTATTCTCCTGAATTTTCTCTCTAAATTAATTCTACCGCCACAATGCGGCGAATAGAAACGAACAGCGCGAAGAGCGCGCGGCGGGCGCGAAGGAGCACACAATTACGCATGTGACCGATCGCACCATAAGCGCGGCACCGCAACGCGAAGTTTATATTTGCCGCAAATTATTCCGCCTGAAGGGCAGTGACCGCAACCGTGGCCACGATGTCTTCGACATTGCATCCGCGGGAGAGATCGTTTAAAGGCTTTGCAAAGCCCTGGCAGACGGGGCCTATTGCCATGTAGCCGCCGAAGCGCTGGGCGATTTTATAGCCTATGTTGCCGGCGTTGATGTTGGGGAACACGAATACGTTGGCGCGCCCCGCAACGGCCGAACCGGGAGCCTTGAGCCTGCCGACTTCGGGCGCGACGGCCGCATCGAACTGGAATTCGCCGTCGAGGGCGAGTTCGGGCGCGGCAGCCTTGGCGAGCGCGGTGGCTTCCTGCATCTTGGGAACGGACTTGAAGAATTTATCGTCGTTGCCGCTGCCCTTTGTGGAGAACGAGAGCATTGCAACCCTGGGCTCGATGCCGGCGATGGCCTTTGCCGTCTTTGCGGACGAAATTGCGATATCGGCGAGCTGTTCGGCCGTGGGTTCTATATTGATTGCGCAGTCGGCAAATACGGCGACGCCTTCGGGATTATAGGGGTTTTGCGCGCCCTCGGGGGCTATCATAATGAAGCAGCTGGACACCGTTTTGATGCCGGGGGCAGTTTTTACGACCTGGAGTCCCGGACGGAGCGTATTGGCCGTGGAGTGGCAGGCGCCGGAGACGTAGCCATCGACGTCGCCGGCCTTGAGCATGAGCGCGCCGAACATCGTTCTGTCCTTTGCCTGTTTTGCGGCCTCCTCTTCCGTCATGCCCTTGGCCTTTCTGGCCTCGTATAATATCTTTGCGTATTCCGCGGTCTTTTCGGAAGTGAGGGGATCGACGAGCATTATGCCCGCGAGGTCTACATCGGGAGCGACCTTTTTGCACTCCTCCTCGTTGCCGATGAGCACGATTTTGGCGATACCCTGCTTTGTAATCTGAGCAGCGGCTTCGACCACGCGCCTGTCTTCCCCCTCGCAGAGCACTATCGTCTTGTTGAGTTTTGCGGCCTTGGCCTTGATTTCATCAAGTAACGACATATTAATTCTCCTTAAAACACTTTATTTATGCCCCGCAAACGTGTTATAATTTAAGCGGCGGCAATATTTAACGCTATCATTATATAATAAAAAATCGTAATTGTAAAGGCAATAAATGAAAATTTGTGCAATTATCTGTGAATTTAATCCATTTCATAACGGGCACAGATATCTCCTGGAGAGCGTGCTTGAAAGTTGCTCGTTCGACGGGATACTGTGCGTAATGAGCGGTCACTTCACCCAGCGCGGAGACAGGGCTATAGTCGATAAATTTACAAGGGCGAAGCACACGGTATACGGCGGGGCGGACTGCGTTGCCGAACTCCCCGCTCCCTTTGCAGTGGCCCCCGCGCCGGTATTTGCCGCAGGCGCGGTGAAGATAATTTCCTCCGTGCCCGAAGTGTGCGCGCTGGCGTTCGGATGCGAACACAGGCTGGACTTTAAGGAGGCCGCGAGGAAGATTGACGAGAGCGCGGAATTCAAGGCGGCGCTGAACCGCAGTCTTAAAAAGGGAGAGAGCTACGCAAAGAGCTATTCGCTGGCGCTGCGGAATATATGCGAAGTCAGTGCCGACGGGGCGAACGATATACTGGCGCTGGAATATGCGAAGGCCGTGCTGAAATACCGCCCCGAACTGGAACTCATGCCCGTGGAGCGCATGGGCGCGGGGCACAACGACGCCGAATTGGGCGGCACATATGCCTCCGCGAGTGCAATAAGAAGTCATCTCGACGACGACGGCGTGAGGGCGTGCGTGCCCGGTTATGTGATTGACGACATAAAGAGAGACGCCGCGGCCGAGGGGCGCGCGGATGCAATATTGAGTTACGCGGCGGCAGCGGCGGACGCAGGCGACATCTCCGCGGTGTACGGCGGCGGCGAGGGACTGGCAAATAAAATAAAGGGGCTGTGCGGCCTGTCCGCGGCGGAAATTATAGCCGAATGCACTTCCAGGAGGTATCCCTCTTCCCGCATAAGACGGGTGCTGACGCAAGTTGCGCTCAAGCTGACGGCGGAGGACACCAACAGGTGGCTGGACTGTGCGGGATACATAAAGCCGCTGGCCGTAAAGCGCGACCGTGCGGATGAAATGCTGAAGGCGCTGGCGCGCTCGCACCTGCCTGTTGTGATAACGGGCGGCGACGCGGCCGCGCTTACGGGTGAGAACGCGGGACTGTACGCCGCAAGCGCCTTTGCCGACAGAGTTTGGGGGATATGCGCGGGCAGGGAGATATACGACCACACCATAATAAAAGTTTAGCCGCCCGGACGCATAGGGGCGCACATATGCCGCGATAATAGGTGTTTTTACGATATATACGCATGACATCTTTAAAAAGAGAGGGCGCGGCGGCCGCACATTTTTGTGCGGCCGCCGCGCCTTTATAATACATTAACTTATCGACAGATGAACAACAAGCCTGATTATATTCAGTGTCTGTCACCGTACATCTTTTGGTAATAATTCTGATACTCGCCGGAGATTATCTCCTCCCACCACGCCTTGTTGTCCAGATACCACTTTATCGTCTTTTTTATGCCGTCAACAAACTTTGTTTCGGGCAGCCAACCGAGTTCGGTGTGTATCTTGGTGGGATCTATCGCATACCTCATGTCGTGCCCCTTGCGGTCGGCCACGAAGGTTATGAGGCTTTCCGGCTTGCCCAACTCTTTACATATCAGCTTGACTATATCGATATTTTTCATCTCGTTGTGGCCGCCGACGTTGTAAACCTCGCCCACTCTGCCCTTGTGAATGATTAAATCGATTGCCTTGCAGTGGTCTTCGACGTACAGCCAGTCGCGCACGTTCTCACCCTTGCCGTACACGGGCAGGGGCTTATCGTTGAGCGCGTTTGCTATCATGAGCGGAATTAATTTTTCGGGGAAGTGGTACGGGCCGTAGTTGTTGGAGCACCGCGAAATGGTGACGGGGAGACCGTAAGTGCGGTAATATGCCTGACGCAACAGGTCTGCCGACGCCTTGGCGCTTGAATTCGGACTGCTGGTGTGCAGGGGCGTTGTCTCCGTGAAGAAGAGGTCGGGCCTGTCCAGAGG
>CALVLX010000086.1 GCA_944341195.1 uncultured Clostridia bacterium
GTCGGGCCGGTTATGCCCGTTGGGGTGTAGATTATCTTTTCTATGTTTGCGTTGCCGCTGCATTCGCAGCAGCATTTACCCAAAATTATCATGCGTACCTCGCTTTTGTTTTGTATATTATTATATGCCGCCGCGCTGTGTTCTGACAATGTACCGTAGGCTGCGCCGGCGGCGGCATCAGCACGGCGAAGATCGACGATCTGTGCAAAATTCTGCACTGCCGCGTGGAGGACGTCATCGAATATGTGGAGGACTGAAGGCCGCCGCGCCCCTGTGTTTTTTAAGGCGGTTGTAAAAAAGGGTGCGGTATATGTTGACGGGGAGAGGGAGAAGTTGTAAAATACAGGCATGGAAATTGCAGTTTATATTTTGGCGGCATACGCCGCAATTAGCGTCATAACCTTTGTGCTGTACGGCACGGACAAGCGAAAGGCAATTCGCGGCGCAAGGCGCATTCCCGAAAGGGTGCTTCTGGGCTTTTCGTTCTGCGGCGGAGCCGTCGGTGGCCTTCTGGGCATGTCGGCATTCCGCCATAAGACAAAGCATTGGTATTTCTGGCTGATAAACATTCTGGGGCTCTTGTGGCAGGCGGGGCTTGCGGTCGCGGCGGCCCTGTACTTTTAAGGCTATATTTAACCGTGAATATTTAAAAGGGCGCCGGAGCATTTCCTTTGGGAAATGCTCCGGCGCCTCTGTATTCAGAGCGCTCGTATAGGCGATAACTGCGGCATATATGCGCCTCAATTTCGCAAAAGAGGCTGTCTATTCATTCACGTCTTCAAGGGGAGAGTAGGCTATCCACTTGTATTGCGCCGTAGCCGGCAGGGCGCTCCCGTCAAATTTCCCCGACCACTCGTCGTGCCCCTTGCAGTTCCACACGTTCATCATTATCTGCTGCGGCATCTGCGGTATGTTGTCGGTTGCGCGGTATACGGCGCGGCCGTCTACATACCATGTTATGTCGCCCGGCCGCCACAAAAAGGCGTATTCATGAAAATCCTGCGAGGCGTCAAAACCCAGTCTGTAAACGTATTCGTGGCCGCCGGCGCCGTCCGTGTAGTAGTTGAACTGCACTTCGGTCATGTCCTTGCCCAAGAACTCTATGTCTATTTCGTCCCAGCGCGGTCTCCCCGTGTATGTGAAGAAGGAGGAGATGACGCCCGGGCAGTCCGCCGCCTTCATGCAGACGGCGTAAAAGCCGTATCTGTACAGTGTGTCCGTGCGGTACTCCGCTCCGTAGTACACGTCTCCGCCGTCCGTCACCGACATGTTCATCACGCCGTCGCGTATGACGGCGCAGTCCCTGCTCCACGTGCAGTCGAACATCTGCCCGTTGGAGTAGCCGTGTGCGGCATAAAATCCCCCGTTGACGGAAGCGGCAAAGTCAACTATTCTTTCGCTTTCGGCGGCGTGGCGGTCGGGTACTCCACCGGCAGGCAGGCCGTTGCCGGCGGCGCAGGCCGGCATTATTGCCAGGGCGGCGGCAGTGCACGCCGCGGCTCTTGCAGCCGTTAAAATGCGGGCGCGTCCCGCCCGTCTCCCTATCATTCTCATAGTGATATTATACCCCTCCCGCAGAAAAAAATCAAGCGTTGCCGCCCCTTCCGCCCGCGCAGTCGCGCGCGGAAGGGGCGGCGGACGAAATCATGACGGGCTGTATACAATATATTGTTAAAATGTTAAAAACTTTCATACAATATATTGTGTCCGCGCGCTTGACTTATGTCGGTAAATAGTATTATAATGAAAGCCGTTGCGGCAGGGCGGGAAATTGTCCCGAAAGTTATCCGCAAAAATTCGGACTTATCAACAATTCAACAAAATATTGTGGATAACAAAAAATATTTTTCAATATATTGTGTTTCTACTGTTGACAAATGCCGCCCGTAGTAGTACAATATAAACCGTAGCGACGATATCCGCCCGCATTGCGGGCATGTAGTGTAAAATAACTTTCCGCAGGCTGCGGCGTGCGGAAGAGGGGTGTCTAAATGAAAGTTATTAAAAGAGACGGTTCTACCGTAGATTTCGACAGAAGCAAGATAGCCAAGGCCATAGCCAAGGCCAACGAGTCCGTCGATTTGGAAGACAGGATCGGCGATAAGCAGATAGAACAGATAGTCGATGAGATATCCGGTCTTCACCGCACAAGGCTGCTTGTCGAGGATATTCAGGATATGGTGGAGGAAAAACTCATGGCGCTGCAGAAGTACCAGCTCATGAAGTCCTACATCCTCTACCGCTATGAGCGCGCGCTCATCCGCAAGGCCAACACCACGGATGAGAGCATTCTTTCGCTCATCAAAAACGCCAACAAGGACGTAATGGAGGAGAACTCCAACAAGAACGCGCGCACGGCTTCCACCCAGCGCGATCTCATCGCGGGCGAGGTGTCTAAAGACCTTACCCGCAGGATACTCCTGCCCGAATACATCTCCAAGGCGCACGACGAGGGCGCCATTCACTTCCACGATGCCGATTACTTCCTGCAGCCCATCTTCAACTGCTGCCTCGTCAACATAGGGGACATGCTCGATAACGGCACCGTCATGAACGGCAAGATGATAGAGAGCCCCAAGTCCTTCCAGGTGGCCTGCACCATAGTCACGCAGATAATCGCGTCCGTGGCCTCCTCGCAGTACGGCGGTCAGTCCGTAAACGTCGCCCACCTCGGCAAATATCTGCGCCGCACGCGCGATAAGTACAAAAAGCAGTGCGACGAAAAATTCGGCGATTCCGTCTCCGAAGAGGAGAAGAAGGCCTTCGTCGATATGAGGCTGAAGGACGAACTCAAGGCCGGCGTGCAGACCATACAGTATCAGATAAATACCCTCATGACGACAAACGGCCAGTCTCCCTTCGTCACGCTCTTCATGTATCTGGATGAAAACGATCCGTACATCGAAGAGAACGCCATGATAATCGAAGAGATACTCCGCCAGCGCTATCAGGGCATAAAGAACGAATCGGGCGTGTACGTCACCCCCGCATTCCCCAAGCTGGTATACGTTCTGGATGAAAACAACTGCTTGAAGGGCGGCAAGTACGATTATCTCACCAAACTCGCCGTCAAATGCTCGGCAAAGAGAATGTACCCCGATTACATCTCCGCCAAAAAGATGCGCGAAAATTACGAAGGCAACGTGTTCTCGCCCATGGGCTGCCGTTCCTTCCTGTCTCCCTGGAAGGACGAAAACGGCAACTACAAGTTCGAAGGCCGCTTCAACCAGGGCGTCGTCTCCATAAATTTGCCCCAGTGCGGAATACTTGCAAAGGGCGACGAAAAGAAGTTTTGGGAAATTCTGGAAGAGAGGCTTCAACTCTGCTTCGAAGCGCTCATGGTTCGCCACAATGCGCTCAAGGGCATTCTTTCGGACGTATCTCCCGTCCACTGGCAGTACGGCGCTATCGCTCGCCTGGGCAAGGGCGAAAAGATAGATAAGTTCCTCTACGGCGGATATTCTTCGATATCTTTGGGATATATCGGCCTCTATGAGGTGACAAAGCTCGTCAAGGGCGTCTCCCACACCCAGCCCGAAGGCGAAAAGTTTGCATTAAAAGTCATGCAGTGCCTCCGCGACCACTGCGAAAAGTGGAAGCAGGAAACAAACATCGGCTTTGCGCTCTACGGCACGCCTGCCGAGAGCCTGTGCTACCGCTTCGCCCGCATCGACAAGGAGCGCTTCGGCACCATTCCCGACGTAACCGACAAGGGCTACTACACCAACAGCTACCACGTGGACGTGCGCGAACACATCGACGCATTCGCCAAGTTCAGGTTCGAAAGCCAGTTCCAGAAGATCTCTTCGGGCGGCGCAATCTCCTATGTCGAAATCCCCAATATGCGCAACAACCTCACCGCGCTCGAGGATGTCGTCAAGTTCATCTACGACAATATCCAGTACGCCGAATTCAACACCAAGTCCGATTACTGCCAGGTGTGCGGCTTCGACGGCGAGATAATCATCAACGACGACAACGAATGGGAGTGCCCCGTCTGCCACAACAAGGATCAGCGCAAGATGAACGTCACCCGCCGCACATGCGGATACCTGGGCGAAAATTTCTGGAATGTCGGCAAGACAAAGGAAATCAAGGCCCGCGTGCTCCATCTGTAATCTAAAGTAAACATGTTTTGTCGGCGGAAGTCCTTCGCCGGCAAACTTTTATATCGCGGAAGGGGAGGACGGCGCGTTCCGCCGCGTTCCGCCGCCGCACGCGGCGGCTCTTCCCCGCAAACGACGCCAAAGGTAATTTTGTTATGAACGTTGCAACAATCAAATATTACGACATAGCCAACGGCCCGGGCGTGCGCGTCTCGCTGTACGTCAGCGGCTGCCGCAACCGCTGTAAGGGCTGTTTCAACAAGGAGACGTGGGATTTCGACTACGGCACTCCCTTCACAGAGGAGACGCAGGACGCCATAATCAAGGGCATGGAGCCTTCGTTCATCAAGGGCTTTTCGCTGCTCGGCGGCGATCCCTTCGAGCCCGAAAATCAGGCGGCTCTCGTCGATTTTATGGAGCGGCTCAGGGCGGCATACCCTTCAAAGACGGTGTGGGCGTACACCGGCTATGATTTCGAACAGGATCTGCTCACGGGCAAAAAGGGCGATATCAACGTGACTATGCGCCTTTTAAAGTGTATAGACGTGCTCGTTGACGGCAGGTTTGTCGAAAATTTAAAAAATCCCAACCTTCTCTTCCGCGGCTCCTCCAATCAGCGCATAATACTCGTCGGGCAGTCGCTGGAGCGCGACGAAGTCGTCAGGCTCGTCACCTTCACCGACAGACTCTATATCCGCGCCTTTAACGAGAGCGACGAGGACGCCCTCTTCGGCATCCTCGGCGACGCCGAAACCATGCGGTATGTCGAGCCCGCGTTCGACAGGCAGAAGACGGCGCGCTTTCTGCGCGATTTCTGCATTGCCGAAGGCAAGGCTCTCGCCGTAGAGGAGAGGGAGAGCGGCAGGCTCGCCGGCTACATAATGGCAAAGCCTTCGGGCGAGGGGCGCTATGAACTCGGCTGGATATTCCACAGGGACTACCGTGAAAAGGGCTACGCATATGAGGCTGTCAACGCCGTTATAGACCATATATTCAACGAGCTGGGCGTGTTTGAAGTCACTGCCTCCGCCCTCGAAGAAAACGAACCCTCCGTCCGCCTCATGCTCAGGCTGGGCATGAAGCTGTCGGACACCGAAAGGGAGGGCGGCAGCCGTCTCATGGTCTACTCTAAGGATAAGGGCAACAAGTAAACGTCAGGGAGAGGAAATTTCATGAAAGTAGCCATAAAAAAACTCAACAAGGATGCAAAACTTCCCGCCTACGGCAGCGAGTATGCCGCAGGGGCCGATCTCTTCGCCTGCACGCAGGGCGACGTCGTCATCCAACCCCATGCCACGGTTATGATACCTACGGGCTTCGCAATGGAATTGCCCGTGGGATATGCGGGGTTTATTTACGCCCGCAGCGGCCTCGCCTCCAAAAAGGGGCTGGCCCCCGCCAACAAGGTTGGCGTTGTGGACTGCGACTACCGCGGCGAGGTCATGGTGGCGCTGCACAACCACGGCGGGCAGGCGCAGAAGGTGTCGTGCGGGGAGCGCATAGCGCAGCTCGTCATAGCGCCTTACGTCACCGCCTCGTTCGAGGAGGCCGAAGAACTCTCCTCCACCGTCCGCGGCGGGGGCGGGTTCGGCTCAACGGGTGAAAAATAACAAAGTCAGGGCAATCTGTGCCGCGGGCGCGTGCAATCGCACGCGCCCGTTTTTGCATGTCCGCCGCGCTTGCCTCGTGGGCTGTTTAAAGTAGATCGGGGCGGGCATCCAAAGAATGTGCGCCCGGTGTACCCTTTTTGCAGTGAGTTCCCGAAAGATGCTTAATTTAAATAAATAGTCATTTTGGTTATGTGAGCAACGCGGACGCGCGGAACGTGGAGATCTCAAAGACCGGTGCTCCCTCATGTCATTTTGACTAGTCATCCTTCTCTGCCATTTCGACTAGCCTCCCCTCATGTCATTTCGACCGAGCGAAGCGAGCGGAGAAATCTCAAAGTTCGTCTGCAATATGGCAATAATCAAATAATACCGCCGCTCTTGCCCGTACTTTGAGATCTTTCGACTTGCCGCGCAAAACGCGGCTGCTCAAGATGACACAGCACGGGGTTAATTTCTTTGAGGTCTTTCGACTGCGCTCCAGATGGCACATAGCGGCTTTACCAAACATCGCCTATCATGATATTTCAATCATGCTCTTTTTGTCATTTCGACCGAGCAAGGCGAGTGGAGAAATCTCAATGTAAGATATCCTATCATGTCATTTCGGCTAGCCACCCACTCATGTCATTTCGACTAAGTGAGGCTGTAGGCCGAACGCATGGAGAAATCTCAAAGTTCGTCTGCAATATGGCAATAATCAAATAATACCGCCGCTCTTGCTCGTACTTTGAGATCTTTCGGCGACGCCGCGCAAAACGCGGCTGCTCAAGATGACATTGCCGGGGGGCTATTGCTTTAAGGTCTTTCGGCTGCACCAAGATGACATAATCGCCGCTCGGGCGGAACGGCGGGGAAAAGAGACGCCGGCCGAAATGGCGGGTAATGAGCAAACACACTTTTAGGGAACACCTTTTTTTACATTTGGGGTTGACATGCGGCGGCTTTTGGTATAGAATATTAAGTAGAATTATATCAAATAATAAAAGGCCGCCACGCGGCCGAGGGATGGAAAATTTATGAATTACTATTTAGGTCTTGATATCGGCGGCACGTTCGTAAAGGGCGTGTGCATGACGGCGGAAGGCAATCTGCTGGCCGAAGAAAAGTGTGATACGGGCTGCGAACACGGCGGCGCGGTAATGTGCGATAATATTGCAAATCTCTGCGCAAAGCTCAGACGCAAGGTAAAGGGCGACCTCAACGGCGTCGGCGTGGGCTGCCCCGGAATGATAGAGAGCGTGCGCGGCGTCGTAAAATTCGCCGGCAACCTCGGGCTCAAGGATTATCCTCTCGGCGATGAGCTTGCAAGGCGCCTCGGCGTGCCCGTAAAAGTCACCAACGATGCAAATGCGGCCGCGCTCGGCGAAGCTCGTTTCGGCGCGGGCAGAAGTTTCAAAAATTCCATTCTCGTCACGCTCGGCACGGGCGTGGGCGGCGGCATCATAATCGACGGCAAGCTGTACGAAGGCGGCTGTTCCGTCGGCGCGGAGATAGGCCACATGGTAATAGAGCGCAACGGCGACATGTGCACCTGCGGCAGAAGGGGATGTTTCGAACGCTACTCTTCGGCCTCCGCCCTCACCAGATATACAAAGCACGCAATGGAGGAGGACGCCGGTTCGGCCATGTGGGGCAAGTACACCTCCCAGACGTGCACGGGCAAGACGGCATTTGAATTTATGGATACCGACCGCACGGCAAAGGAAGTCGTCGATTGGTACATAAAGTATCTCGCCTGCGGGCTGGTCAATCTGGCCAACATCTTCCGTCCCGAAGTAATAATGCTCGGCGGCGGCGTGGCCGCGCAGGGCGAAAGGCTTACAAAGCCCCTGCAGGCAATAATGGATAAGGAAATTTTCGGCGGCAACAACTATGCAAAGGTACTCGTAGTCCCCGCTTCGCTCGGCAATAGTGCCGGGGCAATGGGGGCTGCGGCGCTCTGTCTGGAATAAATCGGGCTCACGGGCTAAGGTGAATATATGAACAGGGACATACCTGAATTTTCTCTTCAAAGAATGCCCATATATCTCAACTATCTCCGTTCCCTGCCGGATGACGGCACGTGCGGTTACATCTCGTCGGGCGCGATAGCGCAGGCGCTGGGTTTCGGGGAAGTGCTGGTCAGGAAGGATTTGGCCTATACATGCTGCGCGGGGCGTCCCAAGGTGGGCTATCCGCGCGCGGAACTCATCGCCGCGCTCGAAAATTTTTTGTGCGTCAACGATAAAAAGTGCGCCGTGCTCGTCGGCGCGGGCGGCCTCGGCAGCGCGCTCCTCAGCTACGGCGGCTTCGCCCACTACGGGATAGAGCTCGCCTGCGCGTTAGATCCCGACCGGGAAAAAATAGGGAGCCTTATCGGGGGAAAACACGTTTATTCCGTGGATATTATGGGGGAAAAGTGTGCCGAATGCAGCGCAACCCTCGCCATAATCGCCGTTCCCGCGGCGGCTGCCCAGCAGACGGCGGAAGAGCTCGTGAGTGCGGGCATAAAGGCCATTTTAAATTTTGCGCCCGTGCAGATAAACGCGGGCGAGGATATCAAAGTCATCAATATAGACGTGGCCGCAAACCTCGCAATCCTCGCTTCCATGCTGTAAAATAGTCAATTTGCTCCACTCTACCGCCGGTAGAGTGGAGTTTTTTTACGGTAGAGTGCGCTTTTAAATAGTAGAACGCACCCCGGGTGTAAATTATTGACAAGTAACGCCGCAATCATTAAAACTTAACTGTATTTAAAATTTCTTTGACGCCCGCCGCGGTATATCGCGGCGGGCGCACGGAGGTATAAAATGAACGATTACAAAATAACCTGCTGCTCCACGTGCGATCTCACCGCCGAACATCTCGCTTCCCTCGGCATAGCGTTTGCCAAGTATCACTATATCATCGACGGCGTTGACCACAGGGACGATCTCTATGTCTCCTCCACGCCCGAACAGTTTTACGGCGCGATAGACGGCGGCGCCCTGCCCACCACCTCGCAGGTCACGCCCGAAGAACTCATCGAACTCTGGGAGCCCATCTTAAACGAAGGCTTTGATATACTTCACATAGAATTCTCCTCCGGGCTTTCGGGCGGGTATGCGTCCGCGCTCAGCGCGCAGGAGGAGATGGCAAAACGCTATCCCGCAAACAAGGTAATAGTCGTCGATTCGCTCGCCGCATCGTCGGGCTACGGTCTGCTCGTGGATAAGGCCGCCGAACTCAAGGCCGGCGGAATGGGTATAGACGAGCTCGCCGCCTGGCTGGAAGAAAACAAACTGCGCGTAAGGCACTGGTTCTTCTCCACAAACTTACAGCACTTCAAGCGCGGCGGAAGAATTTCGGGCGGCGCCGCAGCAATAGGCTCGCTCTTAAAGATATGCCCCGTGATGGACGTCAACAATCAGGGCAAACTCATCATCCGCGAAAAGGTCATGGGCAAAAAGAAGGCCGTCAAGAGAATGTACGACATAATGACCGCCCAGGCCGAAAGGGGCTCCGAATACTCCGGCAAGTGCTATATCAGCCATTCGCGCGTCCTCGACGACGCAAAGGAACTGGCGTTCATGATAGAGGACGGCTTCTCCAAACTCAACGGCAAGGTCGAAATCGATAACATCGGCACCGTAATAGGCTCGCACACCGGCCCCGGCACGGTGGCTCTCTTCTATTTCAGCGACAGCAAGAGGGGCGAATAATCGCGCTGCGCCGCGGAAAAATTCCTCCGCGCACGTCTCTTTGCGCGCTTTTGTTAAGAGGGGAAGAAGGGGCGCGGCACGCCGGGCACAAAAAAGGCAGGCATAAAATTTAAATATAATACGCGCGGGCGCGCCTAAAAGGGCGCGCCCGCGCGTATTATATTGTGTGGAAAAGTGCTCAAATAATTTCATCTTCACGGCTCTCGGCGCCGCCATGGGGCTGGGCGGCGTTCTGCGCTTTCCCGCGCTGTGCATGGAGTACGGCGGTGCGTTTGTCGCCGCGTATGCCGCCGTGCTGGCGGTGTTCGCCTGTCCGCTGCTCGCCGCCGAACTGTCGTCGGGTAGGGGTGAAGGCGGCGTCTTCTTCCGCGGCGGACAGTCCCTTCCCCTCTGTCTCCGCGCGGCGGGAGGGGGAGTGCGCGTCGCCTCCGCGCTCAATTCCGCGGCGGTGTGCGCGGGGTACGGAGTCATAATCTGCCTGCTCGCCGTGAGGTGCTGCACCTTTTACGCGCATGTAAACTACGTTTTCCCCGCTGATATGCCGCAGTTAACGCCTGTTATCCTGCCCGTCGTCTCAATCGCGGCGGCCTTTGTCCTCTCGCGCGGCGTCCGCCTTGCGGCGGCCGCCGCGCGGATTTCGGTATGTCTTCAGGCGGCGGTCATTGCCGCCATGGCGGCGTGCGGACTGCTCCGCCCCGGGGGCTTCGGAGTGCTTGAAAAAATCTTCGCCGTCGATTTTACTGTGCTCGCGTCGTGCGATGTGTGGGTGTCGGCGGCCGGGCAGGCGCTGTTGTCCCTCTCGCTTGCCGCAGGAGTGATGCCCTCCTTCGCGGCGCACATGCCGCCTTCGCTCTCTTCGTCAAAGGCGGCGGCAATCATAGTCTCCTGCAATTTTTTCGGCGGCGTGCTCGCATCTGCTGCCGCGCTCACCCTCGCCGGAGGCGGCGGGTGGAACGCCTCTTCGGGCGCTCTGCAAAATGCGCTCACGCTCTACCCCGCCGCGCTCTCTTCGGCCTTTTCAAACGGCTATATATGCGGCCTTTTCGGTACGGCGTTCTATGTCTCGCTCACGTTCACGGCATTCGTTTCGGCGCTCTCTCTGGCCCGCCCTGCATACGATATGGCGCGCTCCCTGCGCCTCTCGGCGCGCACGGCGGCCTTTGCGGTGTGCGCGGTGCTGGGCGTGTGCGGACTGCCCTTCGCTTTGGGTATGCCCCTCTCGCTTGTGGACGTGGTGTGCTGCAACGTAGTCGCTCCCGCGGTGGCCGTGTGTGAAATTTTATATTTTTCGTTCCGTTCCTTGACGGCGCGGCGGCGCGGTGGTAAAATAGAGGCATGAAACATTTGGAAGATATTGTTTGTAATCTCAACAGGCGCGGCTTCAAGGCCTGCCTCGTCCCCGATGCGAGTTCGGCCTGCGAAAGGGCGCTCGAAATTATAGGCGGCGGCTCTGTCGGCATCGGCGGCTCGCTCAGCGTCGAGCAGACGGGGCTCTATGAAAGACTGGTCGCCAACGGCAATAAGGTGTTCTGGCACTGGAAGGACGGCGCTCAGGCCAAGCGGGACGCGGCCTCGGCCGATTTTTACGTATGCTCCGCCAACGCCCTCACGGAGGACGGCATACCCGTTCTCACGGACGGTTCGGGCAACCGCATCGCCGCGCTCTCCTTCGGGACGCGCAATGCCGTGCTCATTGTGGGCAAAAACAAGATAGCGGGGGACTGCCGCGAAGCGGTCATGCGCATCCGCTCGGCGGAATGCGCGGGCGCCAACGCCGCCCGCCTCGGCAAGCACACGCCCTGTGCCGATCTCGGCATATGCGATGACTGCACCTCGCCCGAAAGAATATGTTCGGTTACGGCCTTCTTCGAGCGCCCCTCCGGCGGACTTCAAAACACCTATGTCATAGTCGTGGACGAAAATCTCGGCCTGTGACGTCCTTTGCCTTGAGCATGTATTATTAAAATTTGTAAAATCCGCATTGTATCGCCCGTGGGGCCGCAGAGGCCGCCGCGGGCTTTTCCCTTTGCCGGAATTTTCGGCGCGGTTATTATGCGCAAAAAACAGCGCACGCGGCTTTTTAGCCGCGTGCGCTCACTGCTTTCAGATTGTTCCGCAAGATGAATTCGCGGGGGTATATTGCGGGGTTAATTTTATTAATTGTTCTGAATGACGGGCACAAGGGAAATTTCCTGCAACTCGCCCGCCTCGCTGTCGCGTATGGCGTCGGAAAACATTCTCTCCGCCTTTTCCAGCGAGCGCTCCAGGCTGTATTTTTTTGCCGACTGTGCGTATACCATGCCCATGCGCAGCCGTTCGTCGCGCCGCTCGAACCAGTAATCTATCTTTTCGGCCAGCGAATATTCGTCGTTGTCCTTAAAGAGCGATCTGTTGTCCAGGGCAAACTGCGACGTGGCCGAAGTCTTGCTGTCCGAAATTACGGGCACAAGTCCGCAGGCTATCGCCTCCAGCGCGGCTATCGCCTCTATCTCAACCGTGGCGGCGTGCACGTACAGGTCGCTCGCCTGCAGCTTTTTTATCAGGTCTTCCTTCTTCAAAAAGTCAAACGTCACGTCTACGCCCAGTCTGTCGGCCAGCTTTGCAAGCGCCTTCTTCCTCGGGCCGTTGCCCAGCAACGTCAGGTGGATGTCCTCCCTGTGGCGGGAGCGCGCCACTGCCTTTATCAGCACCTGCTGGTTCTTTTCGGGGGCCAGCCTGCCTGTCATAACAAGTTCAAACTTTGCGTTTTCTTTCCTTTCGGCCGCGGGCACGAATGCGGGATCGTAGCCGTTGGATATCACATAGAGTTCGCTGCGGTAGCCGTGTTCGGCAAGCTGTCCCGCGATGAACGCCGAAGGGCAGTGTATGCGCTTGAACTTTTTATAGAAGGTGTTTTTAAAGTAAAAATATACCAGACTGTTGAAGGGCTTGCACCAGCTCAGGTGGGCGTTGTAAGATACGTTTTCGGGCTGAACGTGGAAGGCGGCCGTGGTGGGTATGCCCATCTCGTCGGCGAGCTGTTTGCACTTCTTTTCGAGCTTGAAGGGGAAGATGAAGTGCACCAGATCGACGCCTTCGAACGTCTTTCTTATGCGCTTTTCGTCAAACTTTCCGAATTTTATCTGGTTCTTTGCCGAAACTTCGGTCAGCACGGGCACGTATCTTTCCTCAACGTTGCAGTCGCCGCTGCCCTCGGCCCCTATGGCCACCATGCGCACTTCGTGTCCGCGCGCCCTCAGGCCTTCGCAAAAGCGTATCGCCGTTATTACGGAGCCGTTTGTCTTGTTGTCGATGAGGTCGATGACTATTGCAATTACCATATCTGTATCCCTTTTACACGTAAATGATATATCGTAAAAGTAAATTGATTATAAACTATTAAAAAATATATTTCCCCCGTGTCTTGGGGCGGGGCGGGTGAGGCGCTTTTGCGTTGCCGGACAATATTTAAAAATGCGCCTCCCCATGTATTGATTTTTGGCGCGCGTTATTGTATAATCTATATAGGGCGCGGGCGCGCCTTGCGATAATCTGACTAAAAGGGTATTTTATGGCAAAAATACTTATTGTTGAAGACGATGAAAACCTCAGGATGCTCATGACGATGCGCCTCAAGAGCAGGTACGAAGTAGTCTCCTGCCCGGACGGCGCAAGCGCCCTGGCGCGGTACGAGGAGGGAGGGATAGACCTCATAGTGACCGATGTGATGATGCCCGGCCTCGACGGCTACGCGCTCGTGGAGAGCGTGCGTTCGCTGGGGCATAATACGCCGGTAATCATTCTCACCGCCAAGGACGGCATATCCGATAAGGGCAGGGGCTTTGCCGTCGGCACCGACGACTACATGACAAAGCCCGTCAATTTTGAAGAGCTCGTCTGGCGCATAGACGCCCTCCTGAGGCGCAGCAAGATAGCCAACGAGGGCAGGATAACCATCGGCGAAGTCGTGGTGGATAAGCAGTCGTTCACCGTCACGCGGGGGGAGGAGGTGTTTGAATTGCCTACCAAGGAATTCCAGCTTCTCTACCTCCTTTTGTCCTATCCCGGCAAGATATTCACCAAGGAAAATATCCTGGACAGCGTGTGGGGGTACTCCTCCGAGAGCGACGAATTCACCGTCCGCACGCACATAAACAGACTGCGCAACAAATTCGAACACTTCCCCGAATTCGAAATCGTCACCATAAGGGGAGTGGGGTATAAGGCGGTGATTAAAAAATGAAGACTATAAAAGGCGGCAAAAAGGGACAGGGCATAAAGTCCTACGTGCTCATAATGGCGGTGCTCAGCTTTATTCTGGCTCTCACCGTCGGGGAGATAATAGTCTATGTCTTCCAGTACATCAACGCGCAGAACAACATAGTCAACGACGGGTTGCTCATAACCATGTTCATCATTCCCGCGCTGGCCGTCATAACCACGTGCTGCATAATCTATCTCAACCACCGCTCGCTGCAGACGGCCAATAAGCTCATAGAGGCCTTAAACAAGGTTGCCGCGGGCGACTATACGGCCAAGATAGAGTATAAGCGGCTGGATAGCTTCAACGAAGTCTACGAAAATTTCAACAAGATGACGGATGAGCTCAAGGGTGTGGAGATAATGCGCGACGACTTCGTGCGCAACTTTTCGCACGAGTTCAAAACGCCCATAGCCTCCATAAACGGCTTTGCCAACCTCCTGCTCGAAGGGGGGCTTTCGGAGGACGAGCGCAAGCAGATCGCAAAGATAATCGCCGATGAATCGGCCCGCCTCTCCCGCCTTTCGGAGACCGTTCTCACGCTCTCCAAGCTCGAAAGCCAGCAATTTGTCGGCGAGAGCAGGGATATCCGCCTCGACGTGCAGCTGCGCGACTGCATAGTGCTTTTGCAGCGCGAGTGGGAGGGCAAGGGCATAAGCATTGATACCCGCCTCTCTCCCGTAAAGTATACGGGGGATGAAAATCTCCTCCGCCAGGTGTGGCTCAACCTCATCTCCAACGCCGTAAAATTCACTCCCGCGGGCGGCAAGGTTACGGTCAGCCTCACCACCGAAGGCGGCAGGGCGCGCGTTGACGTGAGCGATACGGGCATAGGCATACCCGAAGAAGAGCAGGAAAAGATATTCGATAAGTTCTATCAGGTCAACAAGGGGGGCGGCAACGGCCTCGGGCTGGCCATCTGCCGCCGCATATGCAGCATCTGCGGCGGAAAGATATCCGTAAAGAGCCGCCCGGGCGAGGGCTCTACTTTTACGGTCATTCTGTAACAGGCCGCCCTTCGCGGGGCGCATGGCCGCGCCATATGTGCGAGGCAATATCTTTTAATATAAAATCGCCAAGGCATTGGGCGGCGCGGCGGGGCAACCCGCCGCGCCGCATAATTTATAAAAATGGTTGCGCGCGCAACTATTTTTCTTGACAAAGAGTTCCGGCGCGCATATAATATAATTGGTTGCGCGCGCAACTAATTATTTTCATGGTGCCTTCCGTGCGGGCGTCGTCCCGCGCGTCCGGGCGCCGGGGGAATACCATGGCAGGATTTTTAAGACAACTGAACACCATCTCGCGCAGCACTTCGCTCTTCCGCGATGAAAGGCTGTCCTCCTACGGGCTTTCGGGGCACCAGGTAAAGTATCTTCTCGCAGTCGGCAGGGCGGAGGGGGTTTCGCAGGACGAACTCTCCCGTTCGCTATTCGTCAACAAGTCCAATGTGGCGCGCCAGCTCTCCGCTCTGGAGGAGGCGGGCTTCATCCGCCGCGAACAGTCGCCCGAAGACAAGCGGGTATACAGGGTATACACCACCGCCGCCGCGCGCGAACTTCTGCCCGTCATCCGCGCCGTAAACGCGGAGTGGAGGGAAATTCTCTGCGCGGGGCTGTCGCCGGACGAAGTGGAGGAGCTAACCCGCCTGCTGTCCGCCCTCGTCAAAAACGCCCGCGGCTATGCGGAGGGGGAGAGATGAAGAGCGCGCTGAAGTACTTAAAGCCGTATGCGCTCACGGCCGTGCTGGCCGTGATAATAAAGTTCATAGGTTCGGTCGCCGAACTCGTGCTGCCCCTGCTGCTTGACTACATAATAGACGATCTCGTCCCCTTAAAGGACGTCACGCTGATAATATGGCCGGGCATCGGTATGCTCGTCTGTTCGCTCGCCGCCATGTTCGGCAATATCTTTGCCAACCGCCTCTCCGTGAAGAGCGCCGCCGGCATGACTCACGACCTCAGGTACGATCTGTTTAAAAAGATATCCTATCTCAAGAGCGGCCAGGTGGATGAAGTCACCGTTCCCTCCCTCGTCTCGCGCCTCACTTCGGATAGCTACTACGTCAACCAGATGGTCGCCCGCACCCTCCGCCTGGGCGTGCGCGCCCCCATTCTGCTCATCGGCGGCATCATTATGACCTTCGTCGTCGATGTGTATATGGCTCTCGTGCTCCTTGCGTGCGTACCCTTCGTCACCGTCGCCGTCATAGTCATCACAAAGAAGAGCATTCCATATTATGCTAAAAAGCAGGCTTGCAGCGACGACATGGTGCGCGCCATGCAGGAAAACATCTCCGGCGTGCGCATAATAAAGGCGCTCTCCCGGGGCGACCGTGAAAAGCGCAAATTCCACGCCGTCACCGAAAGGCTGGGCGATACCGATTTTTCGGCCAAGCGCGTCATGTCGCTCACCAATCCCTTAACTACGCTCATTCTCAATCTGGGGCTGGTTGCGGTAATAGTCGTCGGCGCGCTCATGTCTGCCGGCGCGGGCAGCGTTCTGGCAGTGCTCACGTACTTCACCATGATCCTCAACGGCATGTTGGGACTTTCAAAGATATTCGTCGTCCTTTCGCAGGGCGTGGCCTCGGCGGAGAGGATACAGGTTGTGCTCGAAATGGATGAAAGACAGTTCGTCGGCACATATCCCGCGGGCAATCCCGATTACATCGTGGAGTTCCGCAACGTCTGTTTTTCGTATAACGGCGTGGAAGACAATCTCACCGATATCAGTTTCGCCCTCAAAAGGGGTGGCACGCTCGGCATAATAGGCGTCACGGGCAGCGGCAAGAGCACCGTCATAAACCTGCTCATGCGCTTTTACGACGTGTCGTCCGGCAACATATTCGTCGGCGGCAGGGACGTCCGCTCCGTCCCTCCCGAAGAGCTCCGTTCGCGCTTCGGTGCGGCCTTTCAGAATGATTTTCTCATGGCCGAGTCAGTGCGCGAAAATATAGATTACGGCCGCAACCTGCCCGAAAGCTCCATTCAAAGGGCGGCGGAGAGCGCGCAGGCGGCCTCCTTTATCGCCGGGCTGGAAGGGGGAATGGAATACAACCTCGCGCAAAAGGCGGCAAACCTTTCGGGCGGGCAAAAGCAGCGCCTCACCGTGGCGCGCGCCCTGGCCGGCGATCCCGAAATACTCGTTCTCGACGACGCCTCGTCCGCGCTCGACTACGAAACGGATGCCGCTCTCCGCAGGGCGCTTGCCGAAAATTACCCCGATACTACCAAGATCATAATAGCCCAGCGCGTCAGCTCCGTCATGTCGGCGGATAGCATTCTCGTTCTGGATGACGGCCGCCAGATAGGCTTCGGCACGCACGAAACTCTCATGCGCGAGTGCGAAGAGTACGCGCTCATATACAGGGCGCAGATGGGGGAGGAGGTATAAAATGATTAACGCGGATTGTGCATAGGGGGATATGCAGCAATCCGCCGTTAAGTGAGAAGCTCCGCCTCTCTTGCCGTCAAAGATCGCTTGCTGTGAAGGGGATGCAGCCCTCTGTATTGCCATGATAATTCTTGCCTTTTAGGGCATTAAACCCATAATATATCGAGGTGAATTTGTATGAAGGAACCAAGGATGCACATTTCCGATACCCGTGTTCAGGGCAGGCGGAAGGTGGATACAAAGTTTGTCATCTTGAACTTAATAAAGTATTTAAGG
>CALVLX010000087.1 GCA_944341195.1 uncultured Clostridia bacterium
CACAGCGCAAGCAGAAGGTGTCGGCCCAGCGTGAGATTACACTTTTTGCGCGACCACTCTATCAGCTTTTTGTTTGAATAGGTGCACGACTGAAGAATGCCCAACAGCTTTGCCGAGGACAGGAGCATGGCGAGCGCGAAAAAGAGCGCTATTACGACGCATTCTATTGTTTTTTCTACCGAAATGAAAAATTCCATATAAGGCGACCTCCCTATTTGCGGCCGATCAGTTGTTATTTTGTATGAACTTAATCGCGATATCGTTGAACTGCCGGGGGTATTCGCAGAAGCAGAAGTGCCCGCCGGGCATGGAGACGAGCGTGCTGCCCGCGATGAGGCTGTGGAATACGGCGCCCTCCTCCCCTATGGGAGTGACGGCGTCGTCTTCGCCGTATATTAGGAGAGTGACGGCGTTGACGCCCCGCGCACAGGAGCGCAGATCTTCGTTTACGATCTTTTTATAGCTCTGACGCATCAGAGGGGAAAGAGCGCGGTATTCGCTGCTGCCGAAGTGGCTTTCGGCAAAGCGCGGCGCAAACTTTTTTACAAGGCGGTAGGCCTTTACTTTGCGCATATATGCGGGCGAACGCTCCTTAACCAGCCCTGCGCCGCCCACAATGACAAGGCTTTTGGCAAAGCCGTACCCGGCCTCCGCCTTTATTGCCACGCGCGCGCCGAAGGAGTGCGCTATGACGTGAGGGCGGGATATGCCGCGAGACCGGATGTATTTTTTGAGCCATTCGGCGTAGTCGCCTACAGACCATGCTTCGATGAGCGGAGCCGACCGGCCGAAGCCGGGAAAATCGGGGGCGAAAACTTTAAACCCGGCCGAGGCCAGGAAATTAATCTGATAGTAAAAACTCGTTCTATCCGACATGTAGCCGTGGAGCAGGAGAATGTGTCTATCCCCTTCGCCGCGCACCTCGTCGCTGACAAATCTGCCGTCGATGAGAATGGCCTTTACCTCCGATATATGATGCGGGCAACGCGCGTTTACGACAGCGACAGATACATGACGAGGGCGTCCTCGCCGTCGGAATAATACCTGTTGCGGGCATATACGCCGTTGAAACCGTTCTTTAAATACATTTTGAGTGCGGGCGTGTTGGAGACGCGCACTTCGAGAAATATCTTTTGAGCGCCGTTTGCACGCGCCAGCTTTATGAGCGAGCGGAGAATTCTGCCGCCTATGCCGCCCTTGCGGTAGCGTTCGGCCACGAGTATGTTTTCGATATCGGCACTATCCGCCGCCACGGTTATGCCGCCGTAGCCTATTATCTCCCCTTCATCCTCCACCACTACGCCGTGAAAGGACGGGTTATCGAAGCAGTCGGCAAAGGTGCGGTAGCTCCAGCAGTCGGTGAAAAAACACTGTTTTTCGAGTTCGGAGAGGGGCAGGATATCTTCGAATTTCCAGTCACGGACGAGCATCTGCGTTCTCCTCCGCCTGGCTTTTGCGCACGTACAGCGCGTGCAGGCCGTTGCGTTCTCCCATGCGGGCGGCACAGACGGCGTTAAAGAGACAGTCTTCCACCTTCATGCGCGTGTACTGCGGGAGCGGCAGCTCTTCGAACCCGTAGAGCGGCACGCCCATGCCCTCCACCTCCGCCGCGGGAAGATAACAGGGGGCCTGCGTCATGCGGCCTTCGGGGGAATAGCCCGCGTAATAGTAATAGCCGCGCATTGCGTCTATCACCACGCCGAAGGGGCGCATATCTTTTATATTGTATGCCAAAAGATCGAACGAAGTTACGCCGAAGGCAGGTTTGCCGCACGCGACGGCAAAGCCCTTGACCGTGGAGACGCCTATCCTTATGCCCGTAAACGAACCCGGGCCGGTGACTGCGGCGAAGAAATCGCACTCGGACGGCCGCAGGTCGAGAGAGGAGAGGACTTTATCTATTTCGCCCATGAGGATACGGGAATGGCGCATAGCGCATTCGGGCAGATGCTCTATCATGCTCCTGCCGTCCTTGCAGGCAAGCACGGTGAGATATTTTGAAGATGTATCGACTGCGAGAAAGTTACTCATAAATTATGCGCCTTGTATCGCCGGGGAGCTTTTCTATCCTGACTTTTTTGCAATTTTCGGGAAGGACTGCGGCAATGTTCTGCGCCCATTCCACAAGGCAGACGCCCCCGGCATAGAAATAATCCGTAAGCCCGAGGGCTTCGGCCTGCGCGCCCGACGTGAGACGGTAACAATCGTAGTGGTAGAGTTTGCCGTCGTAATCGTTCATGTAAGCATATGTAGGCGAGGTGACATCGGCCGCAATGCCCAGGCCGAGAGCCACGCCCTGTGCAAACACCGTTTTGCCGGCGCCCATTTCGCCGTCGAGAATGACTACGTCGCCGGGCGTTAAAGTGAGGGCATAGCGCGCCGCAAAGGCGCGCGTTTCGTTCTCCCCCCCTGAAATATATACTGCCATACGTTTTAATTATAATCCTTATCGGGCTTTTTTGCAATAATTTGAGGGCAGGTTTATTAAATTGCGCCAAATTGCGCCATATTCACGCCTTTTTAAGAGCAAACCGGCGTACTGCGGCAAGCGTTCGCGATTTGCTGTACACCTACACCCCTTTATATCATTTCGACTAAATGAGGCCGAAAGCCGAACGCACGGAGAAATCTCAAAGCCGGATGCCTCCCCCCTGTCATAAGGCCGGACGCACGCGAAATTTCAAAGTGGTATATCCACACTGTCATTTCGACTGAAGCGCGCCTGCGGCGCGCGGAATGGAGAAATCTCAAAGCGGTATTATAATAGGGCATGAATTTTATAATACTGCCGCACTTACACAAACTTTGAGATCTTTCGGCGACGCCGCGCAAAACGCGGCTGCTCAAGATGAATTTGCTGGGGTTTACTGTTTTTAGAATCTTTCGGCGACGCCGCGTAAAACGCGGCTGCTCAAGATGACATTGCCGGGGTATACTATCGTTTTGCAATCTTCGGTCGAAGTGACGGAGAAAGAGGTGTCCGGCAAGAACGACAGGAAAAAGAGGCACATTGAAATGACAGATGATAAGAAATTATTCTTTTCATAAACTTATTATTGCCGCGCGACCGCACATGCAACT
>CALVLX010000088.1 GCA_944341195.1 uncultured Clostridia bacterium
TTAAAAAGTAATCGGGCAGTGGGGCGGTGAAGGCCATCCTCTCCCCCGTGCGGGGGTGGGTAAGTTCGAGCCGGCAGGCGTGCAGAAGCTGGCCGCCGAGGGCGAAGCGCTGTTTTTTTATTCCGTAAACATCGTCGCCGACGACGGGATGGCCGAGATACTTTGCGTGCACCCTGATCTGATGCGTTCTGCCCGTGTGCAGAATAAACCTGCACAGAGTATAGCCGCCGCTCCGCTGTTCGACGACGTAATCGGTTATTGCCGCCTTGCCCTTATCGGGAGGGACTACGGCCATCTTTACCCTGTCCCTGGGATCGCGGCCTATGTAAGTGGTTATGTTTCCGCCGTCGCTCTTTAAATTTCCCTCCAGGAGGGCGAGATACTGGCGGGAACACGTCTTTGAAGCAATCTGTTCCGCAAGGGACACATGCGAAAAATCATTCTTGGCAACCACCATGAGCCCGGACGTGTTTTTATCTATCCGGTGCACGATGCCGGGGCGGAGCGCGCCGCCGACGCCGCTTAAATTTTTGAGATGAAAGAGAAGGGCGTTGACCAGGGTGCCTTCGGCATTGCCGTTGCCGGCATGGACGGTGAGCCCCTGCTGTTTGTTGATTACCGCGATGTCGTCGTCTTCGTATACTATGTCAACGGGAATATCTTCGGGGCGGGCGGCCACTTCGACGGGATCGGGGAGAACGCAGTAAATTTCATCCCCCTCCGCCACGCTCTGGGCGGGCTTGGCGCGCCTGCCGTTTATCATGACGTTTTCGCCGTCAAACAACTTTTTTACCGCCGAACGGGTGATATCGCCGAGGTATTCCATGAGGCAGATATCGGCGCGCCCGCAGGCGCGCGGGGAACGGAAGGTCACTTCGCGCATTATTCCCCCTCTCCGCTGCCGCCTTCGGATTTATGTTCGTCCTCCTCCGCGCCGCGTTCCCTTGCCTGCGCTCTCTTTGCCTTTTTGGTGAGAGGGATGAGCGCCCATTCGTTGAGAAAGAGGAAATCGACCGCGGCGAATATCACGCCGAAAACTATGAAGAAGTCGGCAAAATTGCAGCAGGCCGACGTGAAGAGCATATTCACCCACACAAAGTCGCGCACGTAGCCGAACATGAGTCTGTCTGCGAGGTTGCCTATGGCGCCGGCAATTATGAGGACGACGGCCGTCTTGAGAAAGACGAAGCGTTCGGGCAGAAATAAAAAGGCTGTGATGAGCACGGCCAGCAGGGCGATGGAGAAGACGGTCAGAAAGGTCTGTCCCCAGTCGGCATTGGCAAGGAAGGAAAAGGCCGCGCCGTAGTTGTGATGGCCGTGTTCCACCCAGATGAGCGAGGGAATGACGGTGAAATTCCAATCCTGCGCTTCCTCGAAATATTTTAAAATCAAGTCTGCGGCAACGAGCGCGGCGCATACGAACAATAATATCACGCCGACCTTGCCGAAGTGCAACTTTATCTTTTTTTCTGGCATACAACAATTATACCACAGCCAAAGAGCTAATAAAAGTGTTTTGACGCAAAAATTTTGTAAAAATTATGCCGCGCGGACATATCGCGCGGCAATACGACTGCTCTGTTTTTTTGACGGACGCCCGAACGGGCGCGGCATACCTGCCGCGCCCGCTACTTTATGAAGCCTAAACTTATTAAAATGGCTTTATCTACTTTGGACATCGTCTCCGTAGGCAGTTCGCCTATCTTTTCCTTGAGGCGGCGCTTATCGAGCGTGCGTATCTGCTCCAGGAGAATAACCGAATCCTTGTTGAGCCCGTAGGCATGGGAAGGCAGTTCGATATGCGTGGGGAGTTTTGCCTTGTTTATCTTGCTGGTGACCGCAGCCGCGATGACCGTGGGCGAAAACTTGTTGCCGACGTCGTTCTGCACGACGAGCACCGGACGCACTCCCCCCTGTTCGCTACCGACTACGGGCGACAGGTCTGCATAATAGAGTTCTCCTCGCTTTATCATATATTATTACCTCCTGCGGCGAACCGCGGGGCAGTTATAATACATTATATGTAGCTGCCTTGATTTTATTGTTGACGGCAACGGAGCATTTTATACGTTACAGGGACGAACACATTATATTTTTTACGGCAAGGGGCACATTTCGGGCTATGTCGCCCGCGGTGGTGCAGTATTCCGTCAGTCCGCCGGAGGCGAGTTCTGCCGCCGCGCCGACGACGTAGCTTGAGCACACGGCCGCATCGAACAGATCGAGTCCCCTGGCCGCGCTGCCGCAGATAAAGCCGGCCAGCATGTCGCCGCTGCCCCCTTTCGCCTGGGCGCTGTTGCCGCGGACGTTTATGCATGTGCGCCTGCCGTCGGTTATGACGGTGGCATGTCCCTTGAGCAGCACGGTGACTGCGTATTCGCGCGCGAAATCGCGGGCGCAGCCCACGGGATCGGCAAGAATGGCCGCCGCGCGCTTGCCCGTGAGACGGGTAAATTCTATGAGGTGGGGCGTTATGAGCACGTCCGCCCGCGCCTCGCCGAGAACGCTGGAGCCGTTTTTGGCAATGACGTTGAGAGCATCGGCGTCGAGAACGAGCTTGCCCGAATAGTTGCGCATAATCGTGTGCACCGCCGAGAAGGTTTCGGGAGAGTCGCCGCAGCCCGGCCCGATGAGCAGACAGTCCGCCGAGAGATCGGGCGAGGGGAGATAGATTGCCTGGGGATATTTAGCGTACAGAGAGGCGCAGACCTCGGGCGCGGAGGCAAGTTTTACATAGCCGCACCCCGAACGCAGCGCCGTTGAAAGGCAGAGCGCGGCCGCTCCGGGATAGGTGCGGCTGCCCGCAACCAGACACGCCGTGCCGAAAGTACCTTTGTGCGAATTGAGCCGCCTTGCGGGGAAAAAGCGCGCAACGGAGGCATCGTCCTCACAGAGAACGTATTCGCCCCGCGCCTCGATGCCGATATCCGCCCTCACAAGGGCGCCGCAGCAGTCGGGAGCGTCGCCCAGGGCGTGCCCCAATTTATATTCGCCTATGGCCACCGTCATATCGGCGCGCACGCATGTGCCGAGGATCATGCCGTTGTCGCCGTTGAGACCGCTGGGAATATCGGCGGCGATGACGTATGCGCCGCTCGAATTTATGCCGTCGATTATCCCGGCATACCGCCCTTCGACCTTGCGGCACAGCCCCGTGCCGAACAGGCAGTCTATTATTACGTCTCCGCCCACGCCGTCCGCGTATGCGCCTGCATAATCGCCTTTGGCCCTCTCGCATTCGGGAGAACGGGAGCCCTCCGACGCATCGAACACGGCGACGTTGCATCCACTCTTGAAGAGTTCCTGCGCGCAGACATAGCCGTCGCCGCCGTTGTTGCCGCCGCCGCACACCACCGTAACGCGCCTGCCTCCCTCCGAAGCCTTTAAGGCGTATGCGGCTATGCTCCGCCCCGCTTTGAGCATGAGTTCATATGCGGGCACGCCCAATTCCTCTATAGTATATCTGTCTGCCTCCCTCATCTGTGCGTTGGTCAGAAATTTGTTCATACAGTCTCCTTGGTCTTGACTATCCGGGTTAAATGTATTGTGCGCATACAATTGCCGTGCGGCAATTGCAATCAGTCCTCTCCGTACACGTCTTCTTCCCTGCAACATTTTTCCACGGCGCACTTTGCCGTATCGAAGCCGTACCCGCGCGACACGAGGTGCCTGAGGCACTTTTGCAGCGAAATTTTATCGGCGCTTTTGCCGCGCATGTACTTGCGGGCCACAGCGAGGACTTCATCTTCGTCCTCTTCCACCCCGTCAAGCGCGGCATCTATGGCTTCGCGCGCGGCGCCCCTCTTTATGAGCGCGGCGCGGAGGGCGTTCCTGCCCTTGCCGGAAACGCTGTTGACGTATGAACGACAGTAGGCGAAGTCATCTATATACCCGTAACTTTCCAGTTTGGCTATCACGTAATCGATTACTCCCTGCGTGTAGCCCTTGGACTTGAGGAAATCGACCATGTTGGCGCGCGTCTTGATTGTTGCCGAGAGATGGTTCATGGCCTTTTCGGTGGCGGTGAGCTTTTCTTCGGCAAGCTGAATGGCGTCGAGCTCGCTCCTGTCTATCGCCATCCCCGCTTTGAGGCGGTATTTTACGGCGATCTCTATCTTCAGCCCGCAGTAAAAGACGCCGTCTATATACACCGAACAGCGCGTCTTATCCTTCTTTTGTTGTTCTATGGAAGTAATCTGTGACATGTACGCATATATTTTAACATTTTTGACGCAATTTTGTCAATCGTACAATTGACATCCGCACAATGCAGGAGTATAATTTATTTAAAAAAAATTCAGAAGGTGCAATATGGCCGCTCAACTCGACTGGAAAAATTTAGGTTTCGGATATATAAAGACACCCTACCGCTATACCGCCCGCTACAGAGACGGAAAATGGGACGAAGGCAGACTGACCGACGAAGACAAAATAGTCATTTCGGAGTGCGCAGGCGTGTTGCAGTACGCACAGACGGCGTTTGAAGGGCTGAAGGCCTATACGACGCGCGACGGAAAGATCGTAACATTCCGCCCCGACCTCAATGCCGAAAGAATGGAACAATCGGCGGCGCGGCTGGAGATGCCCGTATTCCCCAGGGAGAAATTTCTTGAGGCCGTGGACATGGTTGTGGCCGCAAACCGCGACTACGTACCCCCCTACGGGAGCGGCGCGACGCTTTATATAAGGCCGTTTATGTTCGGATCTTCGGAAGTTATAGGAGTAAAGCCCGCAAAAGAATATGAATTCAGAATGTTCTGCACGCCCGTGGGCCCCTACTTTAAGGGGGGCATAAAGCCCATATCAATACGTGTGAGCGACTTTGACAGAGCCGCCCCCCACGGAACGGGACACATAAAGGCGGGGCTCAATTACGCCATGAGCCTGCATGCGATCGTGGACGCGCACGAAAAGGGATTTGACGAAAACATGTACCTGGACGCCGCCACGAGAACTTACGTTGAGGAGACGGGCGGGGCGAACTTTTTGTTCGTAACCGGGGACGGAAAGATAGTGACGCCCAAGTCCGATTCCATACTCCCCTCCATCACCAGGCAGTCGCTGTGCTACGTGGCCGAACACATCCTGGGCATGACGGTGGAACACAGGCCCGTGAAGTTTGAAGAAGTCGCCGGGTTTGCCGAATGCGGGCTGTGCGGCACCGCTGCGGTCATTTCGCCCGTAGGGAAGATAGACGACCACGGAAGGGAGATTTTGTTCCCCTCCGGCATGGACGAGATGGGCCCCGTGACGAAAAAACTATACGATACTCTCACCGGCATACAGATGGGCACGCTTCCCGCGCCGCAGGGCTGGATACGCGAAATCAAATGAGCGCGCCGCGTCTTTTTGCAAAAATTTAAGAAAAACAATGTTTTACTTACAAAAAACTCCGGATATGTTAAAGGAGTGCGCCGTAGCGCACTCCTTTAAACATATAATATAAGGGGGAAAATAATGAGCGAAAATAATGCAGAAGCAACCTGCCGTTTACATGTGATATTATACATACAACGGCACGGCGTGTAAACAAAATGACAATAAAATTTTTGCGGGCGCATAAATTTTGATATACTAACAAAACATGTCAGATATCCACAGCGCGGCAAAATTTATAGTTTTTCGCTAGTGCTTTTTCATATTTTCGTACTTATTCTTTGTGGCCATACCGCCGCGGATGTGGCGTTCGGAAAGATTTTTGGAGAGCACTTTTTTTACCTCCTCATAAAGATTTATATCTATCTCCGCCAATCTTTCGGTGACATCCTTGTGCACCGTGGATTTGCTTATGCAAAAATGCGATGCGGCGGCACGCACCGTTGCACCGCTCGAGGCGATGTATTCCCCCTCTGTTATCACCCGTTTTACGATATATTCCCACATAGACTTTCCTCTCCGCCCGACGGGGCTTAAGATAGACTATGCCGCAAAAGGTCGATTTATGCCGAAAGACGCATAAATGTTAAAATTTAACGGGCGGACATGCTCGGTGCGCTTGACTATCGGCAGATAACAGTTTAAAATAGTAACCGACAATGAAGGTCAGGACAAAATATATCATAAAATTGAGCTGTTCGGCCGCGGCGATGCTGGCCGTGATGGCCGTAATCTTTATATTTTCCGCACAGTCGGGGCAGCAGTCGTACAAGACGAGCCAGGCAGTGGGGGATTTTGTGCAGTCCCTCCCCTCCGTGTCCCCGTCAAAGCCGGGCGGAACGGATAAGGGGAATTTTTTTGATAAGGTCAGCATAAGGGATCTTGCGCATTTTGCACTCTATTTTGCGCTGGGCGTGACTGCATTTTTAACCGCAGCGTCGGCGGCCGGCAGATTTGTAGTCAAAAGAAGGGGACTTCTCCCCCTCCTGTGCGCCTGCGCGACGGTTGCGGTAAGTTTTTTATACGCGCTGAGCGACGAATGGCACCAGACCTTTGTGGACGGGCGGACGGCCTCCATGGAGGACGTGCTTTTGGACAGCATTGGATTTTGCACCGCGGCAGTGATATGCGCGGCAATATATTGGGCCGCTGCGGCGGCGAAGAGGATGAAGGAAAAATAAAAGCGTTGAAAGGGGCGCGCGGCTTTTTAGGCCGCGCGCCCCTTAAATTTGGAGACAAATTGTACCGCTGTCCGCCGCAACGGGCGACGGGACATTACAGATATCAGTACCACTTGAGGAAGAAATTGAGCAGTATGACGGTGGCAATGACGGCCAACAGCACCACGCCGACAATTGCGAGAACGAGATAGAGCTTTTTGGTCTGCTCTTCCGTCCTCTCCTTGGGAGTGAAACGGCTGTTGAGTCTGTTTATTGCGCGGGAGATGTGCTTGTAGACGGGAAGGACTACGAGCACCGCAATTATGCAACGCATTGCATTGAAGGGCAGCACAGAGCACCAGAGATAGAACGTATAGAAGGTATCCCTTGTGACTTCGCCGAAAATGGCGCTCATCGTCCCGAGCAGAGGTTCCCAGCTTCCGCCGAAAAAGAACATTATATAGAAGGGAACGAGTATGAGCCAGTTTGCGAGGATGCTCAGCGCCGTGGAGCACAGAGCACCGACGACAAGACCGGCTACCGCCCCTTTGAAAGTGCGGTGGTACTTATAGATAAGCCCTGCGGGGACGACGAACGCGCAGCCGAGGATGAGATCGGCGAAGTCGCCCACGAACATGGTTGACGTGCCCGTGAAGAGCAGTTCGAGCACGATCTTTACGGCAACGATGATTGCGCCGGACAGCGGCCCGAGCGCAAACGTGCCTATGAGCGCGGGGATATCCGAAAAGTTGAGTTCGAGCCAGCTGGGGAAAATTACCGAGATGGGGAACTTTAAGATGTACAATACTGCGGCGATTGCCGAAAAGACGGCGATTACCGCAATGCGGGTTGAGCTGAAGAACTTTGCTCCGCCCGCGGCGTTTGCAGTCTGCATAAAAGAACTCCTTAAAAATTTATTTTTAAAGCAATTCTTTGACAGTTAAAAAGCCGCCCCGAAAGATGCTTTTTTCGGGGCGGCGGCGGTTTTATTGCATTAACGCCCCGCAAATAAATTTGCGGGGCGCGCGAAAATGCCGCGTTTTTAATTCTTTTACCATCCGGACTATACCGTCGGTTTCGGATTTTCACCGAATCGGGAAGACCTTTCAAAAAAAGCCTTCGTCGCAGACTTATGCCTCAAGGCAATCACTGCCGGTGGGGAATTGCACCCCGCCCCAAAGAACTTACTTTAAATTGTGCCTACATTATATAGCGTAATTTTTTTGTTGTCAACTACATTATATGGGTTAATGCAAAACAATTTTCGTTTTATGCCCCAATCCTGCCCCAAAATTTTTAAAATTTATTTTATCAAAGAAACGAATCGTATTGCCGGATCTTGTCCTCTGCCGTAAGCCGCGGCAGAGGATCTTATATTATATTTTAAATTGTAATTCATCATCAAGGCGGCTCTTATGCCGCCTTTTTCTTTCTCTTTTTGCCTACAAAGGCGAGCAACTCATCGCGGCTCAACACCTGCTTTTTAAGCAATGCGTCCGCAATTTTTATCAACTTACCGCGCATCCGCAGAAGTATATCCTCTGCACGCGAATCCAGCCTTTGCAGAATATCCGCCGCCTTCTTTTCTATGGATAATTCCGCTTCCGTACCGGAGCCGATACGCCCTCCCGCCAGATATTCATACCCGTATGCGCCGTGCCGCGTAAGAAGTTTTATTACTTTCTCCCATGCGCACCGCAAATCGGAAGAAGAGCCGAGAAAGATCTGGTCGAACATTCTGCGCTCTGCAACCCGGCCCGCAAGCAGTACGGCGATCGCATTCTCTTCCGATTCGACGCTGGCAGGTTCGGCGCTGTTGCAGATAAATTGAATATGCCCGTTCGTATCGCCCTGTGCAAGAATACTCGCCCCATATATACATTCAGGCGCAAGCGCGAGCGCAACCAAGGCGTGCCCCGCCTCGTGTACGGCAACCATAGGGCTGCAACTTTTGTTCTCCGACTCCTGTCCGTGAAACGCCAGGCGGTTCATTACCTTACGCACGTCCTCCTGCCGAACGGTGCGCCTTCTCTTGTCCATAACGAGAAGTCCCGCCTCGTTGACGATGCACTCGATCTCTGCGCCCGTATAGCCGAGAGTGATGCGCGAAAGATACCCGAAATCCAACTCGTTGTCCAATTTCTGTCTGGCGAAATATTGAGTGAATATCTTTTTTCGTTCCTTTTCGTCGGGCAAATCTATAGCGAGCTGACGGTCGAACCTGCCGGAACGCACGAGGGCATCGCCCAAACACCCGATATCGTTACACGTTGCCACAACGAGAACGCCGTCACTTTCCGCCAGCTTATCCATTTCCTGCAACAATATTTTACGGATGATGTCATTCCCCTCCATAAAATAGTGGCGGCTGCCACCCGCTATTTTATCGAGCTCATCCAGCAGCAGTACTGCGGGCGTATGACACTTTGCCTCTTCGAATGCGCTCTGCAGCTTTTCTACGGCAGTTTCATCGCAACAATCTGCCGCGCGCACTTCGATAAGTTGTATGCCGTCATCCGCAATGGCGCGAGCCATCACCGTTTTGCCCACTCCCGGTTCCCCGTACAAAATAAGCCCGCGGGGAATGCGAACCCCCATTTCGCGATACTTTTCGAAGTTATGCAGACACTTGCGCAGTTGCAGCAATTCTTCCTTTTCCTTATCGTAACCGGCTATACTTTCAAAACCTTTCATGCCTTTCTCCTGTTGCTTTATTTGTATATGCTCGTTTTTTCATGCCGCGTCATCCCAGTCAAAATTACGCCAGTTAAACGGCTTGTCCTTATGCGGGCGGCGCTGACGAGTTTTTATGGTCTTCTCTTCCAGGTACCTCTTTTCGGGGAATATATTGCAACTAATTTCTGCCCAATAAATATTTTGTTCCTGAATACTCTCGCATTTAAAATACGCTTCGTTTGCGACACGCGCCTTCCCCTCTAAATATTCCTCTACCGTAACCTTTGACACCTGCAATATTGCATCCTGGTGATCGTGTTTCACACGCGGAAATTGACGAACTATACTCGCCGCCTCTCTGCCGTTCTCCGCCCGCACATAGAACACGCCGCGATAGTAAAACCTTTTACCCACATGCCCGCACTTTGCTACAACTTCATAATACTTTCTCAACGTTTTTCTCCTCCTTGGTTTTAATTGATTGTACCTATATATAGAAAAGAAAAACATTGTAATTAACATTTTAAAAATTATTCAGGGAAAAATTTTTCTGCTTATGAGCAATAATGTTTCAACCGGTGATATAAGCTATCGAAAGATCGTCGCCGCTTCCTCTTTTTGTCAGTGCAGGCAAAAAATCTTTTATTTCTTTACTGAAAACCAAAAAATTTTTTTCGCGATATTCTTTTTTTACCATCCTGATAAATGCAATAAAATCTTTTTCATCACAGAAAGAGTTTTTTATCCCGTCAGATGACAGCCAACAACCTTTGATTCCCTTTATGTTAATCGCCCTCGTCCGCAAATTTGCATACGCATCCAAATCGCAAAGAGAAGTCGTTGCCCCGAATTGCAACCTATTATCTGGCGGCATAGGCACAATACAACCTTTCTCTGAAAAAACACGAATATCCCCGTCGCCGAGCTGCAAAAGGCATAGATACTCTCTGCACAATATAGCAGCTAAAAAAGTTGTCCCATATGCAGTCAATCCGTTCCTCTCCTGATCGAAGGGTATATTTGGACTTAAAATTTTTTGCTCTGCAACAGAAAAAGGATTCTCACATATATGCCCTGCCACCTTCATCCGCCAACTTAAAATAATGCTTTTACCGAGGTGCGAAATCTCTTCTTCGGAAATATTTTGACGGAAGCGGCGTTTTTCAGATACAAATTGCTGAATGGCGTCTCTGCCTGCCTCAACAGCCAAACGCGCTCCAACGCCGCTTCTGAAATGTTTATCTCCGCCATGTCCGTCGCAAACAATGGCGGCCGCATAATCGTATCCGTGAAAAGCAAGACTTGCATCCTGGCACTCTTTCCCGGTTTTACAATGCGATGCCCCGATTTGACTGAATGAGAAAGCCGAATATTTTTTAGAACTCATCATAACCACTCAATAAATCCGCGGGTACGGTTACGATCGGCGTCGCCGCTGTCTGATCGGCCGCTCCCTGCACGGCGCTCGATGCACTTGTAACGATCTGCGAACTTGCAACCGATACAAACTTGATAACTCTTGCAAGATCTTTTGCGTTATGAACCTCGATCACGCTTTCCTCGTTCCCCGTAAACTCCGCCAACATTTTTTTATCGGCATCATTACCGATTGCAATGGCAGTTTTTAAGCCATACTTAAACCAGCCGTTTTTCTGCAATTCTTTCAATTTCATTTTATAGGAGTCTGTCGGCTGCCCGTCAGACATCAGGACAAATGCGGGCGCATAACTTTCCGAAGCGCTCTTCATGAACCCGCTTTCTTTTTTTAATTTGCCGTTCAGTTCCTGAAAGGCGCATCCCATATCCGTGGACCCCATAACCGACAGATTATTCCAATGATACTCTCTGATTTTAACAGGCTGCGAAGTCAACCAAATAGCACCATTCGAAAACGCAAGCACGGCTATACACAGATCGGCATCGGCGTTATCCTCCACGAGTTTACACATCTCCGGAATAGATTCACCCATTGCGTGATTGACAGAGCCTATCTTTTTCCCGCTCATGCTGCCGGACTGGTCGATAATGAAAAACACTATCGCCGTTCTTTTTTTGATACCTTCAATACTGTCAAATACGTTTTTCAACTTAAACACCTCAAATTAAAATTTTCATATTTTGATCTTGTATGGTCAATTCCGTGTCCCGAAACAACGGAATGACCTTGCCTTCTTTTTTGATGACGCCGTTAGAATACTTTGCTTCCCACTTTATATCTTCACGGATGCGAAGCCCCCAAAGCCCGGGACGCTTGTGGCTTTCGACCACAACTCCGCAAATGCTTTCGTCATCCGTATAGGATATATCCGAATACTTCAAAACGGCCCCTGGATATAAAACCTTTTTACTCCTCTTCCCCTGCAACAAAAATGGCTTCCGGATTCTTTTTTTGCAATCTTCACATACAAAATCTATCGCGCCGTCATTGGTAAAAGAGTAAAACTGTTCCCCTCCGCAAAGAGGACATGTTACGAGTAAATTATCAAGCTCATTGAAACAGTCTATCCACTCATTCTCGCGCACACGGTACCCTTCTTCAAACAAACCCTTGGTGAATGTGCGCTCGAACAATGCTCTGAGAGATTTCGGATAACAATTCCATAAGCGAATAACGTTGTTGTCGATCCCCGCCACGGGACGATTTGATGCCTCAACCGGATCGTATACGAAAACCGGGTGCTCCGCATAAAAGTAACGCATATACTGCGCCGTCAAACAGGGACATGAATGTACTGCCCGCCCCTCAAGCGGATGCGCAACAAAGAAAATCATAAACAGCACAACGGCAAGCGAATAGAGGTCGCTCTCCATTCCCGCATGTTTTTTTCGCAAAACGATTTCAGGAGCCATATAGCGATCCTTGCCGGCCATGCCCATCCATGTGCCGCACGGAGCGACATTGTCATTATCGCAAATAAGGATAGCGCCTGTATTTACGTCAATGAAAAAATTTCCGTTGTTGATATCCTGATAACTATATCCCTGGCTGTGCAAAGACTGAAATGCTTTACATATATTGTTTGCCGCCGCTATCTGTACGCGTATACTCGCAAACCTCTTCTTTGCATTGAGTATAGACGAAAAATCGCTATACTCCTTCGGGCGAAGGGGCATAAGATACCCGAAAGAATTTTCCGTATACCCGCTTACTTCAAGCGGCCACAAAAAATTATCGGAAGGCGCCCCTGCGGCCTGATTGTCGCATAAATTCCCGTAAAATTCCTTTTGATCGATATTTTTCAGATATTCGCGACGATACCATTTCAGTGCATACGGTTTATTCCGATACAATACTTCATAAACAACGCCCTGCCCGCCGTTGCCGATCGTCCTGACAACGGTTGCTTTTTCGCCGTTTTTTAATATAACTTCCGATCCTTTCTTTAAATTTTCCATAACTTACTCACAAAATGTATTCCAAAACCCTTACCGCACAATGCAACGACTGTAAATAAAGTCTGCAACTCATATTATTGAATTGTAAAACCAGGCAGCCTGCTTCTTCCGCATAAGAAACAATACTTGCGACGGGCTTATGAAAAGCCCCCTTGTCCGCCGAAAATATCACACGTTTATTTGTGATATACAGCTTACCTTTTACATACTCCTGCACATTGCTGCGCACGGCAGCCCTTGCACCATCGCCTGTATGCAC
>CALVLX010000089.1 GCA_944341195.1 uncultured Clostridia bacterium
GGAGAAATCTCAAAGCCCGGTTGCCATAGGATTCATCATAACCCCGCGCGATCACTTACCCTGAAGCAGGTCGGGGCGGAGCTTTTTTGTCAGCTTTAAACTTTCCGCCCTCCTCCACTCGGCAACTTTGGCGTGGTCGCCGGAGAGCAGGACTTCGGGCACGGACACGCCGCGGAACACTGCGGGACGGGTGTACTGGGGGTATTCCAGTGCGCCGTCGGCAAAGCTCTCATCTACGAGAGAGCCATCCGAAAGCACGCCGTCGATGTAGCGCGCAACGCAGTCGCACACCACCATTGCGGGCAGTTCGCCGCCCGTGAGAACGTAGTCGCCTATGGATATCTCCTCATCGATAAACATATCTATGACTCGCTGATCGACGCCTTCGTAGTGGCCGCACAGCAGCACGAGATGTTCATAGCCGGTGAGCTCGAACGCCTTTGCCTGGGTGAATGTTGCGCCCTTCGGCGACATGTATATGCGCCGCGCCACGTGCCCGGGATCGACGGCCTCTATGGCGGAGGCTATCGGCTGGGGCATCATCACCATGCCGGCGCCGCCGCCGAAGGGATAGTCGTCGCACTTGAAATGGTGCTTATCCTGCGTATAGTCGCGTATGTTTACTATATCTATATCTAATTTTCCCCTCCCGGCCGCACGCCCGATTATACTCATCTTGAGGGGCGCGAACATTTCGGGAAAGAGGGTGAGAATGGTAATCTTCATATTTAAAACACCGCCGTCGCCGCGTGCGGGCGCGGCCTTTGAATGCGCAGCGGCGCCCCGGAAAAGGCGCCCTGTCCGCGTCAGTCACAGAGGGCCACTTCGTCAAAGCGCTTTTTGTTAACAGTAACCCTTTTGGCCTCCACATCGATATCTTCGATGACGCCTTCGGCGGCGACAAAAGTTATCCGCCCGCCATCCTTTTCGATGACGTATATATCCGTCTTTGCAGGCGTTATATCGCATATTGTACCGAGTGTTTTGCCCTTTTCGGTGACGACTTCGCACCCCAGTATGTCAACCAGATAAAAGGTGTCTTGGGGCAGTTCGGGCGCGTCCTCGCGCAGAACTATGACGTCCTTGCCGCGCAGCAGCTCTGCCGCGTTTCTATCCGCAATGCCGCGCAAAGTGAGGTACGCGCAGTCGCCCGCGGGGCGGACGGACAGCACCTTGTACTCCGCTCCGTCTATAAACACGCGAGCAAAGGCGCGCATATCTTCCGCGCTGTCCGTAAGAGTTTTTACCTTTATTTCGCCGCGTATGCCCTGCGGCTTCAATACAGTTGCAACGTTCAACGTCTTTTCCATGCGGTCAACCTTTAAAAACGCAATATGCGCGGCGCAAACTCATCCGCCGCAAAATGCAATTTTTTTTAATTTTAATATGCCGCGCCGCATAGTGCGGCGCGGCAATTGCTGTACACGGGAGGTTATGCCTCTTTTTCTTCGATCTCTATCACGTACTTTTTGCTGTCGCGGGGGGTGGCATAGCGGACGAGGGTGCGCATCGCCTTGGCGATCTTGCCCTGCTTGCCTATGACCTTGCCCATGTCGCTTTCGGCGAGGAGCACAGTGACTTCGATGGTGTTTTCCTTTTCCTCTACCTTGTATTCGATTTCGTCCTTTTTATCGGCGAACTGCTCTACAATGTACTTTATAAGATCTAACATAATTAATTCTCCGTGGCGCGGTAAATGCGGATGACGGCGCCTGAATTTTTATATAACGGCGCGCCGTGCGCGCCTCAACCGTTCAAAAAAAATTAGTCCTTCTTCTTTTTCTTGTCGTTGGTCTTGGGCGCGGAGAGCTTTTTGGGCTGTTCCATTGCGCCGACCTTTACGAGGTAGCTCCTTACCGTTTCGGTAGGCTGAACACCCTTTGCCAGCCAGCTCTTTGCCTTTTCGACATCGATGTTGATCTCTGCGGGATTCTTTAAGGGATCGACATAGCCGATCTTATCGATGTATTCGCCCGACTGTGCTTTTCTGGAATCGATGACGACGATTCTGTAGAAGGGGGATTTCTTATCGCCCATTCTGGTGAGTCTCATTTTTACTGCCATTTTTGTTTTCTCCTATAAAAATTATTGACGTAAGTTATATTGCAAAGGCATGTCTTTTCCGCGGCTTGCGGCTTCCTTCGCCGGGGCTGCGGAAATAACTTTATATGCCATAGTGCCGTTAGATTTAAATGCGGCCGCCCTTTACCTCATGAAGGGCAATCTCTTTTTGCCGCTCTTGAGCTGTTTTATGAGCTGTTTGGTCTGGTCAAACTGCTTTAAAAGCTGGTTTATCTCCTGCACGGTAGTGCCCGAACCCGCCGCTATGCGCTTTTTGCGCGAAGAATTTATTATGGAAGGATCGGTGCGCTCGCCTTTGGTCATGGAAAGAATTATGGCCTTTGTGCGCTCCATCTTGCCCTCGTCTATGTCCCCCTCCTTCACCTTTCCGGCGAGGCCGGGCATCATGGAGACGAGCGCCTGCGCGCCGCCCATCTTCTTCATGCTTTCGAACTGCTCGAGGTAGTCCTCCAAAGTGAAGGCGTTTTCGAGCATCTTCTTCTGCATCTTTTTGGCCTGCTCCTCGGTGACGGCTTCCTGCGCCTTTTCGATGAGCGTCAGAACGTCGCCCATGCCGAGTATACGCGAAGCCATTCTGTCGGGATAGAAATATTCGAGGTCTGTCAGCTTTTCGCCCACGCCGATAAACTTTATGGGCTTGCCCGTGACGGCCTTTATGGAAAGGCACGCGCCGCCGCGCGTATCGCCGTCCAGCTTTGTAAGCACTATGCCCGTGACTTCCAGCCTCTCGTTGAAGGTCTTGGCCACGTTTACTGCCACCTGCCCCATCATCGAATCGACGGTGAGGAGAATTTCCGAAACCTCCACGGCGGCCTTTATGCGCTCAAGCTCCTGCATGAGTTTTTCGTCTATTTCCAGCCTGCCGGCGGTATCTATGATTACGGTGTCGTAACCCATGGAGCGGGCGTAATCGACGGCCTCGCGCGCCGTTTTAACGGGATCCTGCGTGCCCTTTTGGAACACTTCGACTCCGGCGTTCTTGCCGACTACCTGAAGCTGGGTGATTGCCGCGGGGCGGTATATGTCGCCTGCGACAAGCAGGGGCTTTTTGCCCCCCTTTTTTAAAAGCACGGCAAGTTTGCCGCAAAGAGTAGTCTTGCCCGCGCCCTGAAGTCCGCACATCATGATGACTGTGGGCGGCTTGGGCGAAACGTTGAGTTTGGCGTTGCCCGGCCCCATCAGCTCGATGAGCTGTTCGTTGACTATCTTAATTACCTGCTGCGCGGGGTTGAGACTCTTCAATATCTCCTGGCCGACAGCCTTTTCGGATACGTCGGCGCAGAACTTTTTGGCAACCTGAATGTTGACGTCGGCTTCGAGGAGGGCTACGCGCACCTCGCGCATGGCCGTCTTGATTTCAAGTTCCGTCAGTCTCCCGTGCTTTGTCAGCTTGGAAAATATATGATTTAATCTTTCGGATAGAGATGAGAATAATGCCATACGTTGTCCCTGAAAGCGCTTTGTATATCTTTGGTATAGTCGCCGCCCAATATCTCCCTTAATTTGGCGATATCTGCGGCATATTCGGGGTGCAATGTCAAAAATTCATCCGCCCAGCGCCCCGCTTTCGTGAGCACGAGCGATAGCCTCAAATCGCCTTCGAAAAAAAATTTCGAATGATGCAGAGCGCCCTCGTACTCTTCAAGCTGCCTTTTGCATCCCGCGAGACATTCCGAAACGGCCTGACGGGATATGCCCTTCTGCTCGGCTATCTCCGAGACGGTCAGATCGAGATTGAAATACATATCCGTCATCTCGCGCTGTGTGGGCGTAAGCAGTCCGCCATAGACATCCCAAAGGCGCATGAATTCAAGTTTATTCATAAGTACTTACAGATTATAGCGCATCTTAAAAATCTTGTCAAGCATTTTTACTTGACAGATTTTAAAGACGCGGGCGACAAGCTGTAAAAATAATAACACAAATTGTGTATTATTATAAAATACGGAGCATAACATTACATACATATTAAAATCTTTGACTTTGATGCGCGACAGTGATAAACTAAAAACACTGCATGTAAAGTGCAGACGGAGGATAAATGGTGATGAAAAAGAATATAAACGGCATTGTGTACGACACAAAAGGCTCAACAATCGACAAGAAGTTCACATACGGGGCATACGGTTCGGATCAGGGGTATGAAGAGACTCTGTACATAACGAACGGCGGTGAATATTTTATATACACAAACGGCGGCAAGCATTCAAAGTACCCCACCGAGGATATCTTCCCCATAGAACACAGCCAGGTGAAGGCCTGGGTTATGTCCCACTGAACACAATAAATGC
>CALVLX010000090.1 GCA_944341195.1 uncultured Clostridia bacterium
TATATGTTTTATCCTCCGGCGAAAACACGCCGACGGTGAATGCCCCCACCGCCCCGATCGCAGAGACGGAGGCAAGAGATATATCTTCGGCCGAGCACAGCCGCACGAGGGAGGCGATTATCTCCTCCCCCTTATCTATCCTGGCCACAATTTTATTGCCGAATACGCGGTATTGCATGAATTCTTTCTCCTTACTTGTAAGGAATTCCTTAAAAATACAGTTGATATGCACCCGCAAGCGCACTATAAAAAGTCAATTATATCACTCCCATTCGATCGTGCCGACGGGCTTGGGTGTGAGGTCATAGAGCACCCTGTTCACGCCCTCGACTTCGGCAGTGATACGGGCGGTGATGTGCTGAAGGAGTTCGAAGGGAACATCTTCCACCGTTGCCGTCATTGCGTCCTTGGTGTTTACGGCGCGGATGATGACAGGCCATGCGAAGGTGCGCTTGCCGTCCCTTACGCCGACGGACTTGAAATCGGGCACGACGGTGAAATACTGCCACACTTTGCCTTCGAGGCCGTTCTTTGCAAACTCTTCGCGGAGTACGGCATCGGATTTGCGCACGCACTCCAGCCTGTCGCGCGTGATTGCGCCGAGGCACCTTACGCCGAGGCCGGGGCCGGGGAAGGGCTGGCGATAGACCATGTTTGCGGGCAACCCGAGCGCGTCGCCGACGACGCGGACTTCATCCTTATAGAGGAACTTTAAAGGCTCTACGAGTTCGAAGCCGAGCTGTTCGGGCAGACCGCCGACGTTGTGATGGGCCTTTACGCCCTTTTCGCTTTCGATTATATCGGGATAGATTGTGCCCTGGGCGAGGAACTTTACGCCTTCGAGCTTAAGGGCCTCCTCCTTGAAAACTTCTATAAACTCGGCGCCGATTATCTTGCGCTTTGTTTCGGGATCGGCGACGCCCTTGAGTTTATCGAGGAAGCGGTCGGCCGCATCCACATAGACGAGATTGGCATCCATCTGCCCCTTGAAGACTTCGACTACCTGTTCGGGTTCGCCCTGGCGCAGAAGCCCGTGGTTGACGTGCACGCAGACGAGCTGTTTGCCTATCGCCTTGATGAGGAGCGCGGCCACGACGGACGAATCGACGCCGCCGGAAAGAGCCAGAAGCACCTTTTTATCGCCGACCTGCGCGCGCACTTCGGCAATCTGTTCGTTTATAAACTTTTCGGCAGCCGCCGCCGTTGTGATGCGGGCAAGACTTTCGGGACGCTTGTTGTTCTGCATAGATATTTTTCTCCTTGGCATATTAATTTCAGCCGCCTGCCGAACCGCCGGCGACGGACTGTATGTTACGATGACATTATATCAATTTATGGACAAAATGGCAATCGTTTGACACAAAAAAGGCAGCCTTAAAGCCGCCTTTGTAAAACGAAAAACGGCAAGCCTGTAAAGGAAAAATAATCTAGGTAAAACTAATACACGGCTTAATAAGCAAAATACGGATAGAATACGCCGCGGTAAAGACAAGCAAAAAAATAACGGGCAACATGCGTTACCCGTCAAATGCGAATAGACTTAAAATGTCCGGCCGGAACACCCCGACGTCGCGTTGTTATTATATGTATTCGCGGCTATAAAGTCAATCGATTTTCGGTTACCTGCAAAATTGATTTTATAATGCCACCGAAACCAACGGCGTATTTGGTATGTATACCCTTATACACAATGCGCGTTAATACACAACTTAACGTCGCAAGCGAAGTCACGCCTTCACGCAAGCCTTATTGTACTTCGGCGAAGCCGAAGCCTGACAAGCACAATGATGCGAGCAAGACGCGGAGGGCGCGCAAACGACGAAGGGAGCTTACACGGACGTAAGTGACCGAGGAGCGCGCAAGCCCGACAATGTATTGCGATGTATAAGTGTGTTTGTCATTCCCATTCTATTGTTGCAGGGGGTTTTGAAGTTATATCATAAACAATCCTGTTGACGCGCTTTACTTCGTTGACTATCCTTGTGGATATTTTTTCGAGCACGTCATAGGGGATGCGAGCCCAGTCGGCCGTCATGGCGTCGAGCGAGGTGACGGCGCGGATGGCGACGACGTTTTCGTAGGTGCGGAAGTCGCCCTGCACGCCCACGGTTTTGGAATTGGTGATGACGGTGAAGTACTGCCATATCTTGTCATCGAGGCCTGCTTTGGCAATTTCATCGCGCAGGATATAATCCGAATCGCGGAGCGTTTCCAGCTTTTCGCGCGTGACCTCGCCCATTATCCTTATGGCAAGTCCGGGCCCGGGGAAGGGCTGGCGCATGACTACGTTTTTGGGCAGGCCGAGTTCGAAGCCTACTTTTCTGACTTCGTCCTTGAAGAGATCGCGGAGGGGTTCTATTATCTCCTTGAAATCGACGACGGAGGGCAGCCCGCCGACGTTGTGGTGGGACTTTATGACGGCGCTCTTGCCCTTGCCGCTTTCGATTACGTCGGGATATATGGTGCCTTGAACGAGGAAATCGACCTTACCTATGGCCTTTGCCTGTTTTTCGAACGAGCGGATGAACTGTTCGCCTATTATCTTGCGCTTTTGCTCCGGTTCGGTGACTCCGGCAAGTTTGCCGAGGAAAATTTCGCCGTCGTCCGCCTTTATGAGGTTCATGCCCAGCCCGTCCCTGAATACTGACATTACCTCTTCGGCTTCGTACTTTCTCAAAAGGCCGTGATCGACAAACACGCACGTGAGCTGATCGCCGACCGCCCTGTGGATGAGCGTTGCCGCAACGGCGGAATCGACGCCGCCCGACATGGCGCACAGCACCTTTTTATCGCCTATCCTCTCCCTGAGCGAAGCTATCTGGCTCGCCACAAAGTTGGACATAGTCCAGTCGCCCGCGGCGCCGCAGACGTTATACAGGAAATTTTTTAATATCACGCTGCCCTTGAAGGTGTGGTTGACTTCGGGGTGAAACTGCACGCCGTACAGCTTCTTTTTCTCGTCGCCGAAGGCCGCATAGGGGCAATTGTTGCTCTCCGCAAGCATTTTAAAGCCTGCGGGCAGACGGGTAATCCTGTCGGTATGGCTCATCCAGCAGACGGCCGACGCGGGCATATCCACCGTGAGGAGGGAGGAACGGTAAGAAACTTCGACCTTGCCGTATTCGGAAGTGGTTGCGCGCTCGACCGAGCCGCCCAGCATGTACGCCATGAGCTGACAGCCGTAGCATATGCCGAGGACGGGAATGCCGAGCTCGAACACTCCCCTGTCTATCTTGGGCGAATTTTCATCGTAGACGCTGTTGGGGCCGCCCGTGAATATTATGCCTATGGGGGCATACCGCTCTATTTCCTTTAAGGAGATATCGGAGGGAACGAGGTCGCAGAAGACGTTGAGTTCGCGCACGCGCCTTGCGATAAGCTGGTTATATTGCCCGCCGAAATCGAGAATGAGAACTCTTTGATGTTGCATGGGACACATCCTTGATAAAAAATTTTAACGCCGGCTGCGCGGCGCATTACACAACTTTGATATCAAATAAAATCAACAGGGGCACACGCTCCGCGGACGGGCGGCAGCCTCGGTTACAAGAAAAATTTGCGCATTACTGCGGGGATATGAGGGCGCGAACGCTATCCTTAATGGAATCGAGAACGGACTGTTCGCCGCCATCCGAAGGGGTTATGCCGTTCAGGGCTTCGAGGAGAGCCGGGGCGTTTGCGGCGTCCTGCGCGCCGACGACCTTTGCCGTGAGGGACATGAGCGCGTTGCCGTAGACAAAAGAAGTGCTGCCGTTGAGTTCCACTGCAAGCGACAGCGCACCCGCAAAGTCGCCCGTGTAATAGCGGGCGTTTACCAGATTGTTGCCGAAGAGGGCGGTGTAATCGATACCCCTCTCCTCGGTGAGATCGCGCAGCACCTTTTCGCAGTCGTCCTTTTCAAAGAACTGGTTGCCGTACTCGACGATGAGGGCGTTGGCATCCGACCGGGGCGAACCGTCGGCCGCGAGAATGGAGTCTTCGACGCAGCGGGCGAGATCGTAAGTGCTGCCCGAATAGGAATAGCGCAGCGCGGCATAGCGCACAGCCATGGTGTAATTGCCTATCTGTTCCGAAAAGGTGGCCATGTGCTGGGGGCAGGCGAAATTGAAGACGCCGAATGCCACGACGACTATCGCAAGAATTATTAAGAACGTCTTGACCGCAGTCTTTACAACAAAATCCTTCACTTGAGTTGAGCCGCATATGCGTCCGGGCGCACCCAGGCGCAAGCGTTCCTTTGTATTACGCTATAATTTTACCATATAGCATTACAAAAATCAACAAAATAAGGGCAATATACTTTTGCACGTGCGAACGCATTTCATTATATTTTTTTGGGTTATTTGCAAAAAACAGGAATATCGGCGGGCGGGCGCAATATCTTTTTAATATGAGAAAATTTATTTACTGCGCCGCGGCAGTTGTAACAGCGGCAGCGTGCGCGGCGGCCTTTGCCGCCTGCGCAAGGGAAATCGATTACTCCGATTTTATCTCCGAACGGCGGTTCAAGACCTACCTCTACGAGGACGACGACATAAGCGTGAAGGTAAACCTATCTTCGCGCGAAAACCCCTACCTTTCGGACGGATTCAAGGGCGAGATGCAGGACGTGTGCGAAATATTCGTACAGTTTTTCACCTCCTCACCCGAGAGTGTGGACGTGCGGCTGGGCGAAGAGGGCGGCGAGATGAGCTATATGTCCGTGACGAACAGCTACTACATGAGTTTTTCGGGCGGGGATTTGGGCGAGAGCGCGCACATAGAGCTGGAATACGGCGACACATCGCGCGAACTGGATGCGCCGAGCGTGCTGTATTCGGGCGTGATATCGTGCGAGGAGGCGCTGGAATGCGCGCGGCAATACGACGGGCAGACCTTTGAAGACCTGACCGACGGAGTAAATTTTGAGGGTGAAATATACGTGCGACTGATCTGTGACGGGGGCAAGTGCTACTACTATGTGGGCGTGGCGGACAGAGAGGGCGACACCAAAGCATACCTCGTTGACGGGGAGAGCGGAAGCGTGATAGCCGAACGAACCCTAAAGGGATGAACTGCGGAGCAAAGCCATCCGCAGTCAGGAAAAGAGGGGCGTTCGTGCCGCCATATTGCAGCACGAACGCCCCTTTAAAACACAACGAAAAGATTAAATGAGCTTTTCAAACGCCATGCGCCCGCCGCCCGAGGACAGAGTGATCGTTCCGCAGTACGAAAACCCCAGCGCGGCAAGGAGGGAGCGCATGGGCGCGTTCATTTCGTGCGTATCGATGCGCACGCTGCCCCTTCCCCTCTCCGCGGCCATGGCGAATACGTTGGAGAAGATGAATTTTGCACAGCCGCAGCCTCGGAATGCGCCGGCGACGGCCACCGTATGCACGGCAAGGTAGTTGCCCTCCGTCAGCCACGCGCCGTCTATGACGCGGTAGTCGGGCTCGTCCCCGACGACGGAGAACACGCCTGCAATCCTGCCGCAGCAACGCACGGCGTACATTGCGCCGCGGGATATCTTTTCCGCAACGAAGGCACTGTCGGGAAAGCCGTCCTGCCACTGCGGGCTGCCGTATGACGCCATGAAGGCGCGGGCATCTTCGATGACGGACATAATCTGTGTTAAATCGCGCATATGCGCGGGCGAACACGTGAATTTTTGCACTCTTTACGTCTCCAGAAAGTCAATTATTATGGTATTCTGCACAAAGAGATACTCGTCCTTTATGCGCACGCGGTCTGCGGATATATCCAAAAATTCCCTGTTCTTTTGAATGGCCGCCTCATATTCGCGCGCGAAAGGCACGCCGAACAGACTTTCGTACTCGCGCGTGTCCACCCCCCTTGCCGTGCGCATGGCGAGCATTACGTACTCGTCGCGCTGTTCGGGCGGGGTGATCTCCGCCCTGTCGATGACGGCGAAGTGATTGGAAATTATACACTTGAAATATTCGTCGAGATCGAATGTATTGGTATAGCGGACATTGTTTATGTGGCCGGAGGCCGAGACGCCGAAGCCTGCGTATTCGCCCCGCCGCCAGTAATTGAGGTTGTGGCGGCTCTCCCTGCCCTTTTTGCAGAAGTTGGAAACTTCGTACCTTTCAAACCCCAGTTCCTTCAGCTTTTTCACGCCGAAGGCGTACTGTTCGGCGACCTCGTCCGCATCGGGCAGTTCGCCGTTGAGGTAATCGGTGTATATTGGCGTGCCGTCTTCGGGAGTGAGGGCATACATGGAGATATGGCAGGCGCCGTACATGGCGGCAACCTCTATCGACTGCGAGATATCTTCGAGCGTCTGCCCCTTGAGACCTATCATGACGTCAACCGAAAAATTCTGCCCCTTTAAGAGTTTTGCGCACGTTATAAACTGGTTAAGCGTGTGCACCCTGCCGAGGTCGGCCAGAATTTTATCGTTTGCGCACTGGAGCCCGACCGAAAAGCGGTTGATCCCCGCCTTTTTATACAGATCTATTTTGGAGGCCGAAACGGTGCCGGGGTTGACTTCTATCGTTATTTCGGCATCCTTTGCAAGGTTATAGTGCTTTTTAGCCGCCGCAACGAGCATGGCGATGTAACTTTCGTCTATTACGGAGGGCGTGCCGCCGCCTATATAGAGGGTATCGAATTTATAATCCTTCAGCTCGGGGGCGCGCATGGCCATCTCCCTGTAGACGCAGGCCATGTAGCTTTCGGCCAGGCCTATCTTATCGGGAAAGGACGCAAAGTCGCAATAGCGGCACTTGCTCCTGCAAAAGGGAATGTGAACGTAAATTCCTGCCATATTATTACCTTTCCGCGGCGCAAAAGAGCGCCGGATTATTTAATATCCGCCACATATATGCGGCCCTTTATATCTGCCACCTGTATTTTTTCATATCCACTCTTCCCTCCGCGAGCCGCACGCCTTCGCCCTCCAGAAGGGCGGCCTGCGCACTCTCGCCGCCGAACGCGAACGCGGGACTCAGAGCGCCGTCCCTGAACACCACCCTGTGGCAGGGTATTTCGCCGGGGCGGGGATTGGAGTGCAGCGCCCAGCCCACCTGACGGCTCATTTTGGGATTGCCAGCAAGGCGGGCCACGTCGCCGTAGGAGAGCACTTTGCCCGCAGGGATGGAACAGACTACTTTGTAAACTCTTTCAAAAAAATTTTCCATTGTCAAAGGATGATTTACGCGGCCGCCGCAATTGCGGTTTAAAAAAACGGCCGCGAATTATTATTAAGGGCGGTTGAAATTGCCGCCGCATCCGCAACAAAGGGAGCAGCGCTCCCCAGGCTAACGCGAAGCCGCGGCCGCCGCAAGGCAAGGCTTTGCGTTATATAAATTAGCGTGCGCAAGGGGAATTGATTTCCCCGTTAAGCGCGCCCCAATTTGTCGCGCAAGCGAGCTCACCCGAGGTGAATTGTTGCGATTATATAATGGCGGGCCCTCAATAATCGCAACAAGAGGAGCAGCGCTCCTCATCTAACGGCAAGCGGATGCCTTCGGCCAAGGCACCGCTTGTGTTAATTTTATCAATCCTTATTCGTCTTGAGTATCTGCATGAACACTTCGGAAGGCACTTCCACGCTGCCGATGGAGCGCATACGTTTTTTGCCCTCCTTCTGCTTTTCCAGAAGTTTCTTTTTGCGGGTGATATCGCCGCCGTAGCACTTGGCCAGTACATCCTTTCTTACGGCTTTGACCGTTTCGCGCGCGATTATCTTGCCGCCTATTGCGGCCTGAACGGGCACTTCGAAGAGCTGGCGGGGAATGGCCTCCTTTAAATTTTCGCACAGCGTTCTGCCGCGCGCATAGGCCGCGTCCTCGTGCACAATCATGGAGAGCGCATCGCACACTTCGCCGTTGAGCAGGATATCCAGCTTTACCAGCTTGCTGCGCTGATAGCCCTTGAGTTCGTAATCGAAACTTGCGTATCCGCGCGTGCGCGACTTTATCTGATCGAAGAAATCGAATATGATTTCGTTCAGCGGCAGGTCGTAGACGAGCTGCACGCGGTTGGCGTCGAGATAGTCCATCGAGATGAACGTACCCCTCTTGTCGCGGCAGAGATCCATTATCTGCCCGAGATAATCGGGGGGAGAATAGATATCGCACTTGACTACAGGCTCTTCCATGTAATCTATTTCCGACTGGGGCGGAAGGTGGGAAGGGTTGTCCACAAACAACTGCTCCCCGTCCGTCTTGACCACCTTGTAGCTTACTGAAGGGGCGGTGGTTATGATGTCGAGGCCGAACTCCCTCTCTATGCGCTCCTGAATTATCTCCATATGCAGAAGTCCCAGAAAGCCGCAGCGGAATCCGAAGCCGAGCGCGACGGAGGTATCCGGTTCAAAGATGAGCGAGGCGTCGTTGAGCTGCAGTTTTAAGAGGGCGTCCTTTAAGTCGTTGAATTTGGAGCCGTCCAGGGGATATATGCCGCAGAACACTACGGACTGCACCTTTTTATACCCGGGCAGAGGCTCGGGCGCGGGGTTATCGGCATTGGTGACGGTATCGCCCACGGCGACATCCTGAATGGACTTTATCGACGCGGCGATATAGCCGACCTCGCCGGCATACAGGCCGTCTTTGGGCGACATGCCGGGGGCAAACACGCCCACTTCCACGACGTCGTACACCTTGTCGGAGCGGAATCCCCTTATCCTGTCCCCCACGTTGACTTTGCCGTCCTTTATGCGCACGAAGAGTATTACGCCCTTGTAATTATCGTAATAGCTATCGAATATGAGCGCCTTTAAGGGTGCGTCCTCGTCGCCGGAGGGAGCGGGGAAGTACTTTACAATGTCCTCCAGTACCTCGCCTATGTTTGTGCCCTCCTTGGCGGAGACGAGGGGCGCATAGGAGGCATCCAGCCCCACCACTTCCTCTATCTCCTTCTTTGCCTCGTCCGGGCGGGCGGAGGGAAGATCTATCTTGTTTATGACGGGCAGAATTTCCAGATTGTTTTCTATGGCGAGATAGACGTTGGCGAGCGTCTGCGCCTCGATGCCCTGCGAGGCGTCCACCACGAGGATTGCGCCCTCGCACGCGGCCAGGGAGCGCGAAACTTCGTATGTGAAGTCTACGTGGCCGGGGGTGTCGATGAGGTTGAACACGTACTCTTCGCCGTCGGAGGCGGTGTAAAACATCCTCACGGGGGTGAGCTTTATGGTGATGCCCCTCTCCCTTTCGATATCCATAGAATCGAGGAGCTGGGCTTCCATATCGCGCTTGGAGACCTGCCCCGTGAGCTCTATAAGCCTGTCGGCAAGGGTGCTCTTGCCGTGGTCGATGTGGGCGATTATACAGAAGTTGCGTATTTTATCGTTGGGCTTTTTCATAAATTTCCGTACTTTAGATGATTTTACAATATTATATAAAAAATCCCGCCGAATGTAAAATAAATTAATGCGGTATAAATTGAGCCCGCCGCGGAATTTTTCCGCGGCGGGCCCGTCAATGCCATATTAAATTGCCAAGACGCACGGCACATTCAACAAACGCGCGCGTCATTCCGCCTTTTAACAGTTATCCGGGCTATCCGTCTTTATCCACCCGGCATACAGGATAGTTTCCTGATAGACGGTGACTTCTTCCTCCTCGCCGTATAAATTTTCCTGCATTTCCGTCTGCTTTTCAGGTAACGTGTCCGTTTCAAAATCCCACTTGTTTATGCACTCCGGCTCCTTATACCATCCGTCGAATTCATAGCCTTCGCGCTCAGGCTCGGGCGGGATAAATTCGATTTTTCCGCCGTAGTCGCAATCGTCTATCCAATAATATCCGCCGTTTTTGGGATTTTCGTAGTTATAATAATAGGATACATTTGCGGGAAGAGCCCTTATATCCGAAGAGGAATATGCTTTAAGCGTTTCATATCTTTTAAAAGGAAAATAAATATCCTCGTTAAAACCCCAAGGAACAGAGAAAAAGTCAAGATAAATGAGTTTATCCAGATTCGGACAACTTGAAGATGACACAATCGTGGAATAATTTTTGAGTTTTTTAAAATATATTTTTTCTAAATTCGTGCTTTCTATATCAGGATTTTGATAGCGTCCGGGCATCATTATAAAGCCCAACGGCCAATATTCTCCCCATGATTTTACCTCCAAACCCTCAATAGATTCAGGCACAACAAGATATTTTTGTGCGTTCCCCTGTTCCGAAGTCCCTAGTATCTCGCAATATCCGTAACTTTCATAAAAGCGAACCATAAAATCACCCGATTCCTTATCCACATATTCCGGGATAGGCTCGCCTTTAAGTTGAGGCACACACGCAACGAAAGAAAGGCATAGGCATAGCCCGAGTAATACCGCAGCAAAAACACTTATTAATTTTCTAATTTTCATATTTTTAATTCCAACATTTTACTCCCATTTGATTTTTAATATTTTATTTATTCAGCTTATAAATTGCCAAGACGCACGGCACATTCAACAAACACGCGCGTCATTCCGCCTTTTAACAGTTATCCGGACTATCCGTCTTTATCCACTTTGCATATAAAATCGTTTCCTGATAGACGGTGACTTCTTCCTCCTCGCCGTATAAATTTTCCTGCATTTCCGTCTGCTTTTCAGGCAACGTGTCCGTTTCAAAATCCCACTTGTTTATGCACTCCGGCTCCTTATACCACCCGTCGAATTCGTAGCCTTCGCGCTCGGGCTCGGGCGGGATAAATTCGATTTTTCCGCCGTAGTCGCAATCGTCTATCCAATAGTATCCGCCGTTTTTGGGATTTTCGCAGTTGTAATAATAGGATACATTTGCGGGAAGAGCATATATTTCAAAAGTCGGATAGGCTTTAAGCGTTTCATATCTTTTTTGCGGAAAATATATCTGACCGCCAAAGTCCCAGGGCACAGAAAAGAAATCAAGATAAATTACCTTTTCTAAATTCGGGCAACTGCCCGTTGTTACA
>CALVLX010000091.1 GCA_944341195.1 uncultured Clostridia bacterium
CTCATCTCTTCGCCCGCCGTGCTGGTCACCGCCCTCTCTTCCATAGGCGTGTTCTGCGTGCCCGATAAGATGTGATATGTATAAGGCTATTATTTTTGATCTGGACGGCACTTTGCTCAATACTTCCCGCGATATCTGCAGAGTGCTCAACGATGCTCTCACGGCGTTCGGCTGCCCGGCCGTCACCCTCGAACAGACTATAAAATATGTCGGCGACGGCGCAAGAAAACTTATCGAAAGAGCCGTCCCCGCAAATTTTGACAGGTTTGAAGAACTCTACAATTATTACCGCATAAATTTTGCCGCGTGCGACAACGCCCTCACAACCTTCTATGAAGGCGAGGATGAATTTCTCCGCGAAGTCAAGTCCCGCGGCATAAAGACCGCCGTGCTCTCCAATAAGCCGGATGACGCCGCGCAGGAGGTGAGCAAAAACTTTTTCGCCCCCTACGGCTTCGATCTTGTGATGGGGCATACAAAAGATTTCGGCCTCAAGCCCGATCCCTCCGCAGTGTTCTACATAATGAAAAAACTCGGCGTCGGGGGGAAGGAATGCCTCTTTGTCGGCGACGGCGAAGCGGATATAGCCACGGCTGCCAACGCCGGGATAGACTGCGCAAGCGTGCTCTGGGGATTCAGAACAAGGGAACAGCTCGCCGCGGCGGGCGGAAAAAATTTCGTCTCAAGCTATCCCGCGCTGTTAAAGTTCGTTTTAGGATAAAAATTTTTTTAAATTTTCACAAAAATTTTACTCCATATTATTGATATTTAGTCTTAAATATGTTATAATACAGTTACAAAATCAATTAAGGAGTGTTTCAACATGAAAAGATGTACCGTTTGCGGCGAAATCGTAGCCGATGACGTAGAAGTTTGCCCCGTATGCAAGGCAAAGACTTTTGTTCCCGTAGAGGAAAAGACCAAGTTCGCATGTGAACACGTTGTCGGCGACGGCGTGTGCGACGACAAGGAGATAATGGACGGCCTCCATGCCCATTTCACAGGCGAATGCACCGAAGTAGGCATGTACCTCGCCATGTCCAGAGTGGCCGAAAGGGAGGGCTATCCCGAAGTGGCCGAAGCCTTCAAGCGCTATGCCTATGAGGAGGCGGAGCACGCAGCAAAGTTTGCCGAACTTCTCGGCGAAGTCGTCACCCCTTCTACAAAGAAAAACCTCGAACTTCGCGCCGCTGCCGAAGCGGGCGCCTGCGAAGGCAAACTCGCCATCGCCAAGAGGGCAAAGCAGCTCAACCTCGACGCCGTTCACGATACCGTCCATGAAATGGCCAAGGATGAAGCCCGCCACGGCGCAGGCTTTGCCGGCCTCTTAAAGAGGTATTTCGGCAAATAATTCAATACCGGAAATCAAAACAAAGGGACAGGCTCTGCGGCCTGTCCCTTTGTTTGTATCGCCGGGACTGTGTGCGGAGCTGTTTTTGTCACGGGCGGCGCAATTGCTTCATATAATGAATTATAGCCGGGAGGGAAAACTTCGGGCTGTAAATACATTACCAAGGAAGAATTCTAATATGTGTAATTGCTGTAACGGTTATGGCAAAAACGCAGGCTGCGGATGCGGCTGTTCCGTTGCCATGCTGTTAAATATTCTGGGCGGCTGCAATCATGCAAACAGCGGCTGCAACTCTCACTGCGGGTGTGGCGGAAGCGGCGCTTCGCAAAACGATTGCGGGCAGAATTACGGCTGCTACGGCGGATGTTCGCAAAACGGTTGCGGGCGGAGCGGCGGCTGCTATGTATGCTACTGCAGACGGATAAACGGATGCGGCTGAATTCCGGCGCATAACGTGACGGCGGGGGGGGGCGCGGCCGCTTTGCGGCCGCGCCCGTTATGGTTTAAACATAACAAGGGGTACGGGACTCATTCAAAAACGGCATCGCCCGGTATACTTAAACCGTCCGTTGCCGAAAATATATATCATGGGCAGGCTCGTTGCAATATACCGGCATTTTTCGGATAAACGTTATTCAACCATCGCGGGAACGCTGGTATATTTTTTATTGATGAGCATCACGCCAGCGCTCTTCTGGCTGGCCCTCATGGTGGGAAAGATAAATCTTTCCGACCTGTCTTCCCTCGCCTTTTTCGAGGCTATAGAGCAGCTTTTGAGCTACCTAAACGAGGCGGCGCAGAATGCCGCTTCGGGCGCGGGGCTGGTACTGATCGCAACGTCGCTCTATTCTTCCGCAAACTTTTTCTATCATCTGCGGCGCAGCGGTGAAATAATTTATGACTGCGACAGGAAGAGGGGAGGGTTGAGGCTGCGCCTCGCCTCCGTGGGGCTCGTTCTGGCGACGCTGGCGGCGCTCACCGTATTGACCACGGTTGCCGTGGCGGGGAGCGGACTCCTTTCGCGCTTTCTGCCGGGTATACTGGCCGACGCGGTAAGAATATGCTTTTCCGTCGTCATTGCCTTTGTGATAGCCGAATTTTTAAACATCTTTGCCTGTCCGCACAAACTCGGCTTTTCGGGCGCGCTGTGCGGCAGTTTGCTCACCACCGCGCTGTGGCTGCTCTTCGGGGCGGGATTCACGCTCTATCTGCAGTTTTCCGATCCTTCAAAGCTGTACGGCGCCGTCGCCACGGTCATAATCTTCCTGCTGTGGAGCTATCTCATGATGTCCGGCCTGGTTGCGGGCATGATATACAACGCAATGTACTTTCCCGATGCGCAATTTGTAAGGGCGGGCATGATAAAGCGCACATAGACGGCACAGCCGTCTATGTGCGCTTTTTGCGTAGCCGCGTATTTTCAGCCCGCCTTCATCGCCTTGTTCTCCGGTTGCTCCGGCGTGGCCTTTATGCTGTCGATAACTATGCGCACTATCGTCCTGTCGTCGCAATAGGGCTTGCCAAGCTCGGCGGCCTGCCTTTCGGCGCATTCGGATATCTCCTCAAGGGACATGGCGTTTATCGTCGCGCCCTTAAAATACTGTATCACGTCGCTCAGCCCGTCGGTGACGAGGTACACAGCGTCGCCCCGCTCGAGGTCTATGTGTGAAACGCGGAAGCAATTTTTTGCCCTCTCGTCGCCGTTGGCAACGCCGTAGCCGAACTCGTTTTCGGGGCAGTTCACATAGCTTTTCATCAGCAGATCCCTGTCCTTTTCCTTTTTGAGGTAATCGAAGGCGTATGTCGTCTGCTTCTGGCTGAACACCATAGTCTGGTTGCCGCGCACAAGCATTCCCATGCAGTCCCCCGCGCTGCCGTATATGAGCTTGTTGTCGAATATAAATGCGGCCAGGCACACGCAGCCGGGGCGTTCCGTGCCGTCGAAACGTCCGCCGTAGGAGTCCAAAAGCACGGCTATTTTTTTGTTTGCGTTTTCAAACGCCTCGGCCATAAGCAGTTCGGCCGCCGGCACGCCGGATACGAGCGATATGTGTTCGCCCAGCCATTTGCCCATCTCTTCACATAGCAGCTGCGAAATGCGCGCGGCTATGCTCTCGCCGCCGTACTTTGCGTATTCCGCCGCTCTGCGCGATATCCCGTCTGCAACGATGTACACCTTGTTGGCGTTGTCGGCAATGTAGTAATCTTCGTTCGGCCTTGTCGTGCCGTCCTCATACAGAACGCTGTTCTTTACCGTCATTCCGCGGCTCTGCACCGTGCGCACCGTGCCGCCGTATTTCTGGCGCAGAACGTGATACAGCCTGTCTATGTGCACGGTGATTTCGGGATCGGCGCTGCGCGCAATTACGTCCGCGTCGTCGTCGAACACCTTAAAGAGTACGTCCATCTTTTTGGAAGTGAGCGTCTCCGCAATCTCCTTCTGGCCGTTGCGCAGAACGTCGGCAACCGCGCGGGAGATGCGCCTGTGCCCCGTCAGGTCTACGCAGATGACGGGCTTGTCGTATTTGAGCACAAAGGATAATTCCTTGTAAACGGGTTCGCTCGCCATAAAATTTTTACTCAAAAAGCATACCACGCAGGCGGCGTTTTTCACCCTTTCTTCAACCACTTCATACCATTTTTCGCCCGGTATGGTGCCCCTGTCGTACCAGTACCTTATGCCGCGCCGCTCAAATTCCAGCAGATCTATGTACACGTTCTTAAAGTCGCGCGTGCTGTAGCTTATAAATATGTACTCGTCGCCCCTGACGTATCCGAGAGGAGGGCGATCCTGGGCGGGGGGACACTCTCTGCGGTTGAGTATGTCCATCTTTTCGCGCGCGGCGCGTATGCTTCGCCTGAATTTAGTCTCGCTGCCCTGCACGGCCACATGGTTCTGCACCAGCGCGCGGAAGGCGTTGTACCGCGCTATGCGTATCTCGTAGTCGGAAGCCGAAGGACTCTCCTTGCTCACCGCTTCGGAGATGAGGTCGTTTATTTCGTGTTCGCATTTGGCGTTGATGTGTCTGCCCGCCAGCAGTTCGCCGAAAAATTTCAGCCGCGCCTTCAGATAGGGGTATTTGGGATAGGCGGGATTATATTTTATCGCCGCCTCAACGTATTTCCCGGCCAGGTCAACGTCGTGCATGTTGGCGCCGCAGGCGCTCTCGCCGGCGCCCTGTTCGAGCATGTATTTAAGGTCGTCCGGCTCCATCCGCGTCCATTCGGCGACGCGCGGCGAATGCTGTTCGGGGACGAGCGATTCGCACAGATAGCAGCGCTCGAGGTGTGCCGTCACGGCCGCCGCGTATGCTATCTGCACGGCTACGTTGTTGCACGATTCGATATATCCGTTTGCGGTTGTGCGCTCTTTCTCGGGCAGGGCGGCCATCTCCTCAAGCCTCTTTAAAGCGCATTTCGCCACCAGCATCTGCCTGTCGTACATGCCGGTTATTCCGCAGTAGCGCGAAATTATCTCGTAAGTCAGCGGAAACTGCTCGTAAAATATTTTAAAGTACACCGAAGGCGCAAGGAGCTGCCTCATCATCTCCGCGTCGGAGCGGCGGGCAAAGTGCAGCCCCAAATCGTAAAACGCCGCAAACGCCACGTCTTTATCCGCCCCGTTGCTCAGCAAAAAATTGTCCAGTATCTCCCACATGAGCGGAGTGAGGGAGTCCCCGTATTTTTCCTCCAGCTTTGTTACGGATACTATGAACAGATAGCCGTGGCAGCCTGTCTCTCTTGTTATGGTCTCCAGAAAGGAGTAGGTAAAGACGTATGCTTCGCGGTGCGGAAGATTTTTCAGCGTAAAGCCGTCGTCGTAAAACTTAATTTCGGTCAGCACCTTTTCATAGAGCGCCTGTTCCTGTTTTGTCATCTGTAATTTCCCTGCATTGTTTTTAATAATTATAACATGCCGCGGGCTATATTGCAACATCTGTGCAAAAAATTTATCCCGCCGCAAATGCGGCGGGACAGGGAAAAACGATGTCTTTCAATCAATATTTTATTACGCAGGCCGCGGCAAGCGCGCCGGGGCCGATGTGTACCGCAACGCTCAGGGATAGGGGATCCACAAACGTAAATTCCACGTCGGGGAAGGCGGCCGTCAGTTCTTCTTTAAAAGCCATGGCCTCTTCGTAGCATCTCGTATGGGCTATGCACACCGTCATCTTGCCTGCCCTGCGCTCTGCGGCAAACCTCGTCTCAAGGTCGTTCTTTATCGCCGCGATCATTGTCGTCTTGGCGTCGCTCATCTTGCGCACCTGCGCAAACTTATCCAGCCTTTCGCCCTGAATCTGCAACACGGGCTTTATCTTTAAAAGCGTGCCTATCGCCGCGGCGGCGGGCGTCAGTCTGCCGCCCTTTTTAAGATATTTCAGGGTTGCAACGGCTATGTAGATGGAGGAGGTGTGCGCCGTCGCCGTCAGCCAGTCGTATATCTGCTTTGCAGATTTGCCCTCGCCTATCATCTTCAGCGCATCGAGCACGGCCTGCTTCTGCGTTATGGATACCCTGTGGTTGTCTAGGGCATACACCTTGCCTATAAATTCGGGCTCCGTTTCCGCCATATGCTTTATCACCAGCGCCGTTTCGGAAAGTCCGCTCGAAAGGGGCATATAGAGTATTTCGTCGTATTCCTTTAGTATCCTTCTCCAGCGTTCGGCAACGTCGTAGGGATTGGGCTGCGAGGTGGAAACCTTTGCGCTGTCGTCCGTCAGGTATTCATAAAATTTTTCGATGGGCAGGTTTTCTTCCTGAAAGTACTGCTCGCCGTTTACGAGTATGGGTGTGGGCTGAATTTCGATGCCCAGCTTTTGCGCCTCTTCAACGGTATATCCGCAGTTGCTGTCGGTCACTATTTTGATGCTCATGTCTTCCCTCCCGGGCGTAGGCGTTTTCTTTATTGATTAGATTATATACCATCCCGCCATAAAAGTCAATGACGAAACAAAATTCCCTTAAATTTACTTTTTAAGGTACTTGACGCAGGCTGCAATGGCAAGCGCGCCGGGGCCGATGTGGCAGGAAACGCTCAGGGAGAGGGGATCTACAAAGGTAAACTCCACGCCGGGGAAGGCGGCCTGTATTTCCTCTTTAAAGATTTCCGCTTCGGCATAGTTCTGCGTGTGCGCTATGGATAGCGTCATCCTGCCCTCTTCAAGCAGACTTTTAAAGCGCGTTTCAAAGTCGGCCTTAACGGCGTCTATCATCACCGTCTTTGCATCGGCGAGTTTTCTCACCTTTTTGAACTGATCCAGCTTTTCGCCCTGAATCTGCAGCACGGGCTTTATCTTCAAAAGAGTGCCTATAGCCGCCACGGCGGGCGTCAGCCTGCCGCCCTTTTTCAGGTACTTTAAAGTGTCCACCATTATATATATGCTGGACTGCATTTTGGTCGCCGTCAGCCAGTCGCGTATCTCTTCGGCTGTCTTGCCGTCGTCCGCCATGTTCTTTGCGTCGGCAACGCTCTGGCGCATGGTTATGGAAATTCTCTGGTTATCGATAACGTAAACTTTGCCGGGATATTTTGATTCCGCCAGATGCGAAAGGGTGCGGCAGGTCTCCGAAAGTCCGGAGGACATGGGAATGTGGATTATTTTGTTGTAATCTTTTAAAAGTTTTGTCCACAGTTCCTCAACGTCGTAGGGGTTGGGCTGCGATGTCGAAACCTGCGCATCCGATTTTAACCTATCGTAAAACTCTTCCTGCGTGAGGGAAATATCCTCATAGTACTGTTCGCCGTCGATGAGTACGGGCATGGGCACTACGTATACGCCCATCTCCTTTGCCAGCGCCTGCGTTATGCCGCTGTTGCTGTCAGTTACAATAGCTGTCTTCATGTCATCCTCAAAAAAATAATCTGTAATCAGAAGTATACATTATTATAGTTGATAAGTCAACAAATTTAGCGGAAAATATAATTGTATATTAAATCTCCGCAATGACTTCTATCTCCACAAGGCAGCCCTTGGGAATGTCCTTTACGGCCACGCAGCTGCGCGCGGGGCAGGAGGTGAAGTACTCTCTGTACACGTCGTTGAAGTCTGCAAAATCAGCTATATCGGCCAAAAAGCATGTCGTCTTTATTACCTTTCCGATGTCTGTGCCCGCCGCCGCAAGGAGGGCCTTGATATTTTTGCATACCTGGTGAGTCTGCCCCGTAACGTCCGGAGCTTCGATTGCCCCGGTGGAGGGGTTTACGGGTATCTGCCCGGAGGCGAACACTAAATTTCCGCTTATTACTGCCTGGGAGTAGGGTCCTATCGCCGCGGGGGCGTCTTTTGTAGATACTGTTTTCATGTCTCAATCCTCGCTTTAAATCAGGTTGTCTTTGCCGTGCAATTGTTTTCAACGGGCGGCATCATATAAGTTTAAAGCCGTTTTCCTTCAGCTTTGTCTTTATTTCCTTTATCTGTTCAAAATCCCTCGTCTCGATCTGCAGCTTTAGGTAGCATCCGTTCACCGCGGAACCCTCGTTGGTTCTCTCGTGTAGCACCGCCGTAACGTTGCCGCCGCACCCGGCGATAATGGTGGAAACACCCACAAGCTGTCCCGGCTTGTCCAAAAGTTCCAGCGTCAGCGAACACTGCCTGCCGCTCATCAGAAGTCCGCGGTTGATTACGCGCGAAAGTATCGTCACGTCTATATTGCCGCCCGAGATGGGGCAGCACACTTTTTTGCCGCGTATGCCCGGTATCTTGCCGTACATCACGGCGGCGAGCCCCACGGCGCCCGCGCCTTCGGCAATCATCTTCTGTTTTTCGATGAGGGCGAGTATGGCGGCGCACACCTGGTCGTCCGTCACGGTTACAATGCCGTCCAGATATTTGGAGCACAGCTCAAACGTCAGCGAGCCGGGTTCTTTTACGGCTATGCCGTCGGCTATCGTGGATACGGAGGGCAGGCACTCTATTTTATGGTGTTCCACCGATGTCAGCATGGAGGGGGCG
>CALVLX010000092.1 GCA_944341195.1 uncultured Clostridia bacterium
GCCTTTTAACTCTGCTAAAATAATAGAGCATCTGCAGAGATGGCGGAGTGGTCGAACGCGGCGGTCTTGAAAACCGTTGATAGGCAACTATCCGGGGGTTCGAATCCCTCTCTCTGCGCCACGGCAAAGGGCACCCTTTCGGGGTGCCCTTTGCCGTGGCGCAGATTACGTGAAAAGCATGAATTTCCCCTACAGTTCGCACAGGCCCGTAAGGCCGCAGCCCGCGGGGGAGACTTTTTAAAGGGTTTTGCTACTGTTTGACTATCCTGATGCTTTATACTATAATGTTGATATGGCAGACGAGAAAAATAAGATGACAAAATCAAAACTTGATATCGGATGTAAAATATTCTATATTATAGGCATCTCCATCATTTGCTGTATAGGGTTTTTCGGCTCCTCATTCTTTGCCTATGATTTTTTCGACTGCCTGTTTTTTGATATACTGGGCATTGTTTTAATCGCATTGATGCTCTTTGTGAGGTCAATACAAACCTTTCTGAGGCAGACCGCCCTTTACGGAAAGATATTTACGCTCTCTTATTTCAATTTATTTGCGTTGGCGTTTGCCGTCCGCCCCTTTATATCCGCCAGGCTGTGGGCAATTTGGCTATTTTTCAGTCTAGTTGCCGCAATAATTTTACTCATTATTCTGGCCTTTAAGTATGCAGAGGCTCCCAAGAATTATTTTATTACAATATACGAACCCGCTATCGCGGCATTGATGCTTATAGCACTCATGCTGATTGCTTCGATGCAGAGCTATACGGGAGGGCAGGGAATGTGGATACCTGTTGTAGCCGGCGGAATAATATTATCCATATGCGCTCTGACAGTTTTCATAAAATATTTCAAGAACATCGACTATTTTAAAAAAAGTAAAGGCGAATTGATAGCATCCTGCATATTGCTGGTCGTTTTTTGTTTTATCATTTCCTTTACGGTTATTGCCACGGTAAATTACGCATTCGACGATTCTTCAACGGTATTGAGCGTACAAGTATTGGATAAAAAGATTCAATCGGGTGCAAGGAGGGTGACATCCTATTCTTTTCAAATCGAGATAGGTGAGACAAAAACAAAAATCGATGTTCCGGCAGACGTATACCATTCTACCGAAGTCGGCGAATATATAGAAATCAAACTATACAACGGAGCATTGGGTTACAGCTACTATATATACGAAAATTGAGTTGCAAACCAAAAACTTATAATTTATAAGAAAAAGGACAATCATTTTTTTGGTTATAACTTTTATTAACCAAATCGGACTCCCCGCCTGCGGCAGACGCCGCAGGCGGGGAGTTTTCATGGCAGGAGTACAAAGCATTTGATAAGTGTATCACGTTATCGGCAAAAAAACAAGATTTTATTTACACGTAATTTCAATATTTTTTCCTATACTGGAAAAGATATTGCATTCGGTATCTATAAAATATATAAAAATAACCAATCAAAACACACTGAAAATAAGGGCGGATTTTCATGGCAACGGCCGCCGCGGAGTTTTAATCCGCGGCGGCCGTGATTGTTGAAATATTGATAAAGTTGCGGTTTAACCGTGTTTGCGCTCGTAGCGGACAAAGAAATACGCCAGTATGACGCCGCCTACAAAGAGGGCTATGCCGAGGACGAGTTCCCACCACATAAAGCCCGTACCCCACGCGGAGTACACGGCGAGCATATCCGTGTTGTAAAACATGGTTATAATTGAACCCAACGACATGCCCGCAATGGCGGAAAAAGTGGGAGCGCGCCTCTTTTCCAGCAACTTGCCCATGGCCTTGGATACGGTCAGCAACCCGGCCACAAAACCTGCGACGAGGCAGGCGTAAATTGCGAAGATTGCGGGATTGCTCCCCCAGTATGTTATACTTATTGACTCGATGAGGGGTGTGAAGTAACCGAACATCATGAGTATTGCCGTGGCGGAAAGCCCGGGAACGAGCTGGGTGATTGCAACGATGTAGCCCAGAACGACGAACAGGATATAGTGATACCACTGCGCGTTTTCGAGCACGGCGTTGCCCGTGGCGATGTTGCACGAAATTGCCGAAAAGGCTATAGGCAGCGCCAGCCCGGCGGCGAAGAGCAACGCGCGGGGAACGGTTATCTTTTCGCCCTTGAGCTGATCTGTGACGGCGGGGAAGGCGCCAAGCATGAGCCCCGCAAAGAGCGCGACTATTGCAAACGGAATGACGGCGATGAGAGCCTTTACGCCTATGAACCCGATGGCGAGCCCGACGACCGCGCCGACGAGTATGGGCAGCAAAAAGCGCACGCACTTTTTAAACTTCTTTAAAATATTGGCGAAGGCGTAGAGAAGTTTTTCGTAAAGTTTAAAGATTATGGCCACCGCCGAACCGCTAACGCCGGGAACTATTATGGCGAGGCCTATAAAGAAGCCCAGAAGCCCGCCCTTGGCCACCTCTTTTTTATCGGCGTACTCCAGTGAGAGCTCCTGCTCCTCCTCCGGCTGCGCGGATACCGCGGGAGAATTGTTTTCTTCCATCATAAAACTCCTGATAGTTTTTAACTATTTTACCCTATTCGGCGTAAAAAATCAAGCAAAATGCTCACTCCGACCGCTCTTCCGCGCCGTTGCAGAGGTCATTTTGCTCCCGGCCTTCCGCCCGGACGGCCTCTGAATCCCTGTCCGAAGAAAACTCCCTGCGCGCATCCAGAGTGCCGCGGTAGAGTTTGCCCTTGGTTGCAACGTCTATTGCGAGCGTGATATAGAAGATTGCCGTACCTATGACGGCGACTATCATATCGTACATCGTGTCCCACAGGGGATTGCCGCCGTTTGCGCCCCCTTCCACCGCCGCGTGCCACACCTGCGGATCGTAGCCTTCGATGATGTTGGACATGGCAAATTCAAATATCTCCCACACACCGGCCGCGCCCAACACGCACAGCGCGACGAGGACGAGTTTGAAAGGCTTGTTGATATCCCTGCCGCCGAAGTAATTTATAAAGTAATAGGCGAGCTGCGCGCACCATACCCCGAAAAAGGTGTGCAGAAACTTATCATAGTAAGGGGTGTTGTAGAAGAGCAGCGCCGAACCCAGATCGATGGAAATTATTATCTGCACCGCAACCACAACCTCTATAAAGTAGGGCACCCTGACTTTGAGCAGCCTCTTTATGACGGGAAAGACGAGGGGCACGAGCATACCCGCCGGCACCTGGATGTAGATTACCTTGTTGACGGGCTGACAGGCAATGTGGTGCAGCGAGAGGGCGAGCACGCCGAACACGAAGCAGGCCGCAAAGGGCGCCCAGAGCAGTATGAGTCTCTTTGTCTTGTTCATAATTAAATCTTCTCCATACATGAATTTATCCGCCGCACACGGACGGATAATCTCTTATTTATACCCGTTGGTTGAGGCATATGCGTGGGGCAACAGCCCGGCCGGGGTAATTTTATATGAATTTTGCAACCCTACATGAGGGGCGAAACAAAGCGCAGCAGGGCGATAGCCACCGTGCGCAGCAACCCGTTTTTTGAAGCCGACCGGGGGTTGTCGCAATCGGGGAAGGTGCGCTCGAAATCGGCGCTCACCTCCTCCACCACCGACCTGTCGTTGGTGAGCACGGCGTTTTCGAACTGCTGGTAGAAGGAGCGCATATCGAAGTTTGCCGTTCCCACCACGGCACAGCTTTCGGTGACGACCAGCTTGCTGTGCACAAAGGAATCCTTTAAATAGTATATCTTTACGCCGTACTTTATGAGTTTTTCGGCGTTGTCGCGCGTGACGAGGTAGACATAGTACTTATCGGGCACGGAGGGCAGAATTATGCGCACGTCCACGCCCGAAAGCGCCTTGTTTACGAGCGCGTGGACGACGCTGTCATCGGGGATGAAGTAGGGCGTCATGATATACAGCCTTTCGCGCGCCGAGTAGATGACGCTTTCAAACACGCTCTTGCAGATGGTGAGCTCGTATTCGGGGCCGTCCACATAGGGGACGACGATATAGGGGTTTTGCACCCTTTCATAGCGGTTGAAGTAAGGCGAATAATCGAAGGCCTCGCCCGTGATGAACTCCCACTGCCTGAGAAAGAAGAGCGTCATGGCATCGACGGCTTCGCCCTCCATCATCAGCCCCGTATCCTTCCAATAGCCGTGCATGTGCTTTTCGTTCACGTACTCGTCGGCTATGTTGCTGCCGCCCGTAAACGCTATTTTGCCGTCGATTATTATAATTTTTCTGTGGTCGCGGTAATTCATGGCGAAGGTGAAGCGCGATATGAGGCGGTTGAACACGCGCACCTGCGCACCGGCTTCGGTCATCTCCCTGCGCATCCCGCGCGAGAATACGCGGCTGCCGACGTCGTCATAGATTATGCGCACGTCCACCCTCTCTTTAAGTTTTTGGCGCAGCACGTCCCAGATTCTGTTGAGGAGGACGCCGTCCGCGACGGCGTAGTATTCGATAAAGACGAAGTGTTCCGCACCCTTCAGCTGTTCGACGACGCTGTCGAAGAGCTGCGCGCCGGAGGGATAGTATTTAAGGCGCACGTTGTTGTACGAGGCAAAATTGCCCGCGCGGCGGAGATAGGAACACATTCCGCGCATGGTCTCCGAACCGCCCGAAGCGTTGCTTTCGGTCATAAAGCGGCGGCTGCGCGCGAATATATCCCTGTGCCTGCGGCGGGGACGGGCGTACATATACTTATCGTTGGACATGAAGTATATTACGAACCCGCCGAAGAAGAACACGAGGATGAACAGCACCCACACCGCCTTTGCCTGATTGTTGCGGTGGGACGAGAGCACGGACAGCGCCGTGAATATACTTATTACGACCAATATTATGAGATACCACCACAGCGCGAGGGCGGGCAGCGTGCTGAGGCCGACTATTATGCCGAGCTGGACGAGAATAAACGCCGCGGCGAATATGGTTTTGAACGCGCCCGAATTGTTGTGTTCGGTGCGTATTTTTACGAGTTTGTCCTCGGTGAAGCGCTGTCTGCGGCGGCGGGATCTGTCCTCCAGCGAGCGCATTGGGCGCATGGGGCGCGAAGTTGTGTTCATTGCCCGCCTCCTTCCGCCTGCCGGTCATCCCCCTCCCGCACGTCCGCAGGAACGAGAGTTACGGCCTCGTCTATGAGCGACTGGGTGCGGCGCGGTTTTTCTATTATCCTCTCGGTGGCCTCCGCCCTCTCCCTTGAGCGCATCCTGCGGCAGATGACGGCCGCCATGGCGACGGCGGCGACGGCAAGCCCCAGAAAAACATATCCGCACACGCGCGGAGCGCCCGCAAAGGCGACGATGAGCCACACGGCCAGAGCGGCGAAAGCCAGGGCGGCGAGAGAGAACGCCACGGCCGCCGCCGTGCTCTTTATGTGGGCGCGGTTGTTTATTTCCACCAATGAATTTATCGCCGTCTCCATGCGCACCTGAAGGTACTGAAGCCTGTCCTTGTTGGCTATCTTATGGGGGCGGACGAGGCGGACGTACTTCATGTTATAGTAGTCCCTGTCGTCGGCCGTCTCAACTTCCGTCCAGCCGAGCGCGCGGTAACACTGCAAAATGCGGTTGAGCTGGTCGCTCTTTACAGATACGGCCAGATGATCGTAGTTGTTGTAATCTTTCGTCCTGTCCGGCATGTCAGCCCTCCTCTTTTTCCAGGGCTTTTCTGCCCGAAACTATCATATATATGCCCATGAACATGAGTATTGCGCACACCGCGCCGCCCGTGAGCGCGCCCATCGCGCGGTTGAAAGCCGCATCGCCTTCCTGCCCGAATGCGTGCATCATCGCCGTCTGCAGGGTGAAGAGCGCGACGAGAGCATCGGCAAAATTGATGTTGCGGAGCGCCTTGGAAGTGTAGTCGTCCATCTTTTTGACCTTAACCACGTTGTACACGGCGAAGCCGAAGCGCACGAACGTGTAGAGCGCATAGACATAGATGAGGTGCTGCGACTGCCTAGTTTCGTGCGAAGAGAGCGCCGTGCGCACCACGGCGACGACTATTACGGCGGTAAAGGCGACGATGAATATGCCGCAGCGGCAATAGGAAACGACAGCTCTTTCGCGGCGTTCGGCCGGGGCGAGTTCGCTAGAACTCCTCCTCCGCGCGCCCGTAAGCGTGCAGCCGCGCAGTATGCAGAGAAGTATGTAATATAGCGCGAACACGCCGCTGCTTACGGAGAGATAGTAGAGCGCGACGGCGCCGTTATATATCGCGTACAGCGCATTGAGCACGAGCGACGCGCAGGCGATGACAAATGTGCGGAAGCCGTAATTTTCCACCAGGCGAGAGGTGAACTCATACCTCTGGCAGAATTCCAGCGAGCGCTGTTTGACGCGCGGGAAGCCGTACCAGACCATATACCCTATGTACACGAGCGAAAGCATTGCCAGCGCATAGAAAATGTAGGCGACGAACCCGTAGGCGTGGCCGAGGGAAAAGACGACGGCGACGGCTATGAACGCGCTGCCGACGACCACGGCGATGACGGCCTGGATTATGGAGGGATTGAGTAGCCTTTCCCACATGTTTAAAAGGAAATTTTTGAGCTTTTTCATGGCCGCACCGACACACGCAAACTATATTATATATTCACATTATTAAAAGGAAATAAAATATATGCGACAAATTTGTGAATATTTTCCACATTATTATAGCACGGTTATTTCCAAAAATCAACAATGTGGGGCAAAACTTATCATTCGGTTGACTTACACCCCGATATATATTATAATTGCCTTATGAAAGAAAAGGTTACGGAGCGCTCTCTGCAGGCGCTTTCGGCCGCAGTGCTGGTTTGCGCCTTTTTATTGACTTTTACAATTTCGGACTACTACATATTCAACCGCATGGGTGAGTTCAACGCCCTGTTTGTCATAAGCCAATGGATAAAAAAGGCCGCGCCGCTGTTGATTGTGATGGCGGTGTTCTATAAAAAGAAGTGCTGTGCCGACATAATTAAATACACCCTGCCGCCCTTCGTCATAATGAGCTGCGCGCTTTTCGGCGGGTTCTTTGATATAACAAAGGCTGCGGACACCCCCGCGCAGGAGATTTACAACAGCATAAATCTGTTCTTTCCCCGCTGGCTGAACATGACGCTGTTCTTTGCGCAGAATGCCTTTATTCTGGCCATATGTGCCCTCCTTTTCCTGCGCGACGGTGCAAAAATCGCCGTCAGGAGCTACATATTCCTGCCGCCGGCGGCGGTAGCGTGTATGCCGCTGAATATCTTTGAAAACCTGTTCGACATAGACGCCATACCCACTGACAGCTTTTTAAGGTTCAAAAGTTTCACCGTGTGGCACGCCGCGGCCGTGGCAATACTCATAGCGTTCACGCTTTCGGCCTACTTCTTCTTAAAAGGCAGGAACGAACGGGACAGAAACGCATATCTGGGCGCGATGGCCGTCATTCTGCTCGTGCAGTACCACTCCAAGGACAGCATGGTGCTTGGGGACGGCTACAACGTATACCACACCATTCTCGCGTGCGTGCCGCTGTTTATATGCAATATAGGCGTATATATAGCCTCGCTATCCGTGCTTGCGCGCAAAAAGTTCCTGTACGAGACGGCGTTTTTCGTCCACGCCGCGGGCGCAGTGAGCGTGTTTGTGTACTTCGGCAAGGACGAGATGAGCAATTACGGCATATTCTGCAGCTATTCCATACTCTATTTCACCCTCACGCACGCGCTCCTGTTTGCGCTGAGCGTGCTGCCTTCGGCGCTGGGGCAATATAAATTTACCATGCGCGACTGCGTTGCCCCTCTGATATATTACTTTGTTGTGATAATCGCGGCTTCAATCTGCAGCGCCGTGGTGACTTCGGCCTCGATGACGTGGCACACGCAGGACGGGCAATTTCTTTCGCCGGACGAGGTGCTCTACCCCAACTACGCCTTTACGCAGATAAATCCCCTGCCCTTTGAAGTGCCGCCCGTGTGGACGCTCAGGATATGGAACTACGACCTGAACATGCTGTACGTGCTCGGCCTGTATGCCGTGTACGTTGCCATATTCTTTGCCTTTACGGGGGCATACTACCTCTTCCTCAACATGAGGCACAGGTGGCTTGGAAGGCACATATATGCCGCGCAATCGCAGGCGCAGGCCGAAGCGGCTACAGCGGACGACGCGCAGGCGGAGGCAGTCGCAGCGGACGGCAGTCGGGACGGTGACGAAGACACGCCCGGTTGACGACAGAGCAAGCCACCCTTATAGGAGTAAAAATATGTCCGTGGAATCCAAAAAATACCATGTTTTCCCGCATATAACGGTAAGCCTCATATTGCACACGACCGTATTGATGTTTCTTATCGCCGCAATTATATTATCGGCTGAATACCGCCCGGATATTACCCTGATAATTGCAATTCCAATATCGGTTCTGTTTGCAATAATGTTTTTATTGCTCAATGTGTTTTTTATTTTTGATGTGCCCGGACGAAGGAGTGAAGAAAGAGTGCCGGCGGTTGTTGGAAGCATGTAATTTTGTTTATCTTAAATGAGATATAATACGCGGGGGCGCGAATGCGCCCCCGCAAAGACTGTTTTGCCATGATATGTAAATACATGCAGCCCGGATATATAAATACAGCGCGCCGCGCGGCCGTTTCGGCCGCGCGGCGCGCTCTGTTTAAAGCGTGCTTTTTTATGTGCCGCAGCGGCTTACGCAAGGCGTTGCGGGCACTCCGGAGCGTATTATTTTATGCGGCTGCATGTGCCGCAAAAGGGCGTTGAACGGGACATATGTGCCGCCCTGTTATGTATCAGTTGTCGCCAGTGGCGCGCGAGCAATCCGCGCAGATGCCGTTGAATTCTATCTCGGTGGAAAGTACTGTGAAATCCCCGACTTCGTTCAGCGCGAGCAGCGGAGTGAAGTCCCCGTCGAAGACATCCGTGACCCTGCCGCACTTTATACAGTGGCAGTGGGCGTGCGGAACGGTGCGCGCATCGAAGCGCGTGTCGCTGCCGAGAAAGTGCAGGCGGCGGACTACGCCGTCATCGGCAAACTGCCCCAGCACTCTGAATACGGTTGCGCGCGAAAGACGGGGATTTTCGCGGCGGATTACTTCGAAGAGTTCGGAGGCCGTGGGGTGATCGGCGCACATGAGCGCGTTTAAAATTGTTTTCTTTTGTTCGGTATTGCGTTTGCTTTCCATATTGATATTATATCTTAATAATATCCCGTTGTCAATAATTTTTACGGCATTATACAAAACGCGACGGTATACAGGGAAATTTAAAGTGAATGCCTGCGGCGCTCACCTGCGCGCGGAGGCCTGGATGCGCTCCATTCTGCGCCAGTTAATAAATGCGTACATATCGTTTACGAGAAACATGGCAAAGCATATGAGCACGGATACATACGACACATCCTCCGCGACGGCGAGAGCCCAGAGCACTATGAGCACGACATCGTTGGCGGCATAGGCAAGCGCGAAGAAACTGCTGCGGCGGAACGTGAGATAGACGGCTATAAAGCTGGTTGTGACGGAAATTGTGCTCGGAATGATGTTTGCCGTGTTGAAGGCCTTTAATATAAAGAAGAATGCGGCGGTGACGGCGGCGGACAGAAGGAGGGCGAAAACCCACTCCCTTCCCCCTATTCTGTTGACGGCAACCTGCGAACGCCTGCCCTTATAGGGATTTTTGAGCCATGAGACGAGGGCGAATACCGCCATGGGAGCCGTCATGCCCAGGTAAGTTATCATCTCGCCGTAATAGCTGAAACCGAAGGAGATGATGCCGTAGAGCACGCTGAATACTATCATGAGGGCCTGGCCTGCGGGATTGCCCTTTGCGTTGAAGATGAGCGACGCCGCCCCTATGAGCGAAGCGCAGAGGGTGAGATAGTTGGTTCTGTCGAACACGCAGAAGGCCGCTATTATGAGCAGCGTGGACGCACCCCAGAGAGCCCACTCGCCCGCGGAAAAATATTTTAATAATCTTTTCATAACAACCTTTAAATTAAAAGACAAAAAAATAAGCACCCGAACGGCTCATCTTCAAAGACCTAACGAAGAACCGACGGATACTTGCGTATCGTTTTCTACCCGGTGGCAGTTTGAATTGTATTGTCACTTTACCACAATTTTGCTCCGCAGTCAAGTGTTTTGCGCTGTTTTTGCCCTGCAGCCGGACAATTTTTCACCCGTTTTCAGTTAGATATCGGTAAGGAAAGTAAGGATTTACCCGATTTCCTTTAAAGCAAACGCATTTTTGCACAAAATTTGCGGCGCGCGGCAAAACAGCCGCGCGACGCACTGCTAACCATAAATTCAGATGGTATTCACGACGCCCGTAAAGAGAATGGTGCCGTACCTGTCGGTGAGGACGTAGCCGAACGATCTGTCCACCACAAAGTCATACAGTCTGCGCACTGCGGGATCGGCCGATTCAGCCCCCTCGCCCGGGATGACGGTCACGGCCGCCCCCTCCACGCCCCTTCTGTCCACAACGAGTTTTGCAACGTGTTGCACCTTGCTGCAGTATACGGGATAGCCGTAGTCGTTTACGCCGTCGGGCAGGAGGGACGTCAGACTGCATATATCCTCATTGAAGATATCCTCGACGCCGAAACCGTCCTTGAGGACGTCCTTGACGTCGCCGTCGTAATCGGCCGAAAACGCGGGGAAGATGCAGCGGGTGTAGTTTAGGACGCCTTCGCCCGCCATGCCCCAGTCGGATATGCCTGTCACAAAGGATATGCTCTCGCCGCCGAACACCTCGCGCAGAGTATGGCCTTCGTCGGGCACAATGAAGTAAAGTCTGTTGCCGCCGTCGGTGGACGTGTAGAACGTTGCGAAATTTTCGCCGTGCTGCGCAACGCCGCCTTGGTAAGCGCCCTGCATGAGGTAGTCCCTGATTATCTGCCCATCCGAAGTTTCAAAATCGTACTGCGTCTGCGTGAGGGACAGTTCATCGCCGGAACCGAGCCAATTGTCCTTGAAATAGAGGGTATTTACGAGGGCGAAACACGTCCTTTCGACGAGGTCGAACGACTTATCGATGAGCCCGTTCGTCTGCTCCCTTACAAAGTGCCGGACAGCGTTGTTTGCGGCCTCGTTATCGTTGCGGAAGTCGGCCGCGTAGGAATAACAATAGTAATCTTCGGCAAGAGAATTTAAGCATTCGGGGATGAACTCCAGGCCGTCCTGCAGCCATATGGAATTTGCCGACGTCACTCTGCCGTGAGGATAAGAGCAGTTGAGCGAACGATAGAGATAGCCGAAGCCCTCTTCAAGCTCAATCTGCGAAACGCCCAGCGCGGAGAGCACTTCGGTGCGGGCGTCCCCGCCGGCGCACTGCGAAGCCAGCGCGAGCGCCATGTATACCGATACGGGCGAGAGAGAAAAGTTTGAATCATCTCCGCGCAGGGCGTAGACCTGCTGCGTAAATTGCGCGGCGAACGAATTTGCCGCCGCCTGCACGGCCTTGTAGGCGGGCTCCTGCGATTCGTCGTAGTCAAACTGCTCGTATGCCGCCGGCATGGCGAGGACGGTCTTTTTGCCTGTATCGGCACATGCCGCCATGCACGAGAGCGCAAACGCGCCGCCCGCAACCACACACAATGTTTTAAGCAATTTTTTCATTTTATACCTCCCTTGGCCTGACTGCCTTTTTACTTATAACACAGCAGGCCGGGGCAAAAGCTGACATATTTTAAAAAAATTTTCTCAAATTATCATTTATCCGCGATAATTGCTTGCATTTGATTGCGGTATCATAGTATAATAACAACACAATTGAATTGCACGGCATTAAAGCAACCGGCGCAACGGGGTTATAGCGCAGTTGGTAGCGCGTTTGAATGGCATTCAAAAGGTCAGGGGTTCGACTCCCCTTAGCTCCACCAGCAAAAGGATAGGTATTTTTACCTATCCTTTTGCTGTGTAAATGAGGGTTGCGAGAAAGCCTGCGGGGCGGGCAAGGCGCACCGCGCCGCCGCGTAGCCGAGGGGGCCCCTTGGGGGTTTCGGCTAACTCCCCTTAGCTCCACCATGGTCTCGGGTAGGTATTTATACCTACCCGAGACCATTTCTTTGGTGAGATAAACAGGGGAGTCGAGGGGAGGCAAGCAAGCATCTATGCTTGCGCAGGTCGGCGGACTCTACCGCCGACAAAACAGTGGACACCCACTGTTTTCCGTGCGCGTCCGCTCAAGGCGCGACT
>CALVLX010000093.1 GCA_944341195.1 uncultured Clostridia bacterium
TACAATATAAATCTTTTAAAAAAGCTCAAAAGAAGCCAAAATATAAGGGAAGTCATAATGGTGGAAGGCTATATGGATACCATTTCGCTCTACACCGCGGGCTTTAAAAACGTCGTCGCCAGCATGGGCACGTCGCTCACACAGGATCAGGCGCGGCTGATAAAGAGGTACACGGATACCGTCCTCATCTCGTATGACGGCGACGCGGCCGGGCAGAAGGCCAACCTGCGTGGGCTGGATATACTCCGCGGCGAGGGGCTCAACGTCAAAGTCGTTCCCCTTCCCGCCGGGCTCGATCCCGACGACGTCATAAAACAGCAGGGCGCGGAGGGCTATAAAAGATGCCTCGATGCGGCCATGCCCCTGATAGATTATAAACTTTCGGTGCTGGAAAAGGGTTACGATCTCTCCAAACCCGAAGAAAAGCGCCGCTTCGTATCCGAAGCTATACGCATAATCAAGACGGCCGAAAGCGCCGCCGAGCAGGAAGATCTCCTCAAAAAACTGCGCGATAAGACGGGCTTCACATACGAAAGCCTCAACCGCGACCTCTCGGCCGCGCCCAGCCAGCTCGAAATAAAGAGCGACAGGCGCAAAGAGCGCGCCGACAACGCTTCGGCCTCCTTAAAGGCCTCGCGCTTCGTCATCGCCAGCTTTCTCTTCGGCGCCGATTACACAAGGGAGGCGGATATCTCCGATATCCCCTTTTCAAACGAGATCCACGCGATACTTGCCAGATATGTGCTGTCCAAACGCCTCATGGAGGAGAGCATACACCTCAGCGAAGTGTTTGAATTCTTCGAAGAGAACTCGCCCGAATACGAGGAACTTACGCGCATACTCGACTATTCCGACGGCGCCGAATTTGACGGCGAAGTTGCCCGTAAGTATTTTTCGGACAGCGTCGTAAAGTTAAAAATCGACAGCATCGACGCCCTCATCGGCGAGCTCAGGGAAAGGACGCGCTCGCTCAATGACATAGCGCAGATAAAAGAGTGCGCGGCGCGCATAAGCGAGCTGGCAAAACAAAAGGAAAAATTAAAATACGGAGTACAATAAATGAATCTGTCCGATCAGAAACTTAACGAAATTCTTAAAAAGATCATCGATGACCATCAGGCCAAGGGTTCCATAACCACCAACAGCCTGTGCGATATCATGGAAAAATACGAGACGACGCCCAACCAGATGGACTATGTCTACAAGTCCATCGCGGAGGCCGGCATCCAGATAATCGACGAGGCTGAAAGGGACAACGAACTGTACGAACAGGCCCTTTCGGATATCGGGCTGGATGATCCCGTAAAGATGTACCTCAAGGATATCGGCCGCGTTCCCCTTCTCTCCGCCGACGACGAGATCGAGCTCGCCCGCAAGATGCAGGACGGCGACGAGGAGGCCAAAAAGAAGCTCTCCGAAGCCAATCTCCGCCTCGTCGTATCCATCGCCAAGAGGTATGTCGGCCGCGGAATGCTCTTTCTCGATCTCATTCAGGAAGGCAACCTCGGCCTCATGAAGGCCGTCGAAAAGTTCGATTATCAAAAGGGATTCAAGTTCTCCACATACGCCACGTGGTGGATCCGCCAGGCCATAACGCGCGCCATAGCCGACCAGGCCCGCACCATCCGCATTCCCGTGCATATGGTCGAAACGATAAACAAACTCACCCGCGTCTCCCGCATACTCCTGCAAAAGTACGGCCGCGAGCCCACCCCTGCGGAGATAGCCAAGGAGATGAACATCTCCGAAGAACGCGTGCGCGAGATACAAAAGATAGCCCAGGATCCCGTCTCTCTGGAAACGCCCATAGGCGAGGAGGAGGATTCCCATCTCGGCGACTTCATCGAAGACGACCGCGCCGTCACTCCTTCGGACAGCGTGTCCACCACGATGCTCAAGGAGACGCTCTTAAACGTTCTCAACAGCCTCACCCCTCGCGAAGAAAAGGTGCTCCGCCTGCGCTACGGCGTGGACGACGGCCGCCCCAGGACGCTGGAGGAAGTCGGCAAGGAATTCAACGTCACGCGCGAGCGCATCCGCCAGATAGAGGCCAAGGCCTTGAGAAAACTCCGTCATCCCTCGCGCTCCAAGCATCTGAAGGACTTCCTCGATACGTGATGAGGCAAAAGACGTTCGGCGGTGCCGGCGGAAGAATACCGAGCATCTGCGCCCGCCTGGAGAGGTGCGCCGTGTTTGCCGATGTCGGCTGCGACCACGGCTACTGCACGCAGTACATGCTCAAAAACGGGCTGTGCGACCGCGCGGTGATATCGGATATAAGCGCAAAGAGCCTAAGTAAGGCCCAAGCGCTTCTGTCCGGCTACATATCCCAAGGCAGGCTCTCCTGCGTCTGCTGCGACGGCCTTGCCGGCGTCGGGAACGCCGACCTCGTGCTCATCGCCGGCATGGGCGGGGAGGAGACAGTTAAAATTTTAAGGGAAGGGTATATTCCCCCGTCCTTCGTGTTCCAGCCCATGCGCAACGCGGAAATGCTCCGCGCCTACCTCCTTTCAAAGGGCTGCGCGATAGAAGAGGACAACATCTTCAGAGACGGCAAGTTCTATTTCATAATAAAGGGCAGGGCGCGCGGCGGCACGGCAAATTATTCCGCGGCCGAGCTCGCGTTCGGCAGGGACAGCCTCAAAAATCCGCTCATTAAGGAATTCCTTACCGAAGAGGAGGGCAAAATCGAAGCCTGGCTCGCCCGGCCGATGAGCGGGGAGAGCCGCGCGGAGCTTATTGGCCGGCTCAATTTTTTAAAGGGAGTGCACTGCGGTGAAATTAAATGACATATTCGCCATAATAGAAAAGAACGCCGCTCCGGTGGCTCTGAGCGACGAATTGTGCTCAAAGTACGGCCACTACGACAACAGCGGCATAATGCTGGAAAATTCGGGAAACATAAAGGGCGTGCTCTTTTCTCTCGACTTCACGCCCGAAGCCGCCGAAGAGGCGGTAGAGAGGGGGTGCAACTTAATTGTCACCCATCACCCCGCCATATACCACGGCTTAAAGCGCATAACGCCTTCCGATGACCTCATCTCCAAAGCGCTCGTCGTCTGCATAAAGCACAACATAGGCGTCATATCCATGCACCTCAACTTTGACAGCGCGCCCCTCGGCATCGATTACTACCTCATGAAGGGGCTGGGCGGCACGGAGGCGGCGGGTATGCTCAACACCCTCTCTTCGGGCGGCTACGGCAGAATATACGATATAAAGCCCGTAACGTTTGCGGAGTTTACCAGGAGAACGCTTAAAACTTTCGAAACGAGGCGCGCTTTCGCCTACGGCGACGATAACAGGATAATAAAGCGCGTGGCATCCTTCTGCGGCGCGGGCTGCAGCGGCGAGGCCGCGGGGCTTGCCATAAACGGCGGCGCCGACGTGCTCGTCTCCGCCGACATCGCCCACCACATGATCACCGGGCTGTATTACAACAACGTAAACGTTCTGCAGCTCACGCACTACGCGTCGGAAGTTTACGGCTTCAAGCAAATAGCAAAAAATCTCGCGCCGCTGTTCGGCGTCTCGGTCTGCGTTTACGTGGACGCACAACTCATGTAAAATAAAAGGAGACAAAGTTTTATGTCACAGGTTGAAAAGCTCTTAAAATACCAGGAGGCCGATTCCCGCCTTCTCAAGGTCGAACAAAAGCTCAATTCCAGCGACGAGCGCAAAAAATACGTTCAGTCGCGTTCCTATCTCTCCAAGGCCTCCGAAAAGCTCGATCAGATCGAAGCCAAGGCGCAGGAGCTCAAAAATTCAATCGAGCGCATCCAGCAAAAGTATGCCGAACTGGCCGAAACGTTAAAGGATTTCGATAATCTCGAAGGCCTGGTGGAGGACGGCAACTCTATCTCCTTTTATAAGAGGAGCGCGCAGTCCCTCTCCGAAGAGATAAAGGCGCTCAAGGCTGAAATAAACTCCCTCTCCGCCGCCATGAAGGAGCAGGTGGAGGAGTATCAGGCCCTCAAAAAGAACGTCATCGCCGCGCAGAAGGAATATCCCAAACTGCAGGAAGAGTATAAAAAATATAAAAACAGCGTTCAGGCCGAAGCAGACGAGATAACAAAGGAACTCAAATCCCTCGCCAAGGATATCGATTCCGACGTGCTCAAGAAATACCAGGCCAAGCGCAGCGAAAGAGTCTTTCCCATTCTCTGCAAACTGCAGGGCGACGTCTGCCCCATGTGCGGCACGTCCCTCTCCATTGCGGAAAAGGAAAACGCCGCGGCGGGCAAGGTCATCGAATGCGAAAACTGCCACAGATTTTTGTACAGATAACGTGCGCGCACAAGTCAATAAAATGCGGGGAGTAAAACGGTTGGTTTTACTCCCCGCATTTTTTGTGCCGTTTTAAGTTGATGTGCCGGGCCTTTTTTGCGTCTGTCTGCGCCGCCGTCATCTCCTTGCGGTAAACAGCATGAATCCCAGCGAAAAGAAGAGGTTGTTGTCGTGGAATTTTTCCTCAAGCTCCTCATATGTCGTCGAATACCATTCGTAGTCGTTGGCTATACGCTTATCGTTGGGGTATCTCTTTTTCATTATCAGCAGGTCGCCCAGCACAAAGGAAAAGTACGTCTCGAACACGGCCTCGCGCTCGTCGTAGTCCATGCCTATGGTGGTCAGTCCCAGTTTTTCCAGCTTTATGTCGTTATAGCCCGCCCTTCCGAGCAGAGTATATATCTGCCTGCCGCTCTGCCTGTAGCCCGAAGTTTCGTTGCGGCTGCAAATTTCCATCACGCGGTTAAACTCGCCCTTCTCATCGGGATACACTATGTTGTATCCGTCGTCGATGTCCTTTATTACTATTATGCCGTCCCTCGTCAGGAACTGTCTCAGATTTTTTAAAAGTTTATACGGCGTTTTAAGGTGCAGCAGCAACATGCTTATGTTTATAACGTTGAACCCCTCTATGCCCTGTTCGGCCATTATCTCCTTTATGCGCGCGGGGAACTGCTGCGATTCGGCGTCCACGTTGTAAAATGCAATTCTGTTCTCCTCGCCGTAGGCGTCGTTGGCCGCCTTTACAACCTCCTCGCTGTACTCTATGCCTATCAGCTTTTCCAGCTTTTCGTGCCTTCCCAGCCTGTCCATTATCAGGTCGCCGCTGCTGGAGCCTACGTCGAGTATGTATAGTTTGTCATATGTGCTCTTTATCCTGTCGTACACTTCGCAGTCGAAGGACTTCATCAGCTCCTGCTGCACGTACAGTCTGTGTCTCTCCTCGTCGCTCAGGTAGTGGTAGGGGTTTTCCCTGCGCTCCTGGTTCTGTTTTCTGAACACGCCGTTCGTGGTGATGTTCACGCCGCGGAGCATCGAAACGAGCTTTGTCATCGAGGCGTCAAAATATTCCCTGTTCAGCGTCACGCCGTTGTATTTGGAAAGATCTGCAAGGCAGTCGGGCAGATTGTCCGGCCATGTAAATCCGTTCAGCATGAGCGGAATGATATTCTTTTCCTTCTGCATGGCGTGGAGTATCTCCAGTCTGAGCCAGTCGTCCTCGTTGACGCACCTGTCAAGGGCGCCCTTGGGCAGCACCAGAATAAAATTTTCGCTCTCATCTATCGCACTGTAGAGCTTTAAGTTGAATTTTCCCGACCTCAATTCTTCCAGGTCGAAAAAGACCTTCATTCCGAAAACATTGGAAAAGTGTTCGTAGATGAGCCGTGCCGTTTCAAAGCCGCCGTCCCGCCTGTAGCTTATAAATACGTCGTACATATTGTCCCCCTTGCGGATTATCGCATAAATTATAACATAAAATAACAATTTCTGCAATACATGTTTTAAAATTAAAAAAATAATTTTTGTTGACAGCGCGTTTAATAGGTAGTAAACTATAGTCAAAAAAGAGGTGGACAAAAAATGAAAGTTTTGCTTATAAACGGCAGTCAGCGCGAACACGGCTGCACCGACGCAGCACTGAATATAATTGCCGCGGAGCTCAAAGCCCAGGGCGTCGATTCGCAGATATACTGGATAGGCAGGGGAGCGGTGCACTCGTGCATGGGCTGCGGCTACTGCCGCAATGCGGGCAAGTGCGTCTATAACGACGATATCGTCAACCAACTCGGCGAATTGTGCAGGGAGGCGGACGGCTTCGTCTTCGGTTCGCCCGTCCACTACGCCTCGCCCGCCGGGGCGCTCATAGCCGTTCTGGACAGGCTCTTCTATTCGCATGGCAGGTATTTAAAGTATAAGCCCGCCGCGTCGATAGTTTCTGCAAGGCGCGCCGGCACCACGGCCTCGTATGACGTGCTCAATAAGTATATAGGCATATCCTCCATGCTGCAGGTGCCTTCAACTTACTGGAACGGCGTTCACGGCAGCAGTGCGGAAGATGTGCTTAAAGACGAGGAGGGCGTAACGGTCATGCGCGCCGTCGCCTCCAACATGGCGTGGCTTTTAAAACTTCTGGATAGCGCCAAGGGAACCGAACTTGAAAAACCCGTGGCAATCAAAAAGGCCATGACGAATTTTATAAGATAAGGAATTCCTTACGTAATTAAAGGGGGTCTATGAACTACTGCGAAAATTGCCGCTGCGCGTTCAGCGAAAAATTTTGTCCGCTCTGCGGCACAAACAGGATAAGAGAGGCGGGGCGGGACGATTTTTGCCTGATATGTCAGTGCGATGAAAGCGAGGGGCGCAACATTTGCGATGCGCTCGGCGAAGCAGGCATACACGTCGTGTCGGTGCCTTACGGCAGCGGTGTCGAAAGTCAATTCGGACTGCCCCTTTCACGGTACAGGCTGTTTGTCAGGTTTTCTGATTTAGGGCGGGCAAACGCTCTGCTTGCGGATATGCGCGGCGCGCGCACGGACGGGCTTAAAAAATTCGTGCTCGACAATATCGAAAATCTTAATATTGCCGCGCGGCTCGAAAGAAAACTTGCAAAAAGACTCAAAATTCCGCCCGAGCGCGTGCTCGATTGGTGCGTCGGCCTGATAGAATCATGCGCTTCCGCCTCATTTGAAAGGAGTGCCGGAGCAACGTGCGGCTACATATTTTTCTTTGCCGAGGGAGGTACGCTTGCAATCGACGGCGATACTTTCGAAGTGCTTTCGCTCGATGTCAAAAAATAATTTAATAAACAGCCGCGCCGCCCTGTCGGGCGGCGCGGCCTGCGTATAAGTTTACAACTATTAACGTTTAAGGAGTAACTCTGTTTATATCCCTCGGGAACATCGTCGCGTAGCGCACGTTTTTAAAGCCCAAGAGGTGCATGGTAAGCCTCTCCAAACCGAGCCCAAGTCCGCCGTGGGGGGGAGCGCCGTACTTGTGCAGCATGAGATATGTTCCGAACTCTTCGGGGTTCATGCCCAGTTTCTTCATCTTTTCAACCTGCATGTTGTAATCGTGTATCCTCTGTCCGCCGCTCGTTATCTCCAGTCCGCGGAACAGCAGGTCGAACGAAAGCGTCACTTCGGGATCTTCGGGATCGTCCATCGTGTAGAAGGGCCTCTTCGCGCTCAGGTAGTGGGTTACGAAAAGGAAGTCGGAATTGTACTGCTTTTTCGCAAATATGAACAAAAATGCCTCTTCCTCGGGCTCAAAGTCCTTCATGTCCGTTATGTTCTTCAGCTTTTTGATGCACATCTCCTTTGCATCCTTAAAGCGTATGCAGGGTATGGTGTTCACTTCGGGTATGTCCACCTTCAAAAGCTCCACTTCGGGCGCGTATTCCGTCTTCAAAAGGTTCATTATATACTGCAGTGCGCCCGTCTCCATGTTCATTATGTCGGTAAAGTCCTCTATAAATCCCATTTCAAAGTCCATGGAGATGTATTCGTTGAGGTGGCGAGAGGTATCGTGGTGTTCGGCTCTGAACACCGGGCCTATTTCAAATACTCTCTCGTACACGGGCACAAGGGCCTGCTTATATAGCTGGGGGCTCTGCGCAAGATACACCGTCTTGCCGAAGTAATCGAGCTTAAATACGTTTGTGCCGCCCTCCGCGCCCGCAAAGTTTATCTTGGGGGTATGGACTTCCGTGAAATTCTGACTTGTAAGGAATTCACGGAAACCGCGCTGTATTCCCTCCTGAATCTTGAATATTGCGCGCTCCTTGGGGTTGCGCAGGGTTACGGGGCGGTAGTCGAGATTTGTCGAAAGATCGCACGTCACCTGTTTTTTGGAAATTACCACGGGGGGGATCTCGGCGGGGGTGGAAAGTATCTCTATATTGCTTATCTGCAGTTCGTATCTCTCGCTCCCGTCGCGCGTCTCGCTGGGCACAACCTTGCCCGTAATTTTTGCCGAACACTGTTCTACAACTTCGTCCGTCAGTCTGTAATCGGAAAATTCGGGCGAATATACGCACTGTATAAGTTCGCGCGCCGTGCGCACAATAATAAAGGCAAAATCGCTCATGTCCCTTATGTTGTGAATGGCGCCCTTTATTGTGACCTGTTCGCCCACATGGTTTTTAAATTGGCTGTACGGCATACTCGTAACGGGTACAACGCCTGTCATGTCTTGCATAAAATACCTCTGAAATAATGATTTCATCAGTAATTTTACTTTAAATGCCGGCAAAATGCAAGCGTTTACGCATATACATCGGCATAACTGCGCAATAAAAAAACGGCGGCCGCGGGCTTAAGCCCGCGGCCGAAGTCGTTTCCGCGCGTGCGGATGATTTTTCAAAGCAAAAATCCGCTTATGCCGTGTCATGAAAAAGTATTAACCCGCTTCTCGCAGGTGGGTGCGCCGAAGCGGAAATTATTCGGACTTTCCGTATAAATACAGACCTTGCCTATTTCCGCGAACATCTCGCTCCCTAGTTACATCTGTGGATTACGAATTTCCCATGCCACGCACACAGCAGACTTTTATTATATTATAGCACCGCGCCGCAAAAAAATCAATAAAATTTTACCCTTCACCGCCGCATACCTTTTTTTACCATTTATTGCGCGGCATTTGCCGCGCAAATTCCACCTTTTTTCGTCCCCGCACGCCGTCTATATAAGATTGAGGCATTACGGACGGCTTTTTGAAAATATATTACATATTATGAAAAAAATTATAACTTATTATTGACAGGCGCGTGCATTGCGTGATATAATATGTGCAGATGATGGGGAATAAGTGCAAAAGCAAAAAACAGGTATAATTAGTTAAAAATTTTCCGCCGCGTCTTTCTCCGCGTCACAATTTTAGGGCGTTTTAACGGAGCTGGGTTGCGGCATTAATAATTTAAAAAATTTTTGCGCGCTCTGCGCGCAAAAAGGGAGCAGCGCGAAGCGCTGCTCCGTATAAATCTTTAATGGAGGAGCATAATGAAAAAACTCAAAATGTTGCTTTCGATAGTGACTATCTGTGTTTTGGCATTCTGTCTTGCAGGCTGCGGCGACGCGCTCATGCTCAACTGCGGCGGCGAAGAACAGGAATACAGGCTCGAATCGATCGAAGTCAAAAATGCGCAGAAGCAGTTCTATCTCGGTGAAGAGTTCACTACCGAAGGCCTCGAAGTAACGGCAGTGATGGAAAATCTTACTCAGAACAAGACCGAGTACGATATCCCCGTCCCCGTTTCAGATCTCGTCATCGACTCATCCGAATACAACAAGGATGAAGTCGGCGAATACACCATCGTCGTAAGCTACACTTACGCGGGCGTCACGGAAGAGGCCGAATACGACGTCACCGTCGATAAGCCCGTCAGGCTGGCGCGCATCTTCGTCGATACCGAAAACGCCAAAAAAATCTACGATATGGACGAAGATTTCTCTTCCGAGGGTTTGACCGTCACCGCCGTAGACAGGAATTTCCAGCTCGGCTATGACCTTGAATCCTACGACGTAACCAAGGACGTCACAATCAATTCCTCGTCGTTCAAAAAGGGCGTCGCCGGCGAATACACCATCACCGTCAGCTACGTAAAGGACGGCGACGAGGCGGAGGCTTCCTACAAGGTGGAAGTGAGAAAGGCCGCAGGCCTCGTTCTCAAGTCGGATAAGACGGAATACACCTTCGCATATCCCGCGGGCACCGTTATAGACATCGCCCAGACGGTGGAAGTCTTTGCGGCCGGCGCCAACGGCATCAGGGGCGAAGCCCTCACTTCGGGCATCACCTTTGCCGCATATCTCGGCAACAGTCCCGTGGGAACGGTCGGCGGGCAGTTCACCGCCACACAGGCGGGCGCCTATAACGTTTGGGCGTATTATGAGGGCTACACCATCCCCGGCACCTCCGAAAAAGCCGATATCGACGGCTTCATCGTCATCTACGTGCTCGATGAGCTCAAGTCCATAACTCTCAATCCCGGCGCAACCACCACCCAGACGGCCGGCGCCGACGAAATGAGCGGGACATGGACGTTCACCCTCACCTATGCCAGCGGCATGACAAAGCAACTCACCTCCGAATATGTCGAAATTGACGGATTATCAACCATTCTTGCCAATGATAACGGCGTTGCTACGGTTAATTATACCGAAAAAAATGCCAAAGGCGAGGATATGACGGTTGAAACTACCGTAAATTATGTGGTTAAAGCACAGTCTTCCGGTGGAGAACCTACAATAATCGATATAAATATCGGTTTGCTGGCAAACATCGAAGAGCTGGTGGCATCGTATCCCGACAAGAATTCGCCCAGCGGCGAAGTAGAGTTGGCACAGGGTGTCACGGCGATAGGCGTAGCGTTCAAC
>CALVLX010000094.1 GCA_944341195.1 uncultured Clostridia bacterium
CTTCGTCCCAGTCGGGAGTCATGCCGCTCATAAAGCGCCTGTATTCCGCCGCAAGTTCGGGATATTCCTCCTCGTAGCGCGCAAAGAGTTCGTTCCATTCGTCCTCTTTCTTAGCGCGCTCTTCGGCTATTGCCAGACAGTGTTCCCTGACATCTTCGGGCACGTCGAACGGATCGCACGTCCAGCCGAGTGCCTCCTTTGTTGCCTTCAGGTTGTCTTCGCCCAGGGGCGCGCCGTGGCAGTCTGCCGTTCCGGCGAGGGGAGAGCCGTAGCCTATCACCGACTTGCATATTATAATCGTCGGCCTCTCCGTCTCGGCCTTCGCGCGGGTGAGCGCGTCGTTCAGGGTGTACAGGTTGTTGGCGTCGTTCACGCGGAGCACCTGCCAGCCCTGGGCCATAAATCTCGTGGCAACGTCCTCCGAAAACGCTCCCTTGGTGTCGCCCTCTATGGTAATGTTGTTGCTGTCGTATAACAATATCAGTTTGCCCAGCTTCTGCGTGCCGGCAAAGGAGCAGGCCTCGTAGCTCAGTCCCTCCTCAAGGCAACCGTCGCCCGTCAGCACGTATGTGTAATGGTCTACAACGGGGAACCCGGGCCTGTTGAACAGCGCCGCAAGGTGCGCCTCCGCCACGGCAAAGCCCACGGCGTTGCCCACGCCCTGTCCCAGGGGGCCCGTCGATGTCTCGATTCCCGCCGTTATTCCGTATTCGGGATGGCCGGGCGTGCGCGAGCCGAGCTGACGGAAGTTGATTATATCCTCGCGCGTCATGTCGTATCCGAAGAGGTACAGGAGGGAGTAAAGCAGCATCGAGCCGTGCCCTGCCGAAAGTACAAACCTGTCCCTGTTGTGCCATGCGGGGTTGCGGTGGCTGAAGTTAAGGTGTCCGGCAAACAGCTCATAGCCTATGGGCGCGGCGCCCATACATATGCCGGGGTGTCCCGATTTGGCCCTTTCAATGGCCTCCGCCGAAAGTATTCTTATTGCGTCTACGCTTTTCTGCTCAACTGACATTTCTTCTTTCTCCTTGTGTCTGCGCCTTGTGCCGTGCTTAATCGGACTTTCCGGCGTTTTTTATAAAATTCAAGAGGTTTTCGGTATTCAAAAAGTCGTAACCCTTTATAAGTTCGTAAAGTTTTGCCGCTATAACGGCGTTTCCGCCCTTCACGTTGCTTTCAAAATTTATGGGCATCACGGGATCGTGCACGCTCATGCGGACGAGGAACCATCCGTCGCCCTCGCCTTTTGCAAAATCCACCTTTACGCCTTCGTAGTTTTCGGGCACAACGTCCATTCCCTGTTCGGCGGCACGCTTTTTTATGTCCTCTATCACCATGTCGCCTTCGGCCCTGAAGTCACCCGATTTGCTGTTGAAGGTAATCCTCACTTCGGCCTCTTCGGCGGGGTGCTCGAGGCTTTTTATGAGGTCGCCGAGAGTCTGCCCCTTCTTTGTCTGCTGTGCAAGGGCAATGAGTATGCGTGTTACAAGGTATGCGCCGTCGTCCAAAAAGTAGTTGTCGGCAAAAGCCGCGTGGCCGCTCGTCTCTATGGCAAGGGGGCAGTATTCGCCCAGGGCGGTCAGGCGCACGGCCTCGTCGATTACGTTTCTGTATCCGCGCTTGAACCTCAGGTGCCTTCCGCCAAGCCCTTCGATAAATTTGGTCAGGCCGCTGCTCGTAACGCTGTCGGTCACTATCGTGCCGCCCTTTTCGCCGAGCACCATCACCGAAGCCAGGGCAATGAGGTCGTTGCGGTTGATTTCGAGTCCGTCGCAGTCCACGGCGCCCGCCCTGTCCACGTCGGTATCGAAAATTACGCCCAGATCGGCCTTCTCTTTGAGCACGGCGTTCTTCAGGCAGTCTATCGCCTTCTTGTCCTCGGGGTTGGGTATGTGGTTGGGGAACGTGCCGTCAGGCTCAAGGTATATGCTGCCTTCAGTGTTTGCGCCGAGAGGCTTCAAAACCAGCTCGCAAAAGAATCCGCCGGCGCCGTTTCCGGCGTCAACTATCACCTTTTTGCCCGCTAAAGGCATCGATTCGCCGCAGGCCGTCCTCACCTTTTCAACCAGCGAAGCGCAGTAGTAGGGCATGTACGAGCGGTACTGCACCTTGCCCTTGCTTTCATGGTTTTCAAATGCGTTCTCGGCCGCGGTCTTTAAAATTTCGTCTATATCGTCTCCGCCGAGGCCGCCCTCTTCCGTAAAGAACTTCAGTCCGTTCCTGTCCGAAGGCAGGTGCGAAGCCGTAATCATTATCGAAGCATCACATCCGAAGGGCGCTTTTAAGAGCATAAACATAGAGGGGGTGGAGCACAATCCGCAGCTGACGGCGTCCACGGCGTCGTCTGTCACTGCGTTCAGCACCTGTTTGATAATCCTGTCCGTAGAAATGCGCACGTCGTGTCCCACGGCTATGGCGCGGGGCCTGCGCGCATATTTCTTTTCGAACCACGCGATGAACGCGCGCACTATGCGGTAAACGGCCTCGTCAGTAAGCGTGATGGGCTTAAAGATGTCGCTGGCAATGCCGCGAATGTCGCTTCCGCTCTTCAATTTTTTAAAATCTGAATATTCCATATGCCTAAATTATACAATATTTGTTTTGTTATGACAACTATATCGGCACATTTTATGATAATTTTTATATAATAAAATTATATAATTAAACTTTTTAAAACGCCCTTTAAATACTTTGTTTTTGTTCCGCGACTGTGATATAATGGTTCGGTAAATAATTTAACGGAGTAATTTATGTCCAAAAACGACAGCCGTTCTTTCGTAGAACAGATAGCAGACATCAACGAAAATTTCCCCCAGTGGTACACCGACGTGGTAATCAAAACGCAGCTTGTGGATTACGGCCCCGTAAAGGGCACCATGGTAATCCGCCCCTACGGCTATGCCATCTGGGAAAATATACAGCACGAGTTGGATAAGCGCTTCAAGGCCACCGGGCATCAGAACGCATACTTTCCCCTGCTTATTCCCATGTCTTTCTTCACAAAGGAGGCGGAACACGTGGAAGGCTTCGCGCCCGAAGTCGCCGTCGTCACCCACGCCGGTGGCGAAGAGCTCGCCGAACCCCTCGCCATCCGCCCCACGTCCGAAACGATAATCGGCAACATGTACTCCAAGTGGGTGCAGTCCTACCGCGATCTCCCCGTGCTCATCAACCAGTGGGCAAACGTCATGCGCTGGGAAAAGACTACGCGCCCCTTCCTCCGCACGTCCGAATTTTTATGGCAGGAAGGCCACACCGCCCATGCTACCGAGGAGGAGGCCATGGAGGAGACCATGAAGATGCTCGGCGTCTACAAAGAGTTCGCCGAAAACTGTCTCGCCATTCCCGTCATCACGGGCAGAAAGACCGAAAAGGAAAAGTTCGCCGGTGCCGAAGCCACGTTCGGCATGGAGGCCATGATGAAGGACGGCAAGTCCCTCCAGGCAGGCACTTCGCACTACCTCGGCCAGAACTTCGCAAAGGCCTTCGATATAAAGTACCTCGATAAGGACGGCGCCCTCAAGTATGTGTACACGTCAAGCTGGGGCGTCTCCACCCGCCTCATAGGCGCGATAATAATGGCCCACGGCGATCAGCGCGGTCTCGTGCTTCCCCCCGTGGTCGCCCCCGTGCAGGCCGTAATAGTGCCCATCGCCGCCAAAAAGGGCGGGGTGATGGAGGCCTGCGTTGCGCTCAAGGCCAGGCTCGAATCGGCGGGCGTGAGGGTAAAGCTCGACGATACGGACAATTCCCCCGGCTGGAAGTTCAACGAATGGGAGATGCGCGGCGTACCCGTCAGAATAGAAGTCGGCCCCCGCGATCTCGAAGCCGGCAAAGTCATGATTTTCCGCAGGGATACCTGCGTCAAGGAGGAATATCCCCTCGAAGGCGTCGAAGAGAGCGTTCAGTCCCTCCTCGCCGCCATCCAGCGCGACATGCTCGAAGCAGCAAGGGCGCGCCGCGATGAACGCATAGTCGATGCCGACGACGTCGCCGGCATTTTAAGAGGAGTGGAGGGCGGCAACTTCGTCCGCGCAGGCTGGTGCGGCTGCCGCGAGTGCGAAGATAAAGTAAAGGCCGAAACGGCCGCCACCGCCCGCGTCTACGCCGCGGAAAACACGCACGAAAAGTGCGCCGTCTGCGGCAAAAAGGCGGCTCACACCATAATCTTCGCCCGCGCTTATTGATTTTTTAAAAATTTGCACGCTGCTTTAATATAATGTAAAATATAGTCAACGGCCCCTGCCGCGCGGAAAACGCGCGGCAGGGGCCGTTTGTCCGTCAAAGAGGCCGTGTATCGTAAATTTATGCGCCTGTCTGGTATTATCAATTTATTAATTATCTGAATATCAGTTGCCATATGCCGGCGGCTGTGCTATCATTTTTATATGCTCACATATCAGTTGGATCCCAAAAATAAATATTATTCGCTCTATTCTAATATCCGCGAAGACATCCTGCACGGCAGGCTCGGGAGCGGACAAAAGCTGCCCTCAAAGCGCGAACTTGCCCTCAATTTAAGCGTCAGCACTATAACCGTGCAGACGGCCTACGAACAGCTCCTCGCCGAAGGGTACATAACTTCAAGGGAGCGCAGCGGCTATTTTGTGGCGGCCGTCCATCCGTCACCTGGCAAATGCCCCTCTCCGCCTGCGGCGGAAGAGGAGGGCGAAAGGACGGGCGGCTTTTGCTTCAGCCTCGTATCCGGCGCGCCTCCCGCGGCGCTCTTTCCCTTTTCGGTCTGGGCGCGCCTCATGCGCTCGGTGCTCTCCGATGAGGGCGAACACCTTCTCGAGCGCGTTCCCTGCCGCGGCGACCTCGCCCTGCGGCGCGAAATCGCCTCCTGCCTCTACCGTATGCGCGGCGTCGCTGTCAGCCCGTCCAATATAGTCGTCGGCGCCGGAGCCGAACAGCTCTACGACGTCATCGTCAGGCTGGTCGGCCGCGACAGGCTGTTCGCCGTCGAAAATCCGGGGTACGGCAAGATAAGTTCAACCTATGCCCTCAACGGGGCAAACTGCATCCCCGTAGACGTATCGGAGAGCGGCGTCGATATGGCGGAGGTGGAGCATTCGTCCGCACATATCCTTCATTTATCGCCCTCGCACCAGTTTCCCACGGGCGCTGTCATGCCCGCCTGCGCGCGTATGCGCGCAATAGACTGGGCGCGCTCCTCGGGCGGATATATAGTCGAAGACGACTACGACAGCGAATTCCGCCTCTCGGGCAAGCCGCTGCAGTCCATGCTCGGCCTCTGCCCCGACAGAGTAATTTACATAAACACCTTTTCCAAAACGCTTGCGCCTTCCATGCGCATGGGCTACATGGTGCTGCCCTCCCCCCTGATGGAGCGCTTTTCCCAACTCTTTTCAATGAGCGCAAACACCGTGCCGCTGTTTGAACAGAAGACTCTCGCCGCCATGATAGGAGGCGGCCACTTTGAGCGGAACATAAACAGATTAAAAAATTACTACTGCGGTATCCGTCAGGAGGTGCTCGCGGCCGTAAAAAGTCTGCCGTTTAAGAGCATGGTGGGCGATACCGGTTCTGGACTGCACCTCACCGTCACATTCCCCGATGCTCCATCCGATGAGTTCATAAAAAAGGAGGCCGCCGTCCGCGGCGTCGAGCTGCGGTGCCTGCGCGATTATCTCATCTCTCCCGCCCCGGGGTATGAAAAGGTCGCCGTCATCGACTTCGGTGGCCTCAAAAGGGGCGACGCGGCAAAAATAGCCTCGCTTTTTACGCGTTGAGCGCCGGGATAGTGCAGTCGAGGGGGGAGGAATAGTATAACTTCTTGCAGCCTTTTGTAAATATAAATTTACGGCCGTTTTGCGCCGTGCGGACGGCTGTCTTCTTATGCTGTCTGTCGCCGCCGTGCGCACCTGTGCTGCGGCCGCGATGTGCTTAATGCAGTCCTTCAAGGCAAAAAAGCCGCCGTTGCAAAAATTTTACTCCGCGGCGTCGGTTAATTTATCTTTCAACGCTTGTCTTTTAAAAAGTTTTGTGGTATAATCTCTAATCAATAACTAAAGAAATTAAGCAAAATCACAAAAAGAAAGAGGTAAAGGAGAGAACAAATGGCAACTTAC
>CALVLX010000095.1 GCA_944341195.1 uncultured Clostridia bacterium
TCCATGCGTTCGCTGTCGCTCACTTAGTCGAAATGACAGAAAGATGATGTAACGACATAACGACAAGGGGCGCCGCGGCAAAACTGCCGCGGCGCCCCTTTTAAAGACATATTTTTATACGATATCCATACGCACGGTTATGCCGTAGGACATGCCCAAAGGCATCCGCGCACTCTCGAACCGCATGACACCGCCGCCGTATATGAAGGACATACCGCTTTGGTGTTCTCCGAGGTCATCCGCGCTTGCGCTTCCGCCGTAGAGAAAGCACAGAGAAGCGCCGGCAGGCGCTGTGCTCCATTCAAAGGTTATTTTTATGCGGTCGCCCGCCTCCGCCTTGGGCACTACCCAGAAGGGCTCGCCGACAAAGGCTGTAAGGCGGTACTCCACGCCGTCTTCCAGAACGAATGGCGAACTTTCGCTTCTGCCGTCGGAGGCCGACAGCTCTTCGAACACGGCTTCGAGCACGACGCAGCCTTTCAACGGGATATAATTTGAATTGACAAAATTGCCCTCGCCGTCGCGCCAGCCGAGGAAGGTGCAGTCCTCCATGTAAAGTTCGGGCAAGGCGAAGTGACTGCCGCGCAGACACTGTTCGAATTCGCCGTATTTGAGCGTTATGCCCTCCACCTTGTCCTCAACAAATATCACCTCGACATAATTATCCCAGCCGTCGGTGAATTTTTGCAGCTCTTCGGCCGTCAGCGAGGTATATACCCTGCATACTTGTCCGCCCTCCACGCCGAAGGCGGAAGGTTCTATCTCCTCAACACCTTCGGGCAGGTATATTTCTGCCCCGCAGCTGCTTTCGCCACAGCCGAAGGCCAGCGCATAGCCGCCTATATACTTTAACGTATCCGGCAGCACTACGCCGCCTTTTAAGATGCTCGCGTCGAAAAAGGCGGAGCTTTCCAATCTCTCCAGCCCTTGGGGAAGCACGGGAATGTTATAGATAAAAGCGCCCGAAAAGGCGTTTGAACCTATGCTCCCGAGGGCGGAGCCCTCTTCGAACTCGAGCGACATCTCCGTCAGCTTAAAGCAGTACGCGCCTATCTCCTCCACGCTTGCGGGGATGACTACGGGTTCGGCTATATTCATATAGTTGAAGCAGTTTTCGCCCAGCCTTATGACCGTATCGGGAATGACGAGGCTGTTGAGATAGAATGCTTGGGGGCGTGTTTCGGTGTATCTGTCGAAGCGCCCCTCCACCGCCACCACGGGTTTGCCCTCTATATACGAGGGGATGACGAGGTCTACATTCTTGCCGAACGAGCCCGTATATCCCGTGATGACCGCGCTCTCCTGCCCGACTTCGTAGTTGAAATTTTCGGCCGAGCCGCTGACCATTATCTCCTGCCATACGGCGTAGAGGGTGAGGTCGGTCTGCCGATCCGCGGACGTTACCTCGATATATTCGCCGCTGCCGTCCTCCCTTGTGTTCCAGCCGAGGAAGAGCCAGCCCCTGCGCTCGGCTTCGGGCAGGGATATCTGCTGTCCCCAGGCCACCCTGACGGGCGCGTAGCCGACAATACTTCCGCCGCCGAGCACGTAATTTATGTCATATGTCAGCCCGGCCTGACGGTACTTTGCGGTGAGCGTTATATTGCCGATATTTTCGGCATCGATCCTCTCCACAAGTTCGCCGTCCGCAGTGTACCAGCCGATAAACTCATATCCCGCGAGCGTGCATTCGGGAGGGGTGAAGGTTTCGTCGAAGTACATTGCGTATTCAAAGTACTCGTGCGCGTCGCCGCCGAGGGTGAAGACGCCGCCCGCGCCGTCCAGGCATATCGTATATTTATTGGCGGTGAAGCGGGCATATATGGTGGCCAACGACGCCACGTTATTCGAATCTATGCGCTCTACGCGCTCGCCGCCCTCCGCAGCCGTAAACCAGCCGACGAAGGTGTAACCGCCCCTTATCAGCGGGCGGAGAACAACCTCCTGACCGTAAGTTATGCCGTTGGGGTTGGCTTCGCCCTCGTATGCGCCGCCGTTCAGTTCATACACCACCGTGTAGACTCTGGGGGAATATATTGCGTACAGAGTTATATTGTCGGCTATGGAATACAGCCTGTCCAGCCACTCGCCGCTGCCGTCCGGCGCAGTGTTCCAGCCGATAAAATCGTAGCCGTATTTTTCCGCCCCGAAGAGGGTGTGAACTTCGCCCGCGCCCACCGAAAGGGGATTTTGGCCGAGCAGTTCGCCGCCGTCCGTGACGTATGTGACGGTGAAATTCTGCGCCGTCTGCTGCCAGCGGGCATAGAGCGTAAGGTTTTTGGCGCCGGCGCCTCCCACGCTTTGATAGCGCGTGCCGCCTTCGGGGCTATCGAACCAGCCCAGAAAGACATATCCGCCGCGGAGAGGTTCGAAGAGTTTGTACTCCTCCGCCGCGGTGACTGACAAAGGATTGCTTTGGCTCAGCGAGCCGCCGTTGAGTTCGTAGCGCACGGTATACACCTCGTCGCTCCACTTTGCGTACACCTTTATATCCGAAGCGTTGCACTCCACCTGCACGACAGGTTCGCCCGAATAGTCGGGTTGGAGGTACCAGCCCATGAACTCCGCCCCGCTCTTTTGCGGAACGGGAAGTTGAACGGCGCCGCTTTCAACATTGAATGTGTACTGCGGCCGGACGGTGAACGAGCCGCCGTTGAGCCAGTAATCTATATTGTATTCGCACGGGGAATATACGGCCGTGAGATCGCAGTCGGCAGTTACTTTTACGGGCAAATTGACGATTGCCCCCGTACTATCCTTGAAATATTCAAATTCATAGCCCTTCCTTTCGCCCGGTGCGCAGGAGAACAATTCATCGGAGACAACGGTATAACTTGTGCCGTCCACGGTTACCGTGAATGAAGGGCGCGCCGCCCGGGGCAGAGCGGCGGCGAGTATTATGGCCGCGGCGAGCAGAAAGAGGGCCGCGACCGCAGCAACGGAGATGCGCACCCTGCGGCGGATCTGGAGGGCGGTATACGTCTTGTCCCCATCGGTTATGCCGAAGTAGAGTTTGGACGCCGGCACGGCAAAGTGGGAAGAGAGGACAAAAAACTGCTCCATATCGGGGCAGATGACGCCGCGTTCCCACTTGGAGACGATATCCGCCGAGACGCCCGCAGCGGCCGCAACTTCCTCCTGGCTTTCGCCCTTTGTTCTGCGCGCCGTAGCGAGCGCCCTGCCCGTCTGCGCCGCGCTGAAGCTGCCGCTGTATGTGCCGCCCTCCTCGCTGCCGCCCAGCAGTCTCTCGAGGGGAACGCCCAAAATGGCGGAAAGTTCGCCGAGCATGGAAAAATCGGGCTCGAACAGCCCCCTTTCCCACTTGGAAACCGTCTGAACGTGGACGTTCAGCCTGTCGGCAAGTTCCTGCTGGGTTATGCCGGCCGATTTTCTTAAATTTTTTAATCTTTCACCGAAATCGCTTCTGTAAGTCATAGCATACCTGCCTACCGTTAATACCCGCGGCAAAGCGGGCCTTCCCTCCCCTGTTTTCGCCAGTATATCATAAAAAACCGCCGCCGTCAATAAAACTGAAAATTTTAAAAAAAATGCGGTTTTATGCGCATATTCATGCCCGACCGCGCAGCATAATTGCGCCGCAATACGTATTTGCCGCCGCGGCGAAACTTATCAATGAGGGTGTGCAGAAGGCATAAAAGCAAACCGCCGCACGCGGCTTTGCGCGTGCGGCGGTTTGTTTGAAAAACACCCTCTATCAAAGCAGAGAT
>CALVLX010000096.1 GCA_944341195.1 uncultured Clostridia bacterium
CTTCAATACATTGAGTCCCTCCGTGCGCGAAGGGCGCTCGGGACGGGAGGTATCGTTATGGGGATAGTCGAAATCCATCACAGTTCCACCACAACGGGCACGACCATGGGCGACTGCTTAGTCTTGCGGACTAGGTAGTTGCGGAGCGCCTTCTTGATGACGCGCTTTAGCTCGTCCACCGAGCCCGAGGAGAGGTCGTAGCCGGCAATGGCCCTGTGGATGACCTCCCTCATCTCCTTGTTGTAATCGCGGTGGAAATCGAAGACGAAGCCGCGGGAGTTGATCACGGGCTCGCCGATGACTTCGCCGCCCGAGACGGCGACGGAGACAATGAAGATACCCTCCTGCGCGAGCTGACGCCTGTCCTGCATGACGAGCGAGGCCTTTTCGTCCTCGATGCCCTCGCCGTCTATGAGGCGGGAACCCGAGGGGACATCCGCAAGGCGGCGCATGGTGCGGGAAGTTACTTCGACGCAGTTGCCAAGATCGGGGAGGAAGATGTTGCGTTCGTTCATGCCCAGCGTCTGCGCAAGCTGCGAATGCTTGACGAGATGCCTGTATTCGCCGTGCACGGGAATGAAGAATTTGGGCTTGAGGAGGGTGTGCATAATCTTATGCTCCTCCATGCAGGCGTGGCCGGAGACGTGGATATTTTCCAGCCGCTCGTAGACGACGTCGGCGCCGAGGTGATAGAGCTTGTTGATTACGCCGTACACATCGCGCTCGTTGCCCGGTATGGGGGATGCGGAAATTATAATCGTATCGTTGGCGCCCACGGAGAGATTGGGATTTTCGCCGTTGGCCATGCGGTGCAGGGCGCTCATGGGTTCGCCCTGGCTGCCCGTGCAGACTATCAGCACTTCGTCGTCGCGCAAGTTTTTGGTGCGCGAGATATCTACTATTACGCCTTCGGGAATGGAGAGTTCGCCTATCTTCTGCGCCGCCTCCACCACGTTGAGCATACTGCGGCCGTTGAGGGCAACCCTGCGGCCGTGGCGCACTGCGATATCTACTATCTGCTGCAGGCGGTGGACGTTGGATGCGAAGGTGGCGATTATTATGCGCCTGGAAGAATTTTCGCCTACGAGGCGTTCAAGCGTCTGCCCCACCACCGCTTCGGACATGGTGAAGCCGGGGCGCTCTATATTTGTGCTCTCGCCCATATATAACAGGACGCCCTTGCCGCCGAGATCGGCTATCGTCTTTAAATCGATGGGCTGCCCCGCCACGGGGGTGAGATCGATTTTAAAGTCGCCGCTGTGGAATATGACGCCCTGCGGCGTGTGTATCGCCAGCGCCAGCGCGCCGGCTATGGAGTGGTTTACGTTGATAAAATCTATCTTGAAGCAGCCCCACTGCAGATGACCGCCGGGGGCGACGGTTATCTCCGTGACGTTGTTCAGGCGGTGTTCGCGCAGTTTGTTATCTACGAGCGCCAGAGTGAGCTGCGTGCCGGCCACGGGGATGTTCATTTCCTTTAAGAGATAGGGCACCCCGCCTATGTGGTCTTCGTGGCCGTGCGTGAGAACGAGCCCGCGCACCTTATGTCTGTTTTCTATAAGATAGCTGAGGTCGGGCACGACGAGATCTATGCCGGGCATCTCTTCGGTGGGGAATATGGCGCCGGCATCGATTATTATTATGTCGTCGCCGCACTCCAGCGCCGTCATGTTCTTGCCTATTTCGCCCACGCCGCCCAGAAAGACGACTTTGACGGCGTTCTTTTTGGAGCGCTCGCGTCCGCCCTTTGTTAAGCCCTCCTGCCCTGACTTTTCGGCTATGCGCTTTTGCGACTGCGCGGGGGGCAGAATGGCCAGCGCGGGAATGCGCACGGGCGCGCGGCGGGAGGAAGCTGCGGGAGCCGGCCTTTCCTGATTTTTACGGGAGCGGGAGGACTTTTTATCCCCCTGCTTTTTGGCCTTTGTTGCGTCCTTTACCGCCTTTGCCTGCTTTGCGGACTTGGAAGATTCGTCCTTTTTTCTGCGCGGCTTGCGCTGTTTTTTGTTGTTTTCGTTAGATTCCAAGATATCATCCTCTTTTTGCGCGGCCGCCGCGGGCGGACGGTATTCCGCCCGCGGCAGATGAAAAGCCGTCGCATAATGTTATTTTATGTAGAAAATCGGCGCGCATTGTAAAAGGGGGTTTGTGTTAAACCCCCTTTTATATCACGAGCAAGGGGATTTTCACCCCGTTATGCAATCATTTGAGATTACTTGTTCTTGTTTACGTCCTTTACGAGTCCCTCTTCGATGAGCTCTTCGATTGTCTCGTAGGGATACATTGCCGCGTAAGCGCGCTCGGCGATCTCGCGCTTGACACCGTCGCGCCTTGCGAGCATTATATCGATGAGCCTTATAGCCTTCTTTACGCCGCGAGGGCTCTTTATCTTGACCATCATGGGCGTGCCGTGCATCGACTTGTTATCCGAAACGTCTACCTGATGGTATACGCTGGTTGCGAACTCGTTGGGATCGAGAGCGAGGTAGAGGCAGAGCGTCTTGCCGCGGATCTTGAAGCGAGCGATGGTTTCGCGTCCCTTGTTGAAGCGCTCGGCGCCCCACGCAATGTTGGAGTTGACCTTTTTATACGCGAGCAGAGCGTTCTTGACCTGGCCGTAGAACCTCTTCTGTTCATCCGTGGACTGGATTATCCTGGCTATGAAGGAGCGGTTGTACTTCATCATGTTGGCGAAGTCTACGCCGCTGGAAGAAATTCCGGGTATTCCGTCGGGCATCACTTCGCCTTCGACGGGCGTCTCGTCTATCTCGTCTACTATATTGGGTTCTTCACCCTCTTCGGAAGTGTCTTCATCGACGAGGTCGCTAACCGTTACGAGCTCTTCTTCCTCTTCGGGCTCTTCGGCGGCCTCCTCGGCAACCTCTTCAACCTGCTCTTCCGCAGGTTCTTCGGCGGCTTCTTCGACTACTTCTTCAACCTGTTCTTCCGCGGGTTCTTCGGCGGCCTCTTCGGCAACCTCTTCAACCTGTTCTTCTTCGGGTTCTTCGGCGGCCTCTTCGGCTACTTCTTCAACCTGTTCTTCTTCGGGTTCTTCGGTAGCCTCTTCGGCCGCTTCTTCAACCTGTTCTTCTTCGGGTTCTTCGGCGGCCTCTTCGGCCACTTCTTCAACCTGCTCTTCTTCGGGTTCTTCCGCAACCTCTTCGGCCACTTCTTCGGTCTGCTCTTCTTCGGGCTCTTCGACCTCTTCTTCGCAGACTGCCGCCTCGGCGGGAGCGAGTTCTTCGGCCGCCGCCTGTGCAACCACGCCTGCGGCGAGCATTGCCTTTATTTCTTCTATCTCTTTGGTTATATTTTCCAGACGCTCATCGTATTCGCCGGTGACCTTTTGAGCCATGCTGTCGGTGAGCTGATCGACGCCGTCCTCGTCGAGGAGAATGTCGAGATCTTCCTCGGGCTGAGGTTCGGGCTGGCGGGATACGAGTTCCTTGAGTTCGGCGAGCTGGCTTTCGATCCTGCCGAAGTACTCTTCGTAGTCCGCCGTCAGCTTTCTGGCAACGTTTTCAACGCCCTCTTCGTCCACGACGATATCCCTGTCGGCGGCGATTTCGTTTGCAAGGCCGTCGTACATCGAAGCCCTTACCTTTTCGGCCGCGGCGTCGCTTATCCTTGCAACGCTGTCGTCATCGACTGCAACGGGAGCTTCCTCCGCGGGAGCGGGAAGCATGGCGACGACGTTTTCCGCCACCGTTTTGCCGAGAGTGCCTACGCCCTCCTCATCCATGAGAATATCTCTGTCGGCGGCAATCTCCTGCTTGACCTCTTCGGTCATGGCGGCTATATTTTCGGCAACGGCACGCGTTATTGTGCCGAGCCCCTCTTCATCTATTACTATATCGCGGTCTGCGGCCAGATCTTCCTTGACCTTATCGGACACGGCGTCGCATATCCTGGAGAGACCGTCTTCGTCGATGACGATGTCGAAGTCCTTCTCCTCCTGGCCGTCGAGTATCTTTTCGGCGACGGACGAAGCGATCGCTTCGGTATCGACCTGCGTTTCGGGTATGGCTGCGGCGACCTTTTCCGCGATCTCGTCGGTATCGATTTCGGGAAGGTAGTTGGAGAGCACAGCCGCGGCCTTGTCGGCGAGGACGTCCTCGTTGATCTGCTCGGTGTTGAGCTTTTCGGAGACGAGGCGGGCAATCTCTTCGCTGTCAACTTCGTTGGCGGGAAGAGCGGCCGCAATCTTTTCGGCCACGGCGGCGGCGATCGCCTCGTAATCGAGCTTGCTTTCGAGAGCCTTTACTATGCTGTCGCAGCCGTCGTCGTCCACCATGACGTCGAACTCTTCGGGAGAGATGGTGCCGACCTGCTTGGCAACTCTGTCGGCAATCTCGTCGCTGTCTACGGCGACTTCTATCTTTTCGGCGATTGCGTCGGCCAGAGCCTGCTCGTCCACGGCGGCTGCGGGAAGAGTTATCTTTTCGGCCAAGCGCTGAGCGAGCTCCTCTTCGTTGAGTTCCCTGTCCACAAGCTGTTCGGCCACCTTGGACGCGATGTAATCGGGAGAGATGACCTCCTCGGCGGGAAGGTTTTCGGCCAGCTTTTTGGCGAGGGCGTCATAATCGAGGTCTTCGATTATGGCATTGGGTATATACAGGCGCCTGGCCACGTTTTCGGCCAGCGTTTCGTAATCTATTTCGGGCACGACGGGAGCGGGCATCTCTAATTTTTCCGCAACCTTTTCGGCGAGGGCGTCGTAATCGATGTCCTCGACGAGTGCCGTGGGTATGTACATCTTTTCGACCACTCTGGAGCCGAGCTCGTCGTAGTCTATCGCAACCTCCTGCTCGGGAAGGCGCTTTGCAACCTCTTCGGCGAGGTAACTGTAGTCAATCTCGCTCCGGGGCAGGGAGATCTTTTCGGCCACCTTTGCCGCAAGTTCGTCGTAATCGACGTCGGCACGGGCGACTCCCTCCGATTTTGCCGCATCGGTATACATGCTGTGCAGCTGGGCGGAGAGGTATTCAAACTCCTGAATTACCTCCTTCTTGTCCGCATCCATCTTGAGCATGATCGCGTCGCGGTCCATATCCCTGTCCACGGCGGAATCGATTACTTCCTGCACCTTTGCATCGATGCCCCTGTTCTGTTCGGCCAGCGCGGCAAAATTGCTCTGCGCGGCCTTGTTCTGTTCGGCCAGCTTTGCAACCTGCTTGCCGACGGCCTCGCTGGACTGCGTGATCTTTGCGACTTGCGCGGTTACCGAGTTTGACTGCTGGGCGATTTGCGCCACCACGGTCTGGTTCTGCCTGGCGAGCTGTTCGACCTTTACGTCAAGCGATCTGTTTTGTTGAGCCAGCTTTTCGACCTTGGATATGAGAAGATCTGCCTTGGTCTGGCCCGAACCGTTGTTGATTACACCCATAATACACCTCGATAAATGTAATGGCGGGAAAAATTACCCCGCACCGCAACGCATTGTATACACGCATACGGCTGAAAATAATAATCTATAATATTATTCCTTTATCTAGTTTACAACAAAATTTTGAAAATGTAAATACTTCGGAGCAAATTTTTTTTAGTTTTTGCCAAATTTTTTTAACTTTTTTCATTAATTGCCCTTTTAATATGCCTTTACAACCGTATCGAAGCCCCCGGACGCACCCGTAAAGACGGCCCGCAGAGATAAAATTTTATAAATTTGCTTCAAACGCTTGTATATTTTTTGGAAATACTGTATAATTATTCTAACTTATATTTTTTGCAACGTCCGGTTTAAAATATCGGCACAAATAAAATTTTATATGGCCGCCCCGCACACGCGGATGAGCGGCGAGGAGGAGCATGAGAGTTTACAATTTTTCCGCAGGGCCTTCCACCCTGCCCCTTGAAGTTTTGAAGAAGGCGCAGGCAGAATTTCTGGACTTTGCCGGAACGGGCATGTCCGTGACGGAGATATCCCACCGCGACAAGGCGTTTGAATGTGTGGTGAAGGATGCCGAAGCGCTGGTGCGCGAACTTTTGAAAGTTTCCGAAGACTACGCCGTGATATTCGTGCAGGGCGGGGCTTCGACTCAGTTTGCCGCCATCCCCTTAAACCTTATGCACAACGGCAAGGCCGACTACATAGTTACGGGCAACTTTGCCAAGAAGGCATGGCAGGAAGGGCAGATATACGGCGAGGCCGTAAAGATAGGCGACAGTTCGGACAGGGTTTACACCTACATCCCCAACGTGGATAAACTCAATTACAGTCCCGACGCCGACTACGTGCACATCACGTCCAACAACACCATATTCGGTTCGAGATACTCAAAATTCCCCAAGTGCAAGGCGCCGCTCGTTGCGGATATGTCCTCGGAGATATTCTCCCGCGAGATAGACGTATCGTCCTTCGGCGTTATATATGCGGGGGCGCAGAAAAACCTTGCGCCCGCGGGCGTGACGATAGTGATAGCAAAGCGCTCGCTCATACAGGATCCTTTAAAGATATGCCCCACGATGCTCAAGTGGAAGGTGCAGGACGAGAACGGTTCGCTGTACAATACCCCTCCCGCATTCTCCATATACATGGCCGACCTGGTGCTGAACGACCTGAAGGCCAAAGGCGGCGTGCCCGCGATGAACGAGATCGCCGAATACAAGGCCGGGCTGCTGTATGACTTTATAGACAACTCGTCCTTCTATAAAAATAATGTGGAAAAGCAGTTTCGCTCCATAATGAACGTGCCCTTCGTGACGGGCGACGCCGACACGGACGCAAAATTCGTTGCCGAGGCAAAGAAGAACGGACTCGTTTCGCTGAAGGGACACAGACTTGTGGGAGGCATGAGGGCTTCCATCTACAACGCCATGCCCGTAGAGGGCGTAAAGGCGCTCATCGAATTCATGAAGAAATTTGAAAGGGAGAACGCATGATGAAAAAGAGCATACTCAAGCTGAATGCCATAAGCCCGCTTGCGGACGGCATATTCGAAGGTTACGAATACGGCGACGACGTTAAAAACCCCGCCGGCATAATGGTGCGCTCGGCGGCCATGGCGGACTACCCCGCGGGGGAAGATCTGCTGGCCGTTGCGCGCGCAGGCGCGGGCACCAACAACATTCCCGTTGCGGAGTACGCAAAAAAGGGCATAGTCGTCTTCAACACTCCCGGCGCAAACGCCAACGCGGTGAAGGAGCTGGTGGTATGCGAACTCTTTTTGGGCGGAAGAAAGATAATAAACGCCATAGACTGGGTTAAGACGCTCAAGGGCGAGGGAGCAAACGTAGGCAAACTCGTGGAAAAGGGAAAATCCAAATTCGTTGGCAGCGAAATAGCCGGAAAGACGCTGGGCGTAATAGGCCTGGGCGCGATAGGCATAATGGTGGCCAACGCCGCCGAGGCGCTGGGCATGAAGGTTATAGGCGCCGATCCCTACCTTTCGACGCACAACGCCCTCATGCTCGATCCTTCGGTGGAAGTCGTGCCCGACAACGCGCAGATATTCAAGCGCGCCGACTTTATAACCGTGCACGTGCCCCTGAACGACCAGACGCGCTCCATGTTCAACAGGGAAACGCTGGCGCAGTGCAAAGACGGCGTCGTGATCATAAACAACGCGCGCGGAGAACTTGCAGACGCGGCCGCTATAGCGGAAGGGCTGGCAAGCGGCAAGGTGGCCAGATACATCACCGACTTCCCCTGCGACGAGCTGATAGGCGTTGAAGGGGCGATATGCGTGCCCCACCTGGGCGCGAGCACGCCCGAGGCCGAGGACAACTGCGCCGTAATGGCGGCAAGGCAGCTCAAAGACTACCTGGAAAACGGCAACATAACCAATTCGGTCAACTATCCCGCGGTGAGCGCCGCACGCGGCGGCGGGGCGAGAATATGCGTCTGCCACAAAAACGTGGCCAACATGATAGCTTCGCTGGCTTCGGCCGTTTCGGCCAGGGGCATAAACATAGCCAACCTTGTGGATAAGAGCAAGGGCGATTACGCCTACGGCATAATAGACCTGGACGGCGCGGCGGACGACAATCTGTTGGCAGATATCGCAAAGATAGACGGCGTTATAAAGGTGAGAGCCGTTTAAAAACACTCCGCCCCGGCCGGTGCGCGCCGGATTCGGGCAATGAGAATAAAAATTTCCTCCGTGTACATAATTATGGTGATACATAATTTACACGGAGGTTTTTTATGTCCGCAAAAAAGAAGATAAGAAAACTTACAGACGAGCAATACAACGCATATATAGCCTCGCTGAAGTACGACGCGGCCTCATACAACGCCGACGGAAGCAGGGTGGTGCCCGACGAACTCAAAGAGAGGGACGACGCGCCCCGGCGGGGCGACTAGACGGTTGCGCCGGGACGCATATGCGCCCCGGCGCAACCAACACCGGACATATGCGCGCGCAATACGCGGGCGGCGGCACATATGTGCCGCCGCCCATTCGTTTCGGAGTCAATTATGACTGTTCATGCCTGTCGCACGCACGTGTGTGCGCACGCATGTGTAATTATAACGTTTTTAGGCAGGGTAAACATTTAAAGCAGTATGCAGATGACTCCCCCTTTGCCCTCGTTGACGATGCGCGTTATGGCCTTGCGCAGCTTTGCGCGCGTTTCGTCCTGCATACTATTGACCTTTCCGGCCAGCCCCTCCTGCACCATGCCGCGGAGAGATTTGCCGAAGAGATCGGTATTCCACATGCCCTGCGGATCGCTTTCAAAGCCGTTCATTATCTCGTTGACCATGCCTTCGGACTGCGCCGCCGCGCCCATTATGGGATTGACTTCGCCGTTGACATCGACCTTGACAATGTGGTAGCTGGGCGCGCTGCCCTTTAACCTGACTCCGACGTTCTGCCCCTGACGGACGACGACGGGTTTTTCCAGATTGAGGTCGTCGTCGGAGGGGCGCACGATGCCGTAGCCCGTCACGCGGGCGCACTCCAGAGCGTCGCGCACCCTGTCGTAATTTCTGCGCGCGTCGGCGGCTGCCACCACAAAGGACATCAGGGAACATTCGTCGGATATCTCCTCCCCCGCCGTCTCGGAGAGCATGTTGAAGAACGCGCCCTCCCTTATCGCCGCAGTGACGACGACGCGGCCGTCCGAAGGGGAGAGTTCGACCGTTACTTCGGGCTGCCATGCGGAGCTTCCGGCGAGCATATCGCCAAAGAGGGAAGTTTGGGACATTCGGCAAACTTTTTCCGAACAGGAGCGGACGGCCGAGCACAGCTCGGCTATGGCCGAGTTTTCGGCGGGCAGCGAACGCATCCACGCGGGTATGCGCACGTCTACGGCGGTGACGGGAAAGCTGAAGAGCAGTTCGCGCAGGATATACGCTAAATTTTCAACCGAAATATCCCCCAAGGGCATATATATTGCGGGCGCGTCGCCCTCACCCGAGGGAACGCCTTCCGCCACGGCGACGCAGGGCAGGCCGCCGCGCCCGGCCTGTTCGGCGAGCGCGGACGCCTCCTCCACCGACGGAGCGAACGCGAGGACGCAGGCGCACTCCGGGATATCCTGCGAAAATTTAATCCCCTCCGCCTCCGCGCGGGCGGCGACGCCGTTGAGCTTTTCCGCGTCAACGGGTACGCCCGAAGATATAACGCCTATATGTCTTCCGCCGCACCTTGCGGAAAGATCCTTGTATATACTGTCGTTGAGCATGAGTTTCCTCCAAAAATTCTGTGTATAATAACATATTTCCGCTCCGAACATTTTATGCCCGATTTTATTTTTTTGCGCAAAAGACGCACAGGCGCTTATTAAATTTTATCTACCATTCCGTCACGCTTCGCGCGCCATCTCCCCTAATCAAGCGGAGGCTTGGCCGCTCACTATTCCGGCAGCCGTTTATTCTCATCGGCAAAATTTTTTACCGAACCCCAGAGTTATCCGAGGCCTCCTTATGCAAAAAGGACACCCCTCAACAGAGAGGCGTCCTTACAAATCATATAATATTCTACTACTTCTACCGCGCAGGCGGACGCGCCGCGCCGGGCATGGGGGCGGACGGTCAGACACACTCCGTGCCGAACCTGTAAAATTCCTCCACCTCTTCCCTTGTATCGAAGTTGGCCACAAACATTCTGTTGCCCATCGCGCCCGAGAGCGCGGGTTCGACGCGGCGGCAGATCTTTAAATTTTCGGCATAGCGGCCGTAAATTTCGTCGTCGCCGTGCACATACGGCTTGCCGTCGCGGCGGCCGAGGAAGGCGCAGTAATACCTCCGCCCCGTGCTCTTGAGGGAGCTGTCGAAGGCGATCATGTCCGCCCAGATCTTGTACACGTCGGTGGAATTGGCGTAATTCATCATCTCGGGAGAGATGCCGCCCGAGGGGCGCATGTTGACTTCCAGAGCGACGACTTCGCCCTTTTTGCCCATGGGCTGGTCGCAATTGAGGCGGAAAAACTCGAAGTGTACGAAGCGTGACTTTACGCCGAAGGCCTTTAACGCCCTGCGGCCGGCGTCGCGCACGTCGTCGAAGGGGCGGTTGACGATGTAGAACATGGAACTGCCGCCCGTATTGACAACGTCCATGAGCGAACCCAGAGTTACGTTGCCCGTTTCAAAAATGGGCTGCCCCTTGCTGTTTACTATGGCGTCGTAGGAATTGACGGTGCCGTCGATATACTCTTCCATTATATAACTTACGGGCAGTTTGCGCATAAAGAACTTTTGCAGGTCTTCATCGCAGCATATCCTGTGGGTATCGCTTGCGCCCACGCCGTTATCCGGCTTGACTATTACGGGATAGCCCACCGAGGAGATGAACTCTTTGCAGACTTCGGGCGAGGTTGCGATGCAGTAGCGCGCCGTCTTTATGCCCGCCTCCCTGTAACGCGCCTTCATGGCCGACTTAAATTTTACGCTCTGCATTTCGCCGTCCTTATAGCCCGAATTTATATTGAATTCGGTGCGGAGGCGCGCATCGCGCTCCAGCCAGTACTCGTTGTTACTCTCCAGCCAGTCTATCTTGCCGTACCTGAATGTGAAAAAGGCCACGGCGCGGAAAACTTCGTCGTAGTTGATGAGGTCGGAAACCTTGTAATATTCGGTGAGGCTGTCCCTGAGTTCGGGCAGGAGATTGCAATATTCGCAGTCGCCTATGCCGAGTACGTTGAAGCCGTTATCCCTGAGATGGCGGCAGAAGTGCCAGTAATTTTGCGGAAAGTTGGGTGAGATAAAAATAAAATTCTTCATATGTAAGTTGAATATGCGGGTGTTTTTTGCGGGCGGACGAGGGGCGCGCGGAGCGCACCTCCCTTACCGCTCGTGCGCGAAGAGGAAATTTAATATATCCTCCATCACCTGCGGAGCGCAGTTATCGTTTAAAATTTCATGGCGGCCGCCGTTATATATGGTCATCTCGACGTTTTTGACGCCCGCCGCGTTGTACTTATCGTAAAGTTTTATCACGCCCTTGGAGTACGCGCCGACGGGATCGTCGCCGCCGGCGACGAGATAGAGGGGCAGATCTTTGGGCGTGGCCTTTATGGTTGCGCCGCTGCAGGC
>CALVLX010000097.1 GCA_944341195.1 uncultured Clostridia bacterium
TCGTCGGTGTGTTTTATGTAAAGTTTCATGCCGTCCGCGCGGCATTCGATGTGCGATATATCGCCCTTTATTTTCGATGATGTCATATCACTTTCTGAATATTGCGCCCTCGGAAGCCGAAGATACGTTCTTGCGGTATCTGGCCAGGTATCCCCCGACAGGCTTTTCAAGGGGCACAAAAGTTGCCTTCCTCGCCTCTATTTCTTCATCCGTCAGCCGCACGTTTAGCGAGCAGGCGCGTATATCTATATCTATTATGTCGCCGTCGCGCAATATGCCTATAGTGCCGCCCTCGGCCGCCTCGGGGCACACGTGCCCTATGGCCGCGCCGCGCGTCGCGCCCGAAAATCTGCCGTCGGTTATCAGGGCCACGGTGTCGCCCAGCCCCGCGCCGACAATGGCGGAAGTGGGGGTGAGCATCTCGCGCATACCCGGGCCGCCCTTGGGGCCTTCGTAGCGTATAACAACTACGTCGCCCGCCTTTATCTTTCCCGAAGATATGGCCGCCATGGCCTCTTCCTCGCTGTCAAAGCATCTGGCGGGGCCGCTGTGGCGGAGCATCTTTTCATCCACGGCGCTCTTCTTTACAACACTGCCCCCCTGCGCGAGGTTGCCCTTTAAAATGGCCAGTCCGCCGGTGGGGGAGTAGGGGGAGTTCACGGGGCGGATTATCTCCCTGTTGCGGTTGACCGCGTTCTTCACCAGTTCCGCAAGCGTAACGCCCGCCGCGGTGAGCACGGTGCCGTCTAAAAGGCGCGCATCAAGCAGTTCCTTCATTACGGCGGAGATGCCTCCCGCCTCGTTCAGTTCCTCTATGTAGTGTTCCCCCGCGGGGGCGAGCCTGCACAGATTGGGCGTGCGTTCGGATATGCCGTTCATGGTGTCCACGGAGATTTCGCTCTCCGTCAGCCCTGCTTCGCGCGCAACGGCGATGAGGTGGAGCGCGGTATTTGTCGAAGCTCCTATCGCCATATCCACCGTCTCGGCGTTTTTAAAGGCGGCGGGCGTCATTATGTCCGCAGGCCTTATATTCTTCTTCAAAAGCTGCATTATCGCCCCGCCCGTGCGCTTTGCAAGGGCCAGCCTGGCGGAATACACCATGGGTATCGTGCCGTTGCCGGGCAGCGCTATGCCTAGCGCCTCCGTAAGGCAGTTTAAGCTGTTGGCCGTAAACATGCCCGAACACGATCCGCAGGTGGGGCAGGCGTTGCACTCGTAATTTTTGAGTTCTTCCCCGTCAATTTTTCCTGCGTTGTAGGCGCCCACCTGCTCAAACATGGTCGAAAGCGAAGTCTTTTTGCCGTGCACGTGCCCGGCGAGCATGGGCCCGCCCGAAACAAATATCGAAGGTATGTTCACCCTCGCGGCCGCCATGAGCATACCGGGGATTATCTTGTCGCAGTTGCCTATAAATATCGCCGCTTGAATGCCGTGCGCGCGCAGCAGTATCTCCGCGCTGTCGGCTATAATCTCGCGGGAGGGGAGGGAGTACCTCATTCCCGCGTGCCCCATGGCTATGCCGTCGCATACACCTATCGAGGGCATTATAATGGGCTTGCCGCCCGCCGATATCACGCCTTCGGCAGCGGCGCGGGCGATGTCGTCCAGGTGCATGTGGCCGGGGATGATTTCGCTCTGGGCACAAATGATGCCCACAAGGGGACGCCCCATTTCCTCGTCAGTCCAGCCCAGCGCGCGCAGCAGCGAACGCTGGGAACTCATGTCTACGCTGTTAGAAAATATGTTGTTCATGTCTGTTACCTCGTAAGTTTAAAAGGCAAACGCCCTCTATGAATGGCGCGCGTGCGTTGTGGCCGGAAAGTATGCGAATGTTGGCCGACGGACAAACCGGGGCGAAAATAGAGATTTTTCGCCGCCGTTCGGTGTGATAAGGGGGGGTATGGTCTCAACCAACGGCGAGTTGGTGCGTGGCCTCCGGCGCACAACGAGCGTTAATTTTTAAAATAATCAACGGTGCAAGCGAAACCGCGTTTTCGCGCAGCACAACACAATTTGCGCACACTCGCGCTTCAACGGGTGAAGGCGGCGCAATTTTATAATTGTAGGGCGCTTAATATTGCGCCGCTGAGGGCAGAGCCCTCAACTAACGGCGAGTTGGTGCGTGGCCTCCAGCGCACAACGAGCGTTAATATGTTTAATTTATATGATCCCCGTAGCAGTCCCTGTCCTTCAGCGTGTGCTTGCCGCGCGCCAGCACGGTCACGCCCGTGCGCTGCATTTCAAGTATGCCGTAGGGCTCTATCACGGCCATAAAGGCGTCCAGCTTTTCGGGATCGCCCGTCAGTTCGAGTATCATGGTGTCTATCGAAAGATCTACAACCTTCGCCTTGTAAATTTCCGTTATCTGCACTATTTGGTTGCGCTCCTGCGCCCCGGCCCTTACCTTTACCAGCATTAGTTCGCGGTAAACGCAGTCCAGTTCGTTGGCGCACCCTATCTTTTTTACGTCCTCCAGTTTGTCCATCTGGCGGATCATCTGGTAGAGCATGTAGTCGTCGCCCTTCAGTATGATTGTCATGCGCGAAATTTCGTCGTCCTCGGTGGCGCACACCGTAAGGCTCTCTATGTTGTATCCCCTGCGCGAAAACAGGCCGGATATCCTCGTCAGAACGCCGCTCTTGTTGGAAACGAGCGCGCCTATAGTATATTTTTTGATGTCGTCCATATCAGTCCTCCATTTTTTCGAGCTGCGTGTCATACGCCGCCCCGGGTTTTATCATGGGCAAAACGTTTTCATCGCATGATATACGGCAGTCAACAAGCACGGGGGCGCACTTTTCGGCGGCGTAGGAGTAGGCCTCTTTGAGCACGCCTTCAATCTCGTCCTCGCGCTCTATGCGCAGTCCCTTTGCCCCGAAGCTGAGGGCGAATTTAACGTAGTCCGTCTTTTTGTCCAGCGTGGTCTGCGAAAATCTCCTTGCGTAGAATATCTTCTGCCACTGTCTCACCATGCCCAGAACGGAGTTGTTCATAAGCAGTATGACAACGGGCACGCCCTGCGTGACGGCGGTGGAAAGTTCGTTCATGTTCATATTGAAGCACCCGTCGCCGACTACCGCCGTGACGAGCTTGCCCGTGCCGAATGCGGCGCCTATGGCCGCGCCCATGCTGTAACCCATGGTGCCCAGTCCGCCGGAAGTGAGGAACTGCCTGGGGCGTTCGGCGGCAAAGTACTGTGCAGTCCACATCTGGTGCTGCCCCACGTCGGCCACTACGGGGTTGCCCCTGGGGGCGAGTTCGCTCGCCTTCTTCAATATCTTGTATGCCATTATGGATGTATCCGTCTTCAGCTTTTCGCCCTCTTCGTATCTTTCAACTTCCTCCATCCACTCCGTGCCCTTGGCGTTCAGCATGGGTAGCACGGTCTTCAGGTAGGTGTCTATATCGGCCAGCACCCTTATGGAAGTCTTTACGTTTTTATCGAATTCGGCGTTGTCGATGTCTATATGTATTACCTTTTTGCCGTTGGCGAAAAGTTCGCGGTTGAGCGCCACGCGGTCGGAAAATCTCGTGCCGAGGGCTATGAGCACGTTGCTCGCCATCAGCGCCTTGGCCGCGGTATATGTGCCGTGCATTCCCAGCATACCTATGCAGCGTTCGTCGCCGTCGGATATGGCGCCCTTTCCCATAAGGGTGTAGGTCACGGGCGCGTTGAGCTTTTTTGCCAGCTCTTTCAGGTATGCCGAAGCTCCCGAAGAAATTACGCCGCCGCCCGCTATGATGAGCGGCTTTTTTGCGGCGTTTATTACATCCGCCGTCTCGCGCACCCTGTCGGTGTCTATGCCGAGCTGCTTTAAGGGATAGGGCTTCTGCGGCAGGTATTCGCATTCGGCCACTTGCACGTTTTTGAGAATATCGATGAGAACGGGCCCCTTGCGCCCCGAATTTGCAATGTAAAAGGCGCGGCGTACCGTTTCGGCAAGCTCTTTAACGTCCTTTACGATATAGTTGTGCTTTGTGATGGGCATTGTTATGCCGGCTATGTCCACTTCCTGAAAGGAATCGCGCCCCAGCATGTTCAATCCCACGTTGCCCGTCACCGCGACCATGGGTATGGAATCCATAAACGCCGTGGCTATGCCCGTAACAAGGTTTGTCGCCCCCGGGCCGGACGTGGCAAAGCACACGCCCACCTTGCCCGTGGCGCGGGCGTATCCGTCCGCCGCGTGCGCAGCGCCCTGTTCGTGCGCCGTAAGAATGTGGTTTATTTTGCCGTTGCGGTAGAGTGCGTCGTAAATATCCAGAACTGCACCGCCGGGGTAGCCGAATATGGTGTCAACCCCCTGTTCCAGAAGACAGTTGATCAGAATGTCTGCGCCTTTAAGTTTCATAAGCCTCTCCCCGCCGCCGCAAGCGGCGTTTTTGGTTGTTATACATTTATACGTTAATATACATCAGGTATATTACTTCATATTATATTACATGTCCCCTGATATGTCAAGAATAAATTTATAATTTACTCCGCTAAAGGGATAAAGTGCATGAATTTTATTAAAAAGTGCATGTAAAATGCCCATAATTGACAAAAGCGGGGCGGCAAAAGGGCGTAACAACTTTTTTGCGGGGCGGCATATATTATAGGGTGAAGTTATCAAAAAAAAGGGGATGTTATTCTCCAGGGGCGCTGCGCCGCATGGGGGCGGAGGTGTTCGGGCGGGATATTTACGTAAGCCGCACCAGCATCGTCGCCTGCGGCGTGCAACTGCATTCGCCCTGCCATATATCGGGGGAAAGCGTAATATGCGCGGGTGCAAAACTGCTCTCCGGCTGCACCGTGGCGGATAGCTATATAGGCGAAAACTGCGTTGTGGAGGCTTCAAAAGTGGCCTCGTCGCGCATAGGCCGCGGCTGTACCGTCGGCCCGTATGCCGATATCCGCCCGGGCTGCACCGTCGGCGACGACTGCCGCATAGGCAACTTTGTCGAACTCAAAAATGCCGTGCTCGGCGCCGGCTGCAAGGCGGCGCATCTGGCGTATATCGGCGATGCCCGACTCGGCGCGCGTGTAAACGTCGGGTGCGGCGTGGTGTTCGCCAACTACGACGGAAGGCAAAAGGCGCGCACATATGTGGGGGATAACGCCTTTATCGGGTGCAATTCAAATATAGTTGCGCCCGCCGATATAGGGTGCGGCGCATATATCGCCGCAGGTACAACGCTGGGCGGCAGCCTACCGGGAATGGCTCTGGCCGTCTCGCGCGCGCCGCTCAACATAAAGCCGGATGGCGCCGCCGGGAGGTATCTCAATGAATAATTTGTCAAAGGAACGCCGTTCTGCCTGCGGCGCAAACATGCGCCTCGGCGAGGTGAATTTGCGCGATTATAGTATCGGGGGCGATGGAAGAATCGCGCAAAGAGGAGCGGGCTCCTCAAATTCACGGCAGGCGGAAGGTATCCGCCATGCCTCCGCCTGCGTGAGGTTTTTTTATGCCTGATTTCTTCGGTACGGACGGCTTCCGCGGCAGAGCCGGCGAAAAACTCACGGCCGCGCACGCCTTTTCGGCCGGGCTCTTCCTCGGCCATTATTTCGGCGCGGCGCGTTCAAAGCGGTGCCGCGCCGTCATTGGCAAGGATACGCGGCGCTCCTCGTATATGCTTGAGTACGCGCTCGCCGCCGGACTGACGGCCGCGGGCGCGGATGCCTACATGATGCACGTC
>CALVLX010000098.1 GCA_944341195.1 uncultured Clostridia bacterium
TGGAAGGGGCAGTGGATAACGGACGCGTCATATATATTTAAGGAAAAGAAGGTTTCGCCCGTTCCCATGACCTTCCGCAAAACCATCCGCACGCAAAAGCCCCTGTCGCGCGCGGTCGTATCCGCCACGGCGCCGGGCATTTACACTCTGAATATCAACGGTGCAAGGGTGGGCGACAGGTATTTCGCGCCCGGCTTTACATCGTATAAACATACGTTGCAGTACCAGACATATGACGTCACCTCCCTTCTGACGGGCGACGACGAACTGACCTTCACGGTTGCCGGCGGGTGGGCCGTAGGCTCCTTCGTGTTCACGCGCAAAAACCGCATATCTGCGGACAGACAGGCGCTTTTAGCCGAAGTGCGGCTGTACTATGCCGACGGCACTTCCGAAGTTGTCGGCACGGACGGCAGCTGGCAGGTCACTCTGGGCGGCAACTATATCTTTGCCGATCTCTACGACGGCGAAACTTACGACGCCTCCGTTGACATCGCCGAAAACATCTGGCGTCCGGCGGCGATAGAAAAACTCAGGATATCTCCCGAGATAACGGCCGAACTCGGTTCGCCCGTCCGCGCACACGAGGTGATGCGTCCCGTTTCGCACACCCGCCGCCCCGACGGCCAACTCATATACGACTTCGGTCAGAATTTCGCGGGCGTGATCTGCGCCAAAATCAGGGGAAGAAAGGGGCAGAAGATTGTCTTCCGCCACGCCGAAATCCTCAACAATGACGGCACTCTCGCAACACAGCTCTTGCGCTCGGCAAAGGCCACGGCAACTTACATATGCCGCGACGGCGAACAGAAGTATTCCCCTGTGTTCACCTACATGGGCTTCCGCTATGTGGGCGTTTCGGGTGTGAGCGACGCCGATATCTCGCTCACCGCGCTCGCCCTGTATTCGGATATGGAAAATATCGGCACTTTCTCCTGTTCGGATGAACGCATAAACAAATTTCAATCCAACCTGGTGTGGAGTGCAAAGTCAAACTTTATGGATATCCCCACGGACTGTCCCCAGCGCGACGAGCGCATGGGCTGGACGGGCGACATCGCCCTGTTTGCTCCCGCGGCATATTATAATTTCGATATTTCGCGCTTCATCGATAAGTGGCTCCGCGATCTTAAGGATGAACAGCTCAAGACGGGCGGCATACCCAACACCATACCCGTTCAGGGCTACGGCTTCCCCGCAACCATGCCGGTCATGGCCATAGATTTCTGGGGCGATGCCTGCATACTAGTGCCGTGGGCGCAGTACCTTGCGCGCGGCGACAGGCACGTGCTCGAAAGGATGTATCCTTCCATGAAAAAATACGTCGATGCGTGCAGATTCTGGGCGGGCTTCGGGTTCGGCCGCTACAGGTATATCTGGCACACCCCCGCGACGCTGCACTTCGGCGACTGGGTTGCGCCCGGTCTGCCCAAGATGAGCGACTGGCAAAAGCGCAGTAAGTGGACGGCTACGGCCAGCCTCGCCAACACGAGCGGACTGCTCGCGCGCATCGCCGGTATGCTCGGCAAAACCGCGGACGAGGAGAAGTATTCCGAGCTCTCAAAGAGGGTTTCACAGGCATATATATCGGTGTTTACCGATGGAAACGGCAAACTTAAAAACCAGTTTCAGACGGCTTACGTGCTGCCGCTCGCCTTCGGCATGTTCCCCGAAGATCAGCGCAAAAGAGCGGCGGAAAATCTGGCGAAGCTCGTTGAGGAAAATGACTACTGCATAGGCACGGGTTTCCCGGGAACGCCCTTCATACTCTTTGCCCTAGCCGATAACGGGCAGCGCGATGCCGCCTTTAAAATGCTCATGAACGACAAGTGTCCTTCGTGGCTGTACGAAGTCAAGGCGGGCGGCACGACCATATGGGAGCGCTGGGATGCGCTCAGGGAGGACGGCTCGTCCAATTTCGGCGAAAGCGACGGCACGGGCGGCATGGTGTCCTTCAACCACTATGCGGCGGGCGCCGCGGGCGACTTCCTCTATAAGCGCGTGCTGGGAATAGAGCCTCTGGAGGGCGGCTATAAAACCTTTAAGGTGTGCCCCGTCGTCGGCGGCGGACTCACCCGCGCAAAGGGAGGCACCCTTTCGCCCTACGGCAGAATATCCAGCGAATGGAAGGTAGAAGGCGGTACATTTACCCTCGAAGTGGGCGTTCCTGCCTCCACAAAGTGCACCGTCGTTCTCCCCGACGGCTCGTCGCAGACCGTCGGCAGCGGAAATTATAAATTTACGTGTCAGTTATGAAGTATTTAGCGATAGATATAGGAGCGTCGTCCGGCAGACACATAGTGGGCCGGCTGGAGGGCGGAAAAATAAAATTAAGCGAAGTATACCGCTTTGCAAACGGAGCCGAAAGCAGGGACGGGCATCTTGTCTGGAACGCCGCAAGGCTGTTTGAAGAGGTTATAAACGGCCTGAAGGCGGCGGATGAACAGGGGCTGCGCCCCGACTGCATAGGCATAGACACCTGGGCGGTGGACTATGCGCTGCTGGATTCGGACGGAAAAATCATAGGCGATATCTATTCCTACCGCGACGGCAGAACGCAAAACGTCATATCCGCCGTTCACCGCAAAATGCCCTTTGAGGGGCTGTATTCGCGCACGGGCATACAGTTCCAGCCCTTCAACACCATATATCAGCTCTATGCGGATAAATTGAGCGGCAAACTCGGGAATGCCGCGGCGTTTTTGATGCTCCCCGACTACCTCAATTACCTTCTGACGGGCGTCCGAAAGCAGGAGTACACCAACGCAACTTCTACGGGTATGGTCAACGCCTCAACTCACGGTTGGGACGGGGATATCATCGATGCAATGGGTTTTGAAAGTTCCTTCTTCGGCGAACTGTCCCTGCCCGGAACGGTCGTGGGCAGGTTCGGCGACGAGGTGCGGAGGCGTGTGGGCTACGGCGCAACCGTCGTTCTTCCCGCCACGCACGACACTGCCTCGGCAGTTCTGGCCGCACCCATAGAGTTCGGGCAGGCATACATATCTTCGGGCACGTGGTCGCTTTTGGGTTGTGAACAGTCCTTTGCGCATACCGACGAGGCAAGCCGCAACGCCAATTACTCCAACGAAGGCGGCATGGATTTCACCTTCCGCTATCAGAAAAATATTATGGGGCTGTGGATGTTGCAGAGCATTAAAAAGGAGCTGGGAGACATAACCTTTCCTGAACTAATCAATCTCGCCCGCGGCAGGGAGAGAAAGTATATAGTGGACGTAAACGACGCGCGTTTTTTGTCCCCCAAGAGCATGATTGCGGAAATAGAGGCCGCCGCGGGCTGCAAACTTGATAGGGCCGCGCTTGTGCGCACGGTGTACGACAGTCTCGCCCTTAGCTACAAACTGGCGGTGGAGGAGCTCGAAGCAAACACGGGTACAAAATACGACAGCATAAATATAATAGGCGGCGGCAGCCGCGATTGCCTCCTCAACGAGCTTACGGCAAGGGCTACGGGCAAAAGGATAATTACCGGCCCCGTCGAAGCCACGGCTGTTGGCAACATAGTAATGCAGATGATAAGCGCGGGCGAAGTGGATAGCATTTCTTCCGCGAGGAATATCATAAAAAAATCATTCGATATAAGCGAGGTTGAAGCATGACTGCTTATGAATTAGCTAAAAAAGAATATGCCGAAAGGGGAATAGATACCGAAGCGGCGATAGCGTGCTTAAAGGATATCCCTGTGTCTGTCCACTGCTGGCAGGGCGACGACGTTATAGGTCTGGACGGCGGAGGCTCTCTTTCGGGCGGCATACAGACCACGGGCAATTACCCCGGTAGGGCGAGAAATTTTGAAGAACTCAAAGCCGACATTAAAAAGGCGTTCTCCTTAATGCCCGGCAAAAAGCGGCTCAATCTGCACGCCAGTTACGCTATTTTAAACGGCGAACAGGTTGACCGCAACGCTTACCGCCCCGAACACTTCGCCCCTTGGGTGGATTTTGCAAAGGAGCTGGGCTTGGACGGCATAGACTTCAACCCCACCATGTTTTCGCATAAGAACGTAAAGGACGGGCTGACTCTGTCCTCGCCCGACGAAGATATAAGAAAGTTCTGGGTAGACCACTGCATAGCCTGCCTTAAAATAGCGGAGTACTTCGCGGATGAATTCAACTCGCACTGCCTCGTAAACATATGGATACCCGACGGCTTCAAGGACGTCCCCGCCGACAGGCTTACGCCCCGTCTTCGGTTAAAGAACAGTCTTGACAAGATACTTGCCTGCGGGTATAATAGGGATAAGGTGGTCGTAGCCGTCGAAAGCAAGGTGTTCGGCATAGGCGTCGAAAGCTACACGGTGGGTTCAAACGAATTCTACCAAAACTACGCGGCAAAAAACGACATCTGCTGCCTTCTGGACAACGGCCACTATCACCCGCTGGAATATGTTTCGGATAAAATCCCCGCATTGCTCGCCTTTTACGATAAGCTCGCCCTCCATGTAACTAGGGGAGTTCGCTGGGACAGCGACCATGTAGTACTCTTCGAGGACGAACTCAAAGAGATCGCAAAGGAAATCGTGCGCGACAACGCCATAGATAAGGTAATGATAGGCCTCGACTATTTTGATGCCTCCATAAACCGCCTCTCGGCATGGGTGACGGGGCAGAGGGCTATGCAGAAGGCGCTGTTGTATGCCCTGCTCATTCCCCACGAAAAACTGCGCAGATTGCAGGACGAAAGCAACTTCACAGAGCTCATGGTCACGCAGGAGGAGGTAAAGGACATGGCCTTCGGCGCCGTGTGGAAGGAATACCTCTCCCGCGAGGGCTTGAAGGAAGATTACCTTACCGAAATAAAAAAATACGAAAGCGAGGTTTTGAATAAGAGATGAAAGATATTTTTACAGCGCCCTTTTTAAAGGAAATGTGCAAAACGGCATCTAATATGTACCGCCTCGGCTGGGATGAGCGCAACGGCGGCAATATCAGTTACCTGCTCAAAAATGAGGAAGTAGCCGAGTACCTCGATTTAAACAGAGTCATACGCACCATTCCACTTATGGGCGTAAACGAAGTAGACTTCGACGCAAGCCCTCTGGAAGGTAAGATATTTATCGTCACGGGCACGGGCAAGTACTTCAAAAACGTCGAGGGCGATCCCGAAACAAATCTTGGCATTGTCCGCATAGGCAAAAAAGGCAAGGAAGTTGAGCTTCTTTGGGGCTTTAAGGATGGCGGCAGACCTACTTCGGAATTTCCCGCGCACATGATGAGCCATATGGCGCGCCTTTCGGTTGATCCCGAAAACAGGGTGGTTATGCACTCTCACCCCACCAACACGCTTGCAATGAATTATGTTCACGAACTGGACGAAAAGAAGTTTACGCATACATTATGGGAGATGTGCACGGAGTGCATAGTCGTATTCCCCGACGGCGTGGGCGTGCTTCCCTGGATGCTGTGCGGCACAACCGAAATAGGCGTTGCAACGGCTGAAAAGATGAAGGAGTTCCGCCTCGTTGTTTGGGCAATGCACGGCATATACGGTGCGGGCAAGACGCTTGACGAGACCTTTGGCTTAATTGAGACGGTCGAAAAGGCGGCGCAAGTTTATATGCTCACCGCTCACCTGCCCCGCATAAACACCATTAAGGATGAGGATATGTTAAAACTTTTGGAACTCTTCGGCGTAAAGAACTATCGTAAAGACTTTTTAAATTTATAATTCGCATGAACGAAAAAGATTACGAATATGCGGTATCTGCGGCGGGGCGTATAAACATAATAGGCGAACATATTGACTATTGCGGCGGAAAGGTTCTGCCGGCGGCGCTGTCGTTGAAAAATACCGTATATATCCGCCCGAACGGCACGGATAGGATAAATATAAGCTGGACAACTCTGCCCGGTACCGTCAGCCTGGATATTGACGGGCTGGAAAGTTACAAGGGCCTGAAGTACGGCAGTTATCAGGCGGGCAGCGCGTTCGTATGGCAGCGTGCAGGGCACAACATTATAGGCTGCGACATGCTGTACGATTGCAGCATACCTTTTGGCAGCGGACTTTCGTCCTCGGCGGCAATCGAAGTCAGCACTATAGCCGCCCTGGCCACTATTGCCGGTGAAAATTTCGAAAAAGTCGATGTCGCCTTAAAGGCGCAGCAGGCGGAGCGGGAATATATAGGCGTCAACTGCGGCATAATGGATCAGTATGCCTCGGCCTGCGGAAAAGAGAACAGCGCCATTTTGCTTGACTGTAAAACTCTCGAAAGTCAATATATCCCCATAGAGCTCAACGGCTATTCGCTCGTCATAACGGACAGCAAAAAGCCCCACTCCCTCGTTTCGGGCAAGTACAACGAAAGGCGCGCGGAGACGGAGGAGGCGCTTAAAATTCTTCAAAGGCATGTAAAGATAGACTGCCTCGCCGATATGCCGCCCGCGCAGTTCGAAAAGTATTGCCGCGTGCTGGAAGGCAGTGTGCGCGACAGGGCGCGGCACGTAATCTATGAGTGCGAAAGGGTTCGGCTGGCGGTAGCCGCCATGAAGGCGGGCGATATGGAGGGGCTGGGCGATCTGCTCAACCGGTCGCACCAATCGCTTTCAAAGCTGTACGACGTGACGGGCAGGGAGCTCGATGCCCTTGCAGGGGCGGCGCGGGAACACCCCGCGTGCGCAGGCTCGCGCATGACGGGCGCGGGATTCGGCGGCTGCACAATATCGCTCGTAAAAACGGGGGATGTCGAAGACTTCAAAAATTACGTGCTGAAGAGGTATGAGCGCGAAACGGGCTATGCGGCCGAATGTTACGACGCCGATATTTCCGAAGGCATCTGCGTAAAAAAATTGTAATTGCGGCGTGCCGCAAATTTAAATAAATCAATCGGTGAAAGGAGATAATATCATCATGGCAAACAGAATAGTTTTAAATGAAACAAGCTACCACGGCGCGGGAGCGATAAGGGAGATCCCCGGTGAGGTAAAAAGGCGCGGGCTCAAAAAGGCGTTCGTCTGCTCCGATCCCGACCTTGTTAAATTCAAGGTCACGGACAAGGTGCTGGACGTATTAAAGGAAGAGGGGCTCTCCTATGAGCTCTATTCGGACATAAAGCCCAACCCCACTATTGAAAACGTGCAGACGGGCGTTGCCGCATTCAAGGCGAGCAAGGCGGATTGCATAATAGCCATAGGCGGCGGCTCCTCTATGGATACCGCCAAGGCGATAGGCATAATAATCGCCAACCCCGAATTTGAGGACGTGCGCTCTTTGGAGGGCGTCGCTCCCACAAAGAAGCCGAGCGTACCTATAATCGCCGTTCCCACCACGGCGGGCACCGCGGCGGAAGTTACCATAAACTATGTAATAACCGACGTTCAAAAGAAGCGCAAGTTTGTGTGCGTTGACGTGCACGATATCCCCGTGGTCGCCGTGGTCGATTCGGATATGATGAGCACGATGCCCAAGGGCCTCACCGCCGCGACGGGCATGGACGCGCTCACACATGCGATAGAGGGCTACATTACCAAGGGCGCGTGGGAGATGACCGACATGTTCCACCTGAAAGCCATAGAGATAATCTCCCGTTCTCTCCGCTCTGCCGTAAATGGCGAAAAGGAGGGGCGCGAGGGCATGGCTCTCGGCCAGTACATAGCCGGCATGGGCTTTTCAAATGTGGGGCTCGGCATAGTCCACTCCATGGCTCACGCTCTGGGTGCGGTGTATGATACCCCTCACGGCGTGGCAAACGCCATTCTTCTGCCCACGGTAATGCGCTATAATGCCGAAGCCACGGGCGAAAAGTACCGCGACATTGCCAAGGCAATGGGCGTTGAGGGCGTTAATAATATGACTTTGGACGAGGCCCGCAAGGCTGCCTGCGACGCGGTGGCGCAGCTTTCAAAGGACGTAGGCATACCCGAAAACCTCAAGGGCATTGTAAAGGAGGAGGACATCGACTTCCTCGCGCAGTCTGCCATGGACGATGCCTGCCGCCCCGGCAACCCCAAGGATCCCACCAAGGAAGATATAATTTCGCTCTATAGATCTCTGCTTTGATAGAGGGTGTTTTTCAAACAAACCGCCGCACGCGCAAAGCCGCGTGCGGCGGTTTGCTTTTATGCCTTCTGCACACCCTCATTGATAAGTTTCGCCGCGGCGGCAAATACGTAT
>CALVLX010000099.1 GCA_944341195.1 uncultured Clostridia bacterium
TGAAGCGACATAGGGCTGATTGAACCATATAGCCTGAAAGATATAGTCGCCCTGACGGCAGAGCGCCTTTACGTGCTGCTTTTTGGAATAGCGGTTGAACTCGACGCCGAGCACTTCGCACAGAGTGAGAATGACGTCGTTGTGATAGGCCGAAGCTATCGTGTCCGTCCGCGTGAGGTCAAGGTAGTCGCGGGGAAAATGCCTGACGAGGTCCTCCTGCGAAAATATATTTAGTTTGTTGAAGTCCTTCTCGCGCTTTTCGGAGACGAACCTGAGTTTCTTAAGCTCCATACCGACACTATTATAACATAAAAAGACGGGCCGCGCCCGTCTTTTTGAAAAATTATCGGAAATTTATAAATATCTGCGGCCGTCCGCCGACGGGAATCGCGACGGCGGGATCGGCGCAGGATTGCGCCCGTCAAAGCAACAAGGCTGCCACAACGCAACAGTTGCGGGCAGATCGGGGAGCGCGCGGACGCGGCGAGGAAGCGTACACGGACGTACGCGACAAAGCCGACTCGTAAGCGCGACAAAGAGATGCGACGCAAATATTGCGCAAAAAAAGGTTTTATTCCAGCGATACCATATAGTAATATACAGGCTGCCCGCCGTAATGATAATCGACGTCGCAGTCGGGATAGGCTTCGGCCACCTTTGCGGCGAGGGCTTCGCAGTCGGACTCCTCCACGCCTTCGCCGTAGTAGAGAGTTATCATCTCGTGCTCGTCGCGCTTCATCTTTTTGATGAGCTGAAGCGTGGTCTCGCCCACGTCGTCGCCCTTGGCGAGTATCTTTTTGGAGTCGAGACCGATGATGTCGCCTTCCTTGAGCTTGAATCCGTTCATGGTGGTGTTGCGGACCGCATACGTCACCTGACCGGACGCCACGCCGTCGATGGCGTGTATCATGTTTATCTTGTTTTCCTCAACGGTGACGTCGGGATTGAACACCAGCGCGGCGGCAAAGCCCTGCGGCACGTTTTTGGTGGGGATGACGTGTATGGTGCGGTTGGACACCAGCCCCTTGGCCTGTTCGGCCGCGAGGATTATGTTGGAGTTGTTGGGGAAGACGAACACGTTTGCGGCGTTTATCTTCTGCACGGCGTCGGCTATGTCCGAAGCCGAAGGGTTCATCGTCTGGCCGCCCTCTATCACTCTGTCCACGGTGAGGTCCTTGAAAATTTCGGCAAGGCCTTCGCCCGCGCAGATGGCCAGCATGCCCATCTCCTTCTTTTCCGCCTCGAGCTTGGCTTTGAGTTCGCGGTTTTCCTCGAGCATGTTCTCTATCTTTATCCTGTCCAGCTCGCCCAGTTCGAGCGCATACGAGAGCGCGATGCCGGGAGTGTTAGTGTGCACGTGCACTTTTACCAGTTCGAGGTCGCCTATGCAGATGACGGAGTCGCCCAGAGTCATCAGTTTTTCCTTGAGCCTGTCGATGTCGGCAAGGGTGGTCATCTGCTTTAAATGTATGATGAAAAATTCGGTGCAGTAAGCAAACTGTATTTCGCCGAGGTCGAGATTTATTATGTCGGAATTGTCGCCGAAGTCGGGCTCCTTCTTGGTTTCGGCCGCCTCGGTGGGCATATCCGCCCCCACCTCTTCGCCGGTGAGCGCGGCGAGGAAGCCGCGCATTATCGTCATCAGACCGACGCCGCCGGAGTCGACGACTCCCGCCTTTTTCAATACGGGCAGAAGCTCGGGAGTCTGCGCGAGGGCCTCGTCGCCGACGGCGATGAGGGCTTTGAAAAATTCGATGAAGTCCTTGTTTTTGGAAGCCAGCTTTCCGGCCGATTCGCTCATGAGACGGACGACGGTTAAAATGGTGCCCTCCTTGGGTATGGATACGGCGGAATAGGCCACCTTGGTGCCCGCTTCCATGGCCTTTGCGAAAGTTTTGGTGTCGAAGGTCTGCGTGCAGTCGCGCAAAACGGAGCAGATGCCGCGCATGATCTGGGACGAGATGACGCCCGAATTGCCCCTTGCGCCGCGCAGAGCGCCCTTGGAGACTGCGTCGCATATCTCCTGAAAGCGGTTGGAAGAGCAGCCGTTCATCTCCCTGACGGCCGACTGAAGCGTGAGCGACATGTTTGTGCCCGTGTCGCCGTCGGGTACGGGGAAGACGTTGAGAGCGTCGACCTTCGCCCTGTTTATTTCAAGCATTCTGGCACCGGACGATATCATCTTTCTGAAATCGGTGCTGTTCAATGTTTTAAGCATTTTTTCTCCTCAATTACACAAAAAAGCGGCATCCTGACCAAACACATTTTTACGCCGCAAAAAAGGATTAAACCGTAAAACGCAATTTTACAGCTTAACCCCGATGATGTTGACGTTTACCGTATCCACTATCATGCCGGTAAACTTTTCAACCTTATATTTAATTCCTTCCTTCAGGCTTTCGGCGACCGCGTTGATGGATACGCCGTACTTGATGATGACGTACACGTCTATAAAGATCCTGTCGCCGTTGGTGACGACTTTTACGCCCTTGCCGCCCGGCTGCTTTTTTAAGAGCTCCGAAAGTGAATCGGTAAAGCGGCGGGAGACCATTTCGACTATGCCGTAACATTCCAGAGCGGCGTTGGAGGCCACTTTGGCGATAGCTAAATCGGATATGGAGATCTTGCCGTACACGTTGCTTGTATTTACTGACATATAGAATAACCTTGAATACAGCGCGCGGAGCGCGGATGGAGGGTGCCGGATGGGCACACCTGTAAAATAATTGTAACCTACTTTTATGATTTTTGCAAGTGTTTACGGGAAAATTATGCAATTTAGGTGAAGGGAGCATAAATTTTCCGCAAAAAAACGCCGGCAGAGGGCCGCCGGGCGCGCGCTTCGGCCTGCCGGCGGCGGCCGGAAGACGCCAAAAAAATTATCCGGAAATCAAAAAAATATTTTCAATGTGCGCTATTTTGTTTGATTTTTTTAAAAAGGCGTGCTATATTATTATAGCTGTTCGCACGGAACGGCTTATAATTACACTTTTTTTAAGACAATTGACCGCGATTTCCGGGAGGAACTATAATCTGTCGCAACCATGCAGCGCATGCGGAACGG
>CALVLX010000100.1 GCA_944341195.1 uncultured Clostridia bacterium
ATAGCCCACCGAATCGTCGTAGGGATCGGTGACTATGCTCACGCCCGTGCTTTCGGTGATCTGAAAGGATGAGTGTCCGAGATATCTGATTTTCATATTGCAATCCTTATGTTATTTTGAGGCAGCCCAGGGGCTGCTCTGTCTTTTTGTTCAATGCAAAAGCATTTTTAGCGGGTGAATACGCGCGCCTTTTATAGCGACAATATTTGTGGCCGGCAAAAAGAAATTACTCGACTGCGTAGGCGCGCAGCCTGAGAGTTATCCTTTCCCCGTCCCCGCCCGAGAGGTACTGTATATCGGCGGCCGCGCCCCTGGCGCCTATCCTGCACGAGAGACGGACGGTGTAAATTTCGTACCCGCCGCGCAGGGCCTCGTCGCCGATGATGCACGAAGTTTTTCCGCCCTCGACGAAGGACAGACGGATGTTTACGCCACCCCTGCGCACCTGTTCGGCGCGTTCGGGGCGGAGGGTGAACACGCACCTGTCGCCTTCGAGTTCATACTCTATGCGCGCGCATCCCTGCGAAATTTCCATGCCCGCACGGCAGATTATGTTGCTCTCCCAGCCATCGCCGCGCGAGGCTATCGTCAGTCTGCAGTCAGTCACGGTTGCCGAAGATGATGAGAAGGCGCAGGAAGAGATTGACCAGGTCGAGATAGAGTCCACAGGCGGAGTCTATTGCGTTATCGAGCGTCTTGGGGCGCCCGTATGCGAGGGCGACGTCGAAGCCGACATAGCAGCAGAAAATGAGGACGACTATCCAGTCGAGCCAGACATAGCCCGAGGAGAAATAGCTGCCCGTAAACATGGCCACCAGCGACCAGATGAGCGCAACGAGGAGGCTCAGCGAGAGCACCTTCCACATCGAATAGAAAAATTTGGGATAGAGCACGGCCAGAAGTCCGAACGCTACGGCGAGAATGGCCGTGACGAGGAAGGCCGAACGCACGACGCCCATGGAATAGCCGGGCACGACGAGCGCAAGCAGTGCGCCTATGGGCAGCACCACCATGCAGTAGCCGATAAAACTCAACACGGGGTTGCGGCTGAACACGTTGATGCTTACGCCGGCGACGGCCATCACGAAATAGACTATGAAAAACACTATGGGGTTCCAGGTTGAAATAGCTTCGGCAAAGAAGACGACTTCGATTGCGTTGACGGCAAAGCCGAAGAGCAGCACTGCCGCGACTATGGCGTAAAACGCCCTGTCGGAGACGAATTTTGCGTTTTCTACATTGTTATACCTGTCTTTTGAAAATGAAAAAGCCATTTAATACCTCTGCGGCGCACGCCCGTCTGCGGGCGGCTGCGCCTCTTTGCCCGGGTTTTGCCCGGTAATTTATTTTAAGAGCGTCGTTTTGACGTCTTCACCCTGAAAGGAGTTACTCTTCTGGTCTTCAAACTTTTTGCGCCCCGCGCGCAGAATGCCCGTAAGTTCCCCTACGTCGCGGCGCTCCAGAGCGGCGGCGACTTCGGTCAGGTGGGACGCGAGCAGGCGTATATCTCCGACGAGATTGTCCGCGTTGAGCAGATAGAGCTCCGACCAGACGCCTTCATCCACGCCGGCTATCCTCGTCATGTCCTGAAAACTGCCCCCCGTGAAGCCCAGGCAGCCTTCGATGTTGCCGTCCTTTACATAGCAGTTGGACACGACGTGCGCAAGCTGGGAAGTATAAGCTATCTTTTTATCGTGAACCTCCGCGGAGCACTCCACAAGCCGCTTGAAGCCCATGTCCTTTACAAGAGTTTTTATGAGGGCATAGGCGCGTTGATCGGTGTATATGTTTGAAGTAAGCACCATTGAGGCGCTGTCGAAGAGGTCTGCGCAGGCGTTTTCCACACCGGAGACCTCCTTGCCGGCCATGGGGTGCGTGCCGACGTACCTGAGCTGCGGACGGCGGGCGAGGACTTCGGCCTCGATATACCTCTTTACGCCGCATATGTCGGCCACCACCGCCTGTTCGGCAAAGGGCGCCGTGCAGATATATTCGGCGGCGGGGAAGGGCGGAAGGGCGACAAAGACGACGTCGCAACCGCAGAGTTCCCCCTCCTCGTCTATGACGCCGTGAGAGAGGGCGTATTCGACGGCGGGGCGCGAACGGTTGTAGCCAACCACATAATAGCCCGCGCGCCTGAGCGCGAGCGCCAGAGAACCGCCTATCAATCCCAGTCCGGCTATACCTACCTTCATGCTTTTTTACCCGTAAATAAATTTATGCATTATAAGTATACCACACGGACGCATTTTTGTACAATGTTTTGATACAAATTTTAATTAAATTATAAATTGGTGATGTTTTGTAATGCTCCGTATCGGACGGGCTTTGAGATTTCTCCACTCGCTGTGCTGGGTCGAAATGACGGGAAGGGGTGTGGCCGGAATGACAAAAGGGCGTAACGGAAATGACGAGAATGGACTGTGCAGGGACGGAACGACAATAAAAGAATGATTTTTGATAGAGTTTGTGACATGGCATCTTGAGCAGCCGCGTTTTACGCGGCGTCGTCGAAAGATCTCAAAGTCGGATATATGTACGGTAATATTATTAAACAAACCCTTTCGGCTTGCTCTGCAAGCCACTTCCCCTTGGCAGGGGCAGCCATACTGCGGAGATGATGTTGCGTAATGCTCTGTTTCAGACGAGCTTTGAGATTTCTCCACTCGCTGCGCTCGGTCGAAATGACAGGAAGTGGTGTGCCGGGGATAACGAAGAGGCAACCGGGCTTTGAGATTTCTCCACTCGCTACGCTCGGTCGAAATGACAAAAAGGGGCGTGGCCGGAACGACGAAAAATGGCTGTGCCTGGACGGAATGACAGAGAAAGACGGCGCTTGGGCGAAATGACGGGAACGATGGAACGAGGTTTGAGA
>CALVLX010000101.1 GCA_944341195.1 uncultured Clostridia bacterium
AAGATGACACAGTAAAGGCATTCCTAAACATCATCTTTCCCGTCATTACGACCATGCTTTTTTCTGTCATTTCGACCGAGTGCAGCGAGTGGAGAAATCTCAAAGTCCGTTTACCTCCGGCCTCTTCGGCCGCTTTCCCTTTTCCTGTCATTTCGACTGAAGCGCGCAAACGACGCGCGGAATGGAGAAATCTCAAAGTCCGTCTACAACAATGCAATAATCAAAGAACCCCTCCGCACTTACTCATACTTTGAGATCTTTCGGCTGCGCTCAAGATAACACTGTAAAGGCATTCCTAAACATCAGTCTAATGTCATTCTAACCGTGGTTTTTTCTGTTATTCCGGTCGCGCTTTTTTCCTGTCATTTCGACCATGCTTTTTTTTGTCATTTCGACTAAGTGAGGCCGCAGGCCGAACGCATGGAGAAATCTCAAAATCCGGCTACAACAATGCAATAATCAAAGAACCCCTCCGCACTTACTCATACTTTGAGATCTTTCGGCTGCGCTCAAGATGACACAGTAAAGGCATTCCTAAACATCATCTTTCCCGTCATTACGACCATGCTTTTTTCTGTCATTTCGACTAAGTGAGGCCGCAGGCCGAATGCATGGAGAAATCTCAAAGTTCGTCTACAACAAGGCAATAAAACAATTTTGCCGCAGCAGGGCTGCCCCTGCCAAGGGGAAGTGGCTTGCACGGCAAGCCGAAAGGGTTTGTTCACATCAACGGGTTTGCTCGCATCAACGGGTTTGTTCATGTCATTAACTTTTCCGTGTCACCGGCGCCCCTTGTTTCGTATAAATTATATATCTCCGCTCCAAAAAATGCAAGCTACCGCCCGTTGCACGGGCAACTCTACTGTCGGTAGAGTTGTGTTTTCATGCGGTAGAGTGCGTTTTTTTGCGGTAGAGTGCGGTCAAAAAAGGGGAGAGAGGCTTTTTAAAGAGTAGGTGGTTTTTTCGCGGACAATTGGATATAATTGAATTGTAGATTGTAGCAGGCGTGCCGCGGTATTTGCCGCACCCGCTCCCGTGCGGAGCGGCGGCCGCCGCCGGCCGATATTTCAAAATATAGCATTTTCAATAGAGGAGGTATATATGGAACAGACATTCGCGCTGGAAGGCAAGCGCATAAAGCACAGGGAGGCAGAGCCGCTGTACGGCAGGGGCGAAGACCTCTTCAACGCCATATCCCACATAGTGGGGGGAGGGCTCGGCGTAATCTTCGGCGTGCTGCTCGTCGTTGCCGCCGCACTCAACGGCGCCACGGTCAACAAATTTGCCGCGGCGGCGGTATATTCGTTCAGCATAATAGTGCTCTACACCATGAGCGCCATCTACCATTTCTTTCCGCAGGGCAAGGCAAAGCGCGTGTTCAGGATATTCGATCACTGCACCATCTTTCTCCTGATTGCCGGCTGTTATACGCCCTTCTGCCTCATACCCTTCTGGGGCACTACAATGGGATACGTCATTCTGGGGGTAGAGTGGGGCATGGCCGTGCTCGGCATAACTTTCAACGCCATTAACATGCGCTGGAAGGCGGTAAAAGTGCTCTCCATGATAGCCTACGTCGTCATGGGCTGGATGATAATTCCCGCCGTTCCCCTCCTTTTGTCCACCGTTTCAACGGCATGTTTTGTCTGGCTGCTTGTCGGCGGACTCTCCTACACGTTCGGCATAATTTTCTTTGCTCTCGGCAAAAATCACGCCTATATGCACTGCATATGGCATATCTTCGTGCTCGCGGGCTCCGCGTGCCAGTTTGTAAGCGTATTGCTCCTCATGCTGTGATCGCTGCCTCATAAATTTATACCGCTTTTTCGCCGCGCGGAACGCATGTTCCGCGCGGCTTTTGCACCCCTAAAGCCCTAAAAATGCAAATATGCCGTAAATTTATTGCAATAACGCCAAAATGCTATTATATCCTTGCTCTACAACCGAATATTTTACCGTACAAGGATACACAACGGCATTGGTGTACCCTTCTTTTACTTGTACGGTAAAGGTTGTAGAGCAAACAATTAAAAGATACATTCTTTGCGGGCATTCCCTTGATTGGGAATGCTCTTTTTTATTGTCCGCAATAATTTACGGAGGATAATTTTATGTTTTTTTCAAAGTCAGCTAAAAAGGCCGCATGTTCCGTATTGGTTGCAGGGTGTTTCTTTGCCGCCGCCGTGCTTGCAGTCGCACCGTCGTGCTCGAACGGAGGTGAGGATGAGGGGTACGCGCCCCTCAATCTTCCCGTCATTTCCGTAGTTACCGAAGGCGGCGCGCCTATAGCCGATAAGGAAAACTATGTCGGCTGCAACGTCACCGTGTATAATACCGACGATGAGTACTGCATTGCAAAAGCCGCCGCGGGCATACGCGGCAGGGGCAATTCAACATGGACTTACGATAAAAAACCTTACAGAATCAAGTTCGATAAAAAGACCTCTCTCTTCGGTTGGGAAAAGAATAAAAGCTGGGTTTTGCTCGCCATGTATCAGGATTTTTCAAACATAAAGGACTACGCAGCGTTCTGCATGTCTCGCGCGGCCGGAGTTCAGCCCTATTCCCCCGAAGCGGCGCACGTGGAATTGGTGCTCAACGGGCAATATATGGGGCTGTATCTTCTCACGGAGCAGGTAGATGAAAATAAGGGGCGAACGGATGTGAAGGAGGATTTTTCCGAAAGCGATACCCGGGTTCCCTTCCTTGTGGAGCTGGACGAGGGCGCGCCCGATGAGGGGGAAGAGGGCGTCGATTATTTCAGTCTGCCGGACGGCGAGGGGATAAGGCACTACGCGGTTAAATATCCCAAGGCGGACGAAAGATATACGCAGCAACAGTTTGATTACATAAAAGATTATATCACCGCCGTAAACAATGTCTGCCATGACGGACAGGCGACGGAGGAAGAGGTCGCCCGCCTCATAGATATTCCGTCTTTTATAAACTATTACCTTGTACAGGAGCTGATGGGGCAGGCCGAAATCAACTGGAAGTCCGTGTTCATGAGTAAAACGACGGACGGAAAACTGGTGATGGGCCCCGTATGGGATTTTGACTGGGCAGCGGGCGGCCCCATGTCCGAAGGCGGCGACAATATATATCAAGGCTGGTATTCAACTTCCAGCTGGTTCAAAAACATGCTCGGCAAGCAATGGTTTTTCGATCTGACCGCCGAAAGGTGGGAAGAGCTTTTGCCTCGCGTGGGCGAAGTCACGGAATATCTCGCCGGCTACAAGGAATATATTGCCCCGGCCGCGCAGCGCAATGCCGAAAAATGGGACTACGACGAAGATGACAGCCTGATGGATTTCGGCGAGTATTACGACTGGGTTATCAAGTACATCTCCGACCGTTCGCAACTCATAAGCCAGCTCTTAAATGTCGGGTAGTATTGTTTGATAAGATTTTACGGCGGCGCGCATTGCTATGCGCGCCGCCGTAAATCGTGTGGGCGGCGCCGAAGCGCCGCCCGCAAAAAATCATGTGTATCCATCCCTCAAAGGGTACTTTTAAAACTCTCTATCCGCTCTTTGACCTCTTCGGGCGATTTAACGTACTTTATCCTGTACTGCGCGCCCCGTCTGTCCGTCAGCGTAATCGTTCCGCGGTTGAGCACCGCGCCCAGCGAGTTGAACGAATTTGTCGCGCCGTCGTTGAATGTCTGCACCGCCGCAACCGAGGCGATCGGCAGGGCCATCCACTGTCTCTTCTGCCTGAAGTATATTTTTTCTCCGTCCGTCCTGATGCAGTGGGACGGCGTCGTCAAAAAATCAAAGGCCGTATAGCCGCAGAACAGTATTATCGCCGCCGAAACAACTATCATCAGGGTGGCAACAATGCTCATCCTTTCAAGATAAAAAACGCCTATGATCAAAACGGCCAGCCACGCGGCGGCAAAAATACATATGGCCGCAAAAAATCCGTAACTCTTGCTGCCAACGGTCTGCATGTCGTCAAGTCTGATGTCTGCCATAAAAAATTCCTCCGTCTCGGTAAAAATATTATACCACGCAGCGTATTTTAAATCAATGAAGTTCGCGCCAATTATTCGCCAAACACATAAATTTCAACTTTTTTATGTATTTGTCCGGCTCTCTACAAACATATTAATATTATTGCGCGCTGATCCCCGATGACGGGAAGAATGTGTCCTGTATAGGCAGGGGGTGCTTTGAGATTTCTCCGCTCGCTTCGCTCGGTCGAAATGACAGTGGAGGAGTCTTTGTCGAAACGGCACACCCTTTTTATGTCATCTTGAGCGGAGCACGCGCAGTGTGCGCAGTCGAAAGATCTCAAAGTCGGGGTATATACGTTACTGTCATCTTGAGCAGGCGCGTTTTGCGCGCCGTCGCCGAAAGATCTCAAAGTACGGATTTGTAATAATGCCATTTCAAACAAAAAATCTCAAAGTTTGTGAAGATGATTGGTATCTGCCGAAACTCCGCAAGCGGAGCCCTCTCGGCAGAGCGTCGTCACTTCGTTCCTCGCGCGAACC
>CALVLX010000102.1 GCA_944341195.1 uncultured Clostridia bacterium
AGATCTCAAAGTAACGGTAAACTCCATGCAATGTCATCTTGAGCAGCCGCGCTTTTGCGCGGCGTTGCCGAAAGATCTCAAAGCCGGGGTATACGTAACGGCTGTTTATTGCCTTATTTTAACCCGAACTTTGAGATTTCTCCACTCGCTGCGCTCGGTCGAAATGACGGCGGAGGGGTGCTAAATCGAAATAATATGCCATTTCTTTGTCATCTTGAGCGGAGCACACGTAGTGTGCGCAGTCGAAAGATCTCAAAGCCGGGGCATGTGTCGAGATTGTTTTATTATAACCTAACTTTGAGGTTTCTCCACTCGCTGCGCTCGGTCGAAATGACAGCGGAGGGCGCAGTCGAATATTATAGAGACGATGTTCTGAAAAGCCCCTACAATGTCGTCTTGAGTGTATAGGATTAGCGCTCTTTTTATGTCATCTTGAGCGGAGCACACGCAGTGTGCGCAGTCGAAAGATCTCAAAGCAGGATAAGTGCGGCCAAGTCATCTTGAGCAGCCGCGCTTTTGCGCGGCATCGTCGAAAGATCTCAAAGCCGGGTATACGCGGCGGCCAAGTCATTTCGAGAGTGTTTAAAAGATCTCAAAACAGGATAAGTGCGGCAGTATTATTTAATCTCCATGTTTTTGCGCAATTTAGCCTACCCGCCGCGCACATGGCCTTTCCCATAAAATTGGTGCGCTTTCGGCAATACCTTTCTATCAAATATTGTTGCCGAAACACGCAAAAATATGATATAATTGTATCAGTATTTAACACAAAGGGGAAATTTATGAAAAAGTTTGTAATCGTCACCGATTCCTGTTCCGACCTCAACGCCGGACTGCGCGAAAAATACGATATAGAATATCTCTGTATGCGCGTCATAGAGGGGATAGCGGACAGGCCCGCCGACCTCGACTGGAATTTCATGCCCGCCAAAACCTTCTACGACAAGATGAGGTCGGGCGTGCGCTTCACCACTTCGCAGGTCACACGTCAGGACTATGCCGACCGCTTCGAGCAGTACATAAATGAGGATAAGGACATACTCTCCATATCCTGTTCCTCGGCGCTCTCCGGCTCGTATGCCGCAAGCGTCAAGGCAAGGGAGGAGCTCTTAAAAAAGTATCCGCAGGCCAAAATATACTGCATAGACGCGCTCAACGCCTGCATAGGTCTGGGACTGCTGTGCATAACCGCCTCCAAGCTGCGCGCCGAAGGCAAGACGGTGGAGGAGACCGCCGCCTTTATCGAGGCCAATAAGCTCAAGATGAATCAGCTTGCCTTTGCCGACGACCTCGTATATCTCAAGCGCGCCGGCAGAGTCGCTCCCACTTCGGCCTTCTTCGGCGGACTGCTCAAAATAAAACCCGTAATAATTTCGGATGCCGCCGGGCAGAACGTCGCCGTGGAAAAGGTAAAGGGGCGCGCCTCCGTCACAAAGCGCGTTCTGCAGCTCTTCTCCGAACGCTATGAGGCCGGCTTCCCCTATCAGATAGTCGCCGTCGCCCATGCCGACGGAGGGGAGGAGGCTCAAAAGTTTGCCGAAAGCGTCAGGGCAATCATGCCCGATAAGCAGGTTGAATTTCTCTTCGATTACATCGGCCCCATAGTCGGTGCCACCGTCGGTCCCGGCACTATGGCTGTGTACTTCTTCGGCGAAGAGGTAACTTACAGAGCGTAATGGAGGATCATTTGAAGCAGCCCAAGCCGTTCAAGTTAAAGCGCCGTCCCGTATTTGCCCTCTTCAGGGCGGTGATAATGCGCATACTCTACCGCAAGCCGCAGGTCACTGTGCTCGAAGAAATTTCGCAGCCCTGCATATTCGTCGGCAACCACGATGCAAAGCGTTCGCCCGTCATAGCCGAACTCTACCTTCCCGTCCGCACGGCCAAGTGGGGCGCCTATGAGATGCTGTGCGATTATAACACCCGCCGCAGATATCTGCGCGACGTGTTCTATATCAAAAAGCAGGGGTACGGAAAAAAACTCGCCTCTTTCAAGGCCTTTTTCGAAGCCTTCTTTTCGCTGTTTATCTACCGCGGAATGAACTTTCTGCCCACCTATGCGGACGCCCGCCTTTCCAGAACGCTCAACGAGAGTGTCGAAGTGCTCAGGTCGGGCATGTCGGTGTTTATCTTTCCCGAAGATTCGGACGGCGGCTACAGGGAGGTAATGGAAAAATTCTTCCCCGGCTTTGTCATGCTCGCCGAAGCCTATTACCGCAAGACGGGCACCGATATCCCCATCTATCCCGTATACTATCACTCCGGCCGCAACAAGCTGGTCACGGGCGCGCCCAGGTACGCCCACGCCCTAAAGGCGCAGGGGTTCAACCGCGGCGCCGTGGCCGACATTCTGCGCGACGACGTCAACAATCTGCTGTACGGCTACATCAGGGATAAGCAATAGAACTTTTTGCCGCGCGGACGCACAAATGCGTCCGCGCGGCCTGTTTTTTTGCGCCGCAAGGCAAATTTTTAAAGGTTATGGGCGCGTCATGATATATTTTCTCAAGATATTCATCTTATTATCAATTAATTTTGTCCTTCGCTATTGATTTTGGCGGAGATATGTTGTATAATTAAATCAAATAATTTACCGCCCGCAGGAAGGAGCGCCCCGCCGCCCTCCGCCCGCGCGGACAAGGAGAAATATGATAAGATTCAGACAAGGTTTTTACGCCGATGTAAGGATAGAGGACAGGTTTTCCACGTCCATACGCTACCGCAACGGCGCGCTCGAAGAGAGCAAGGCCTCATCCGTCAAAAAGGCGTTCATCCGCGTATACGACGGAAAGATGTGGTACTATGCCTCTACATATAAACTCGACGACATCCAGAGCGAACTCGAAGACCTCTACGCCGTCGCCTCGCCGGATTTCTTCCTGTATGACGAAGATCCCGTGGTTAAAAAGTTTCAGGTGCACAAAAAGGTCATGATGCGCTTTGAAGAGGACAGCGTAAAGGATGTCCCCATGGAGGAAAAGCACGCCCTTCTCACGTCCGTATTTGAAGATCTTCAGTCGGGCGAGCACGTAAAGATGACGTCCGCCCTGTATATCGACAGATACAGTCAATATGAGTTTTTCTCATCCAAGGGCTCGCATATAAAGTACGATTTCCAGACGTGCGGCGCCGTCTTCATGGCCTCCTTCGGCAACGGGGACGACACCTTCGATAACCGTTGCGACTTCACGGCCACGTCCTTCTCCGGCCTCGCCGTGACGGGCGAAAAGGTGAGGGCTATGGTGGAGGAGGGCGAAAACTTCCTCATCAACGCCAAGCCCGTAACGCCCGGCGTCTATCCCGTCATACTCGCTCCCCAGGTGGCGGGCGTGTTCGCCCACGAATCCTTCGGGCACAAGTCCGAAGCCGACTTCATGATAGGCGACGAGACGATGCGCAGGGAGTGGGAGCTCGGCAAAAAGGTGGGGGCGGATATGCTCTCCATCTATGACAGCGGCAAGGATTTCGGCTCGGGCTACGTTCCCTTCGACGACGAGGGCACAAAGGCCGGCAAGGTATATCTCATAAAGAACGGCGTGCTGACGGGCAGGCTGCATTCGGCCGTCACCGCGGCAGACCTCGGCGAGGAGCTCACCGGCAACGCCCGCGCGGTGAACTGCGACTTCGAACCCATCGTCCGCATGACTAATACCGTCATAGAGGCGGGCGACAAGAGCGTGGAAGAACTCTTTGCAAACATCTCCCACGGCTACTTTATCAAGACGTATAAGCACGGCTCCGGCCTGAGCACGTTTACGATCGCGCCTTCGCTCGCCTACGAGATAGTAGACGGAAAACTCGGCGATCCCGTAAAGATTGCCGTCATCACCGGCAACGTGTTTGAAACTCTCAATCTCATAGACGGCCTTTCGGACGAGGCGGAAATTTTCTCCTTCGTAACGGGCGGATGCGGCAAGGGCGAACAGTTCCCCTTAAACGTCGGATTCGGCGGGCCCTACGTAAGCATTTCAAAAATGAACGTCTCTTAAGGAGGGCGGTATGAACAGCGAAAAATTAATTCAAAATACAATTTCCTATACGGTAAACATCACAAATAACGCCGTCGATTCCCTGAGGAAGGCGGACGATTTAAAGACGGTGATAAGGGTATACGAAGGCGAGTGCGTGGGCATTGCGGGCGCCATAGGCCTCTGCGACGAGCAGTCCTTACTCGAACAGGCCAAAGATAACCTCAATCAAGGAATTCCTTACCCCTGCAATCTCACGTCTGGCGCCTCGCGCGAAGAAACCGTCGTAAATAATGCACTGCCCTCTTGGGAGATACTTCAAAAGAGCAAATCGCTCGTTTCCCGCCTGGCCGAAAGCTATCCCGACTATATCTTTTCGGGCAAGATAGCCACCGAAGAGTACTCCGCGGAATACACAAACGACGCGGATACGCGCTATTTTTACAAGAGCGACGACGTCCTCGTCTCGCTGTCCATAAAGGGTAAAAATTCGGCAAACATATTCGACCTCGGCTACGGCGATCTGCAGACGCGCTACAGCGAGGACGAGATTGTCGGAGACGTCGGCGTCCTTCTAAACGTGTACGATCTTAAACTCCCCTTCCCCGAAGAGGAAGTGCCCGTTCTCATCGGCGAGGACTGTCTCACCTATATGATGGGGCACCTCACGGCCGAAAAGTACATGTCGGGGGCAAGCATGTTCAACGGCAAACTCGGGCAGAAGATCTTCGATGAAAGGGTAAAGATAGTTCTTGACCGCAAGACGGATAACAGGCGCAACATTCCCTTCTTCGACTGCGAAGGCAGCGTCGCCGAAGGCGACGAATTCGCCCTTGTGGAGGGGGGAGAGCTCAAAAACCTTCTCACCTACAAGCGCTCCGCGGCCAAGTACGGTCTTCCCCTCTCGGCGAGCGCCTCCGCCAATTACGACGGCGTGCCCGCCGCGGGCTTTGACGGGGCAAAGATGTGCCCCACCTGCGACAGCTTAAAGGAGCTTGTCAACGGCAGGGCTATCTATGTTGCGGTCACCTCCGGCGGCGATATGACTCCTTCGGGCGATCTCGGTCTGCCCGTCATGCTCGCCTACGTCTATGAAAACGGCCTGCTTTTAGGCACGCTGCCCGAATTTTCCCTCTCCGGCAACATCTTCGACGTGCTCGGCAAGGATTTCATCGGCGTGGCAAAAAACGATGCTTTCTCGTTCATGGACGAAACTTTAATCGTCGCCCGCATGAAGATAAACAAGTAATTTTTGCGCGGCGCGGGGGCTGTTTGCCCCTGTCCGCATATATCAAAAATCCCAAAGGGCGCGCCCGTTCGGCGCGCCCTCGGCTTTTTGTGCGGCGATAAATTTTTATGCTTTTTACGCATTAAAAGCGCTCAAAAATTTGTAATTGCGCACTTCGTTGTGCTATAATTTATATTGAAATAATTTACGCAAAAATTTAACGGTATAAAACAGCAAACGGTTATGTCTAAATTAATGGGTATAGATGTCGGCTCCACCACGGTAAAGGTGGTCGCCGTCGATGAACAGTCAAATATAATCTATAAGTCGTATGTCCGCCATTTTTCAAGGGTGAGGGAGACGGTGCTTGCCGAACTCGAAAAAGTGCGCGTGCAGTTCCCCGGCGATTATGCCGTGTCCATAACGGGCAGCGCGGGGCTGGGGCTGTCCCAGCGCAGCGGGTTGAACTTCGTTCAGGAAGTCCAGGCGGCGTTTATCGCCATACGCAAATTTTATCCCCTGGCCGACGCCGCGATAGAGCTGGGCGGCGAGGACGCCAAAATCATCTTCATTACGGGCGGCGCGGAACAGCGCATGAACGGCAGCTGCGCGGGCGGCACGGGCGCGTTTATCGACCAGATGGCAACCCTTCTCAACGTCACCGTAACCGAGATGGACGAACTCGCCCTCAAAGCCCAAAAAATTTATCCCATCGCCTCGCGCTGCGGCGTGTTCGCCAAGTCGGATATCCAGCCCCTTTTGAATCAGGGTGCAAAAAAGGAAGATATCTCCGCCTCTATATTCCAGGCCGTCGTCGATCAGACCGTCTCGGGACTCGCGCAGGGCAGGCGCATCAAGGGCAAAGTGCTCTTTTTGGGCGGGCCGCTGCACTTCTTAAAGGCTCTGCAAAAGGCGTTTGTAACCACCCTCAATCTCGATGATGGCGCCATCTTCCCCGAGGACGCCCCCTGCTTCATGGCTATCGGCGCGGCGCTCAATTCGGCCGCATTCAAGCCCGAAAGCCTCTCTTCGGTCATACAAAAGCTCGCCAACGTGCGCGACAGCGACGATATCGCCACCGGCCGCCCCCTGTTTACGACCAAAGAGGAGTACGCCGCCTTCGTCGCGCGCCACCGCGCAACCGATTTAAAATTCTGCGACATCGCCACCTATTCCGGCGACGCCTATCTCGGCATAGATTCGGGCTCCACAACTACAAAACTCATCCTGATCACGCCCGACTGCCGCATACTCTATTCGCACTACCAGTCTAACAACGGCCAGCCCCTGGATATAGTCATCCAAAAACTTAAAGAAATTTATTTCCTCACCTGCGGCCGCGTAAGCATAAGGGGCAGCGCGGTGACGGGCTACGGCGAAGACCTCATAAAGGCGGCCATTAAGGCCGATTTCGGCATAGTCGAAACGGTCGCCCACTTTAAGGCCGCCCTGCACTTCAATCCCAAAGTCGATTTCATAATAGATATAGGCGGGCAGGATATAAAGTGCTTCAAAATAAAGAACGGCGCAATAGATTCCATCATGCTCAACGAGGCCTGCTCTTCGGGCTGCGGCTCGTTTATCCAGACTTTCGCACGCGCCATGGGCATGGAGATAGATAAGTTCTCTCAGGAAGGCCTGTTCGCGCGCCACCCCGTCGAGCTCGGTTCGCGCTGCACGGTCTTTATGAACAGCGCCGTCAAACAGGCGCAAAAGGAGGGGGCAAGCCTGCAGGATATCTCCGCCGGGCTGTCGTCATCCATAGTAAAGAACGCCATTTACAAGGTAATCCGCGCCTCCTCGGCCGATGAGCTGGGCGATAACATCGTCGTCCAGGGCGGCACGTTCTTAAACGACGCCGTTCTCCGTTCCTTCGAGATGGAGACGGGCAAAAACGTCATCCGTCCTGGCATAGCCGGGCTGATGGGCGCCTTCGGCGCCGCGCTGTACGCAAAGGAAAACATCTCGGGCGCAAGCTCCACCCTGGGCGGAGAGCAGCTCAAAGATTTCTCGTATAAGTCGCTCTCCACAAACTGCCGCGGCTGCACTTCCAACTGCAACATCAACGTCATAACCTTCGGCGACGGCCGCAAGTTCATTTCGGGCAACAAGTGCGAACGCGGCGCAGGCCTCAAGCCCGCATCTGCCGACCTCGATATATACGACTATAAGCAGCACAGGCTGTTGGAGTGCGTCACCGGCGCAAACGCCGGCGCGGGCAGGGCGCGCGTCGGGCTTCCCCTGCAGCTCGGCATGTATGAACAGCTCCCCCTGTGGGCGGGCTTTTTTGAAGAACTCGGCTTCGAAGTCGTGCTCTCCGAAAAGTCATCCCGCAGTCTGTACTTCAAGGGGCAGCACACCATCCCTTCGGATACCGCCTGCTACCCCGCAAAACTCATCCACGGCCACATCGAAAGTCTGCTGGATGAGGGGGTTGACTTCATATTCATGCCCTGCGAAAGCTATAATCTGGATGAGCACGATTCCTTAAACCACTATAACTGCCCCGTCGTGGCGTACTATCCCGAACTTTTAAAGGCCAATAACGAACGCCTCAACGACGGCAACTTCATAATGCCCTATCTCGACCTCAACGAGGAGGCCAACACCGTCAAAAAGCTGTATGCCGCCTTCAAAAAGTACGGCGTATCCAAAAAGCAGGTGCGCGCCGCCCTCGCCCGCGGCTTCTCCCGCCTGGAGGCCTATCATGCGGATATCCGCAAAAAGGGCGAAGAGATACTCAACAGGGCCGCGGAACGCGATAAGCAGGTCATCATCCTCGCAGGCAGGCCCTACCACCTCGATAACGAAATAAACCACGGCATAAACAAACTCTTAACCTCCCTCGGCATGGCCGTGCTCTCCGAAGACAGCGTCTTCGATAAGGGCAATTTCGTAAAGGTCAACGTGCTCAACCAGTGGACGTACCACGCCCGTCTCTACCGCGCGGCCGAGTTTGCAACCCGCAACGAAAACGTCAATCTCGTTCAGCTCGTCTCCTTCGGCTGCGGCATAGACGCCATCACCACCGATCAGCTCCGCGCCATAATGGAGAGGGGGGGCAAGCTGTATACGCAGATAAAGATAGACGAAATAAACAATCTGGGCGTCGTCAAGATACGCCTGCGCAGTATGCTCGCAGCCATCGAGGAAGCCAAGCGCAAAAAGGTGACAAATGCACAACAGTCAGACTAACGAAAAAATTACGGTCGATTACACCGACGATTATCCCCGCTGGAAGGACGAATACAAGGATACCTATAAGATACTCGTCCCCGATATGCTCCCCTGGCACTTCGCCATAATAGAACAGCTCCTCAAAATGGAGGGGTACGACGTCGAAATTCTCAAAAACGACTCCCGCGCCGTCATAGACGAGGGCTTGAAGCATGTTCACAACGATACGTGCTATCCCTGTCTGTGCGTTGTCGGGCAGTATATCGACGCGTTGAAGAGCGGCAGATACGACGTCGATCACACGGCGGTGCTCATATCCCAGTCGGGCGGCGGGTGCAGGGCGTCCAACTACGTCCCCCTCATCCGCAAGGCGTTAAAGGCACAGTTTCCCAACGTGCCCGTCATCTCCCTCAACTTTTCGGGGCTGGAAAAGGATTCGTCCTTCAAAATAGGCCTAAAACTTCTCTTAAAACTCGCCTTCGGCATCTTTTACGGCGACAGCATAATGTGGTGCTATAACCAGACAAAGCCGTATGAAGAGGAGGAAGGCGCCGCGGACGCCGCCCGCGACAGAGCCATGGAGCTCGTCATAGGTTGCTATAAGAGCGGCGGCTACCGCAAATACAAAAAGATAACCGCGGGCATAATTTCGGCCTTTGCCGCTGTCCGCCGCAGGGATGTCAAAAAGATAAAGGTGGGCATCGTCGGGGAAATTTACGTTAAATATTCCTACCTCGGCAACAACCATCTGGAAGAATTCCTGCTCTCCGAAGACTGCGAACCCGTCGTTCCCGCGCTCATGGACTTCGTCCTCTACTGCATAGTCAACAACATCAACGATTCAACTCTCTATGGCAAAAAGGGCATTTTCTATACGGCAAACAGGCTGCTCTACAGGGTGCTCTATCGTATGCAGAAAAATATAATCGGGATCTTTGAAGACGAGGGAACTTTTGAACCCATTCACGACTTTGAACACCTCAGAAGGTGTGCCGATAAAGTCATCAATCAGGGCGTAAAGATGGGCGAAGGCTGGCTCATTCCCGCCGAAATGGCCGCCCTGGCGGAGACGGGCACCGAAAATATCGTTTGCGCCCAGCCCTTCGGCTGCCTGCCCAACCACATCGCGGGCAAGGGCGCAATCAGAACGCTGAAAAACATGTACGAGCACGAAAATATCGTCGCCGTCGATTACGATCCCTCGGCAACGAAGGTCAATCAGGAAAACCGCATAAAACTTATGCTCGCCACCGCGCGCGAAAATTACGCGCAGAAGAACAAATAAAACGGCGTCTTTGCGCCGGCATTGCGGAGGATTTACCAAAAAAGATCAATATACATTGTTTCTCCTTCCGGAATTATTGCCGCAGGAGAAGAAAGGCGGGGCGCATCTCATTGCGCCCCGCCCGAATTTTGCGGTTATTTCAAAACCATCGCCTTACGATATGTCGGCGGATATAAAATTTCAATTTCTCTGCCCGCATCAGTGACTGAATCTTCCCAGCTTTACGTTCTCCATCGAACGCTTTGCCGCTTTCATTACGTTCTGTTTTGTAAATCCGAAGTATTCAAACAGTTGTTTTGCGGGGCCGGACAGGCCGAATGTGGTCATCGCCACCACCTCGCCGTAGTCGCGGCTGTAGCGGTACCAGCTGTAGTGGGAGGCGGCTTCCACGCACACCCTCGCCATTACGTCCCTGTCGATTACGCTGTCGCGGTACTCTTCGGGCTGCTGTTCAAACTTTTCAATGCTTACCATCGAAACGACTTTGGCCTTTACGCCCTCTTCGGCGAGCCCCTCCGCGGCCTGCATACATATTTCCACTTCCGAACCGCTGGCAATGAGCAATACGTCGGGTTTGCCCTCGCAGCCGGCAAGCACGTAAGCGCCCTTTTCCGCATCCTCGCCGCCGCGGCCGTATGCGGGCAGATTCTGCCTCGATTCAACTATAACGGTGGGGTTTTTATCGGTGAACGCACATTTGAACGCCGCGAAAGTTTCCGTGCCGTCGCAGGGGCGGAAGACGTTTATGTTGGGTATGGAGCGGAGCGATATGAGCTGTTCCATGGGCTGGTGCGTGGGGCCGTCCTCGCCTACGCCTATCGAATCGTGCGTCATTACGTACAGGACGGGTATGTTCATTATGGCCGTCATTCTGATGCCCGCCTTCATGTAGTCCGTAAACGAGAAGAAGGTGGAGCACACGGCCTTGAGTCCGCCGTGCAGCTGAATGCCGTTGCATATGGCCGCCATGGCGTGTTCGCGTATGCCGAAGTGTATGTTGCAGCCCTCTCTGTGCTCGGGCGAGAAGTACTCCGAACCCTTTATCTCCGTCTTGGTGGAGGGCGAAAGGTCTGCCGAACCGCTCATCACGTTGGGCATTGTCTTGGCAATGGCGTTGAGCACCTTGCCCCCGCACGAGCGCGTGGCTTCGGGCTTGTCGAATGCGGGCAGTTCCTTCATTACTTCGTCCCAGTCGGGAGTCATGCCGCTCATAAAGCGCCTGTATTCCGCCGCAAGTTCGGGATATTCCTCCTCGTAGCGCGCAAAGAGTTCGTTCCATTCGTCCTCTTTCTTAGCGCGCTCTTCGGC
>CALVLX010000103.1 GCA_944341195.1 uncultured Clostridia bacterium
TCTGCCGCGCCTGTCACGAGGTCATCCATATCGGCCGCACGCAGCTTGCGGGGCGGGAGAGGGAGGCCTCCGCTCACTTCATGAAGGTCAACGGCTGCACGTATGCCGAATACCGCAGGGCGCTGGGCGAGGCCAATGCGGCGCATATACGCAGAAATAAGGTTGCGGAGTGGAAGCTCGATCTCACCCTGCTGCCCGAATTTCTGTAGGGCTCTTTTGCTCCCGCAATGCGCTTATTTGCGGCATATATAGGGGGCAATTAAAAGATGCGCGGCTGCACCGGCGTATTTCAACGGCACAGAGACAGCCGCGGAATTGTTCGTCTGCACCTTGTTGCCGCCCCTGTTTTTCATGCGGCAAAATTTTTATAAAAAAGCACGCAAAATGAGTTGACAATCCCGCTCCGCAACTATATAATATCAACGTAAAATATTTACGCCGCAGACAGCAAGCGGGTTAACCCCCTTAATTTCTTGCCGAGGTTGTAAGAGCAAAGTCATTAATTTTGTTTATTGCATTTTGTCCTTGCGCACCTTTGGCGGCGCAAGGTTTTTTATTTTGAAATCTAACGGGAGGTAAAAAATTTGTCAGCAAACTTTGAAGCAAAAAAAGTTGTCGTTCAGGAAATTATAGACAAGATCAAGGCTTCCAAGTCGGTCGTATTTGTAGACTACAAGGGCCTGACCGTTGCCGAAGTTTCCGAAATGCGCAATAAATGCAAAAAGGCAAACTGCGAATACAAGGTGTATAAGAACACCCTTGTCCGCAAGGCTTTCAACGAGCTGGGCTTCGACATGTTCGATTCCGACCTCAACGGCCCCACGGCCATTGCGTTCGGCGGAGACGAGACCAGCGCCGCCAAGGCCATGGTTGCCGCAGCAAAGGATTATGACGGCAAAGTCATCTTAAAGAGCGCATTTGTAGACAACTCATACGTAGACAAAGCGGGCGTAAAGGCACTTGCCAGTATGCCCTCCAGGGAAGAGCTCATCGCAAAGATGCTCGGTTCCGTACAGGCTCCTGTGGCAAACTTCGCAGGCGTACTTTCCAACCTTTTGGGCGGCATAGTTCGCGTGCTCAACGGCGTTGCACAGAGCAAAGAGGCATAAGGAATTTTTCCGTTGCCTGAACAAAGGGCGGCCCGCGGCCCCGAGCGCGGAGCAAACAAAATAAAAATTAATTAGGAGATCAATAAAATGGCAGACGTTAAGAAGTTTATCGAAGAAATCAAATCCATGACCGTTCTCGAGCTCAACGAACTCGTAAAGGCTCTCGAAGAGGAATTTGGCGTAAGCGCAGCCGCTCCCGTAGCTGTTGCAGCCGCTCCCGCAGCAGGCGCAGGCGCAGCCGCTCCCGCAGCAGAAGAGAAGACCGAATTCAACATCGTCCTCAAGGATGCAGGCGCTAAGAAGATCGACGTAATCAAGGTTGTCCGCGCATTCACCGGCCTCGGCCTCGTAGAAGCAAAGCAGGCTGTAGAAAAGGGCGGCGTCCTCAAGGAGAACGTTGCAAAGGAAGAAGCCGAAAAGATCGTTGCAGACCTCAAGGCTGCCGGCGCTACCGCTGTTGCTGAATAATTTTTAACCTCAATTAACCCGTTAGCGCCGCGCAAATTGCAATTTGCGCGGCGCAATTTCATTTTCCGCTCAAGCGACGTATGCGCGTGCCGTATGTACTTTTCGCGCTTCGCATATACACCTCGGCAGACAGCAAAAATGCCGGTAATATACAGGATTTCATTATTAATAAGGAATTCCTTACTACAAAAAAGACGCGGGATAGGGGTTATTTTATGCCCGTTTTGCCGTCTTTGCCGCTGCGCGGAGGGGGCGGACTGCAATCGCGGCCGCAGCCGCGGGCGCTCCCCCGTTTGCATATTATCCCCTTAAAGTGTAGTATTTGTGAAAAATGCGGCGTGTACGCATTAAATTGCTTGACTGTTTAAGGCAATTAAAGTAAAATTAATATCTAGGCGGATAAAGTTTATTCCGCAATCGTTTTCTCATTCCAAGGTAACAGTATGAAAAAATTATTCAAGCGCATAGTCGTTGCCGCCGTCACCGCCGGCGTGCTCTGCTCGGTGCCCCTCATGGCGGCATGTGATTCCGCTCATCCCGAAGCGCTCATCAAGATATCCTACGACGGTGAAATTTACGAGCTCAACTATAAGCTCTACCGCAACATGTATCCCCAGACGGTCAAGCACTTCATCGAACTTGCCGATGCGGGATTCTACAACAACACGATAATCCACAGCTACGAGGCCAGCTATTTCTACGGCGGCGGCTACGCCTATAACGCCGAAGGCTACGAAAGCTCTTACGAAGTTGACTACGAAGAGGGCGAACTTGCAATGCGCGACTACTTCGAAAACAACTCCAAGGAGAGCGAATACTACGACCTCGCCATGAACGGCGTCCTCACTCCGTCCGTCTACTCCGACTATATCGACGGCCACTACGTAACCCCCGCGCTTCCCACGGTAATAGGCGAGGTGGGCGATACGCACAAGATCTTAAACGGCGCTTTAACGGGCGGCTTCGGCGCGCTGCGCATGTACTATTCCTCCAAGGATCTCGAAGCCGACGCCGTGGTATATCTCGATAAGGACAACAACGAGGACGGCGCAATTCTGGATAACTATCTGGAACACAGCGCAACAAGCATGTTCTCCATCCAGACGAGCAGTTCCTCGGGCTCCACGAGCTACTGTATCTTCGGTCAGCTCATCGATACGCAGCCCCTTACCGACCTCACCGAGGCCATAAGCGAAGGTTCGTCCATCGCCGTCAGCGACGTCCCCATCGACCAGTACGACGTCATGATAGACTATACCAACTACGATGACTTCACCGTGCGCGATATTCCCATTATCGTTCTCTCCGTGGAGATAACCAAGCGCTGAATTTTGTAAATTGACAAAAATATGTTTAAATGCGGCCGCAAAATTGCGGCCGCATTTTTTTGCCGTTAAGGCATGGAAGTTGCGCGGCGGCGCGTATGGCCGCCGCGCGTCCCTTTTTGCGCCTGGTGCGAAAGGCGTTAAATTACCCGCGCCCGGCGGCGCCGCACGCGCAAGGTGCGCGCCCCCCGCTGTCTTAAAGAGGTTGGCAGTCGGATCCCGAACATTGCTTTTCTTCGAGTTTTTTGTCGATATACTGTTCGGCCTTCTGCAGGATGTCCTCCTGGTTTTTCTTTACCAGGTTGCGCAGTTTGCAGTTGTTGGCTACCAGCAGCGCGCCGCCCGCCATTCCCAAAACAGCGCCCAAAATAAATTTTTCCATATTACTCCTTATTACTCCTTGGGGATTCTCCCTAAATAAGTATGTGTCTGCCCCACCCGCCGTATCACTGTAAAAATTTTCCGCGCCGCGCCCTCCGGGGCGCGGCGCGGAAAAACTCCGTCCGTTCATGCGGTGGCGGAGGAGGGGGCACCGCTCTCCCCCGGGCGCGGCTTTGTCCGATGCGGCATATGTGCCGTCATTTAAGGTTCTTTATCTGCAATTTGAGCAGCCTGTTTTCGTCGCTCAGCTTGTGCACCAGCGCGGTAAGTCTCTCGTTTTCGCTCCTCAGGGCGTCCGTCATTCTGTCGTATAGTTCGTTTATCTTCTCCTCTATTTTCCTGCGTCCCTCGTCGCCGCCGTCCAGCCCGCACTCCTTCAGAAGGGCATTTATCCTCTCGGGCTGTTTGGCAAGCGTGTTGCGGTATTTGTTCTGGTATCTCAGCATCAGCTTGTCGTCCCCGCCCGAAAGATTCAAAACGGCCCTCCGCACCGAAACGCCCTTGCTCTTTTCCTTCAATATGGCGCGCAGTATCCTGTCCGTCTCCTCGTCGGTAAAGGGCTTTATCCTCTCGGCGCGCAGGTCGGTGCCCTCCAGCATATTCTTCACTCTCTCGTCGTCCGTTCTCTTCAGCAGGGCATAGTAGTAATTTCTCACGCTTCCCTTTGCCCTGCCCGTGCGCGCCGCGTACTCTTCGAATATGCGCGTCAGCGTCTTTCCCTTGAGCTTGCCTTCGCATACGAATTTTACCAGACTGTCGGCTTCTTCAACTCTGTATCCGTTTATTTTGTTCATTTTTCGTCCTCCTTAATTGGTTCGGCAGTGTTATTGACATAAAATTCTGTCCTTATACATTTTATAATAATATGACCGTATATTTTTTGAGCGCGCAGCCCGCCGCACTGCGGTTGGACGGGCAATATGCGGGCGTTGCCGATAGTTTTATGCGCAGGTGCGAAGTGCCCGGCGGGAGCACTCCCTTTGTCGAACTTATCCCCCGCAACAACCGCCAGGGCATAAATTTCATCCTGGACGAAGGTTTTTTGTCCTCCCCTCCGGAGGGGGTGGAGGTGTATTTCGCGGGCGGCGACGTCTGCATATACGCCGTAAGCTACGCCCCCAAGAGCGGCAGGCCGGAGGTAATGTGCCAGTCGCGCTTCGGCGGCCACCTAGTAACGCTGTGCAACTGCGGCGGCGCATTGCTGTGTATAGAGCGCGCCGACGGCTCTGCGGATATAGAGAGCGTCTCCGACGGCCTGCTTACGGCGCGCATGGAGGAGGGGGAGGTGGGTGCAAACCCCGCCCTCTTCATCTTTTCGCAGGGGCATCTCGCCGCGGTGTCGGCCACGGGGCGGCTTGCCTTCAACAGCGCCGTAAAGAGCTATTCGCTCGGCAATATGCTGGGGGTAACAAAGCAGCTCTTCACCTGCGACGGCGCCGTTTCGGAGTGCAGCTACTCCTACGACGGCGATAAATTTTGCCTCTCCTCGTCGCGAATCGTGCAGACGCGCCCCGTAGATCAGTCCGTCCGCCACTTCGCCCTGTTCGAAAGCGTGCTTACGCGCTCCGATTGTTCCCCCTTCCTCGCGGAAGGCCTAAAGGGCAGAGCGGGCGAGCTCTCCTCCTATCTCGGCGGTTTTGTAAAAGTCGTCGTGCCGCCGCAAAAATTCTATCGGACTACGGGCGAAATGTATGCGGCGGGGCTCGTCTATCCCCTCTCGCCCCGCGTCTTCCGCGTAAAATTTTACGCCGCCGATATGAACGGCGGACTTGCGGAAAATATCAGGGAGGTCGATTACTGATCTTTTGTGCGCGCGGATACTGGCGCCGTCGGGGGCGCGGCGGCATCCGTCGTGCAAACCCTTTCGGCCTGCTGTGCACGCACGCTCCGCAGGCCGCTTCCCCTTGGCATGGCAGCTTTGTAGCGGAGGTATTATTTTATACCGCCATATTGTAGCCGTGCTTTGAGATTTCTCCACTTCGGCGCGTAAATGCGCCTTCGGTCGAAATGACAGGGGGGAGAGGTGTTCGGTTGAAAAGATAGGGAATATCCGGCTTTGAGATTTCTCCGCTTCGGCGCGTAAATGCGCCTTCGGTCGAAATGACAGAAAAAATACGCCGGCCGAGATGACATGATGGTGATGTTTGGCGAAGCTCATTGACGTCATCTTGAGCGGTGCGCCATCAAGGCGCGCAGTCGAAAGATCTCAAAGTGCGGGGTAAGTGAAAAAGATCTCAAAGCCGGGGCAAGTACGCAGTTTTATAGCACATTCGCCGGCAAATTTAATCGATTGCACAAAAAACTTTACAATTGACTTGACAGGTGTAAACTTTTACTGTAAACTTAATAACGTAAGGGCGGCGCCGCGCAGGCGCGGCGCCGCCCTCCGCCCCGATGAGGGGCGTAACAATTTATCTTTGTCGCGGAAGGGTATTCAACTTCCGCGCGGAGGATGACCGTTTTGTGATAAAACTCGAAAAAAAGTACGACGTAAT
>CALVLX010000104.1 GCA_944341195.1 uncultured Clostridia bacterium
ACAGACACAGACCGTTAAACGGCTCCGACATACAAATCTCCGGCAAATACCGCCGCAGAGCGGAATTTTTCCGCTCTGCGGCGAGCCGTTTTTTTACTTTAATTTATACCCTGCGCCTTGCGATGGCGATACGGATATACTTCTTTTCCGCCTTTCCCTCTTCCTCGGCGGGAGCCTCGCATTCCTCTGCGGGTTGCTCTTCGGCTTCGGCGGGAGCTTCGCACTCTTCGGAAGGTTCGGAGACTTCTTCGGGCTGCTCTTCCGCAGTTTCCTCGACGGGAGCCTCGCACTCCTCCGCGGGCTCTTCAACCGCCTCTTCGCAAGCCTCACATTCTGCGGGCTGCTCTTCGGCGGGCTCGCTCAAAACATCCTCCACTTCGCTCTGGATCTTGACGTCCATGCCCTCGGCCTGCTTCATCTTTATGTATGAAACGGCACAGGGATAGGGAACGCACTTATCGCAGCCCTCGCAGAAGGGCGCGTACTGACCGCAGAGGTCGTAGCCGCATTCGGTGCTGTTTATGAACTTGTCATAATCGATTACCTGCTGAAGTCTGGCAAGATTGGCATCGTTGAGCACAGCGGGCAGTTCCTTTAAGAGTTCTAAAGGCGCATTTTCATTCCACATAATTATTTTCCTCCTTGTTCTGTTATAATTATACACACAAACAATTAAAAAATCAAGAGTTATAGTTAAATTTCTTTAACAAAAAGTGAAGAAAATATTTCTTCGTACTTATCTTTACGGAAAGACATGGTATCGGGGGTAATTACGGCCGCCGTTCCGGCCGCAACGCCACACCTGAGTATCTCTACGTCGTTGCCCCCGCGGATGAGGGCGTTCATGGCAGCGGCCACCATGGCGTCGCCCGCACCGACGGTGGAATTCATCGCAACGTTATTGGATTTGCAGTAATAACTTCTGTTGCCGTCCGTGATGATGGCTCCCTCCTTGCCGAGGGATAGAAGCACCTTTTTTGCGCCCATTCCGACGAGCGTCTTTGCACCCTCAACCGCCGCGGCGCGGCTCTTTATCTTTATGCCGAGCGTGCGCTGGAGCTCTTCGAGATTGGGCTTGACGAGATCGACGCCGCACTCCAATGCATAGCGCAGCCTCTCGCCCTCGCTGTCAACGACCTTTTTTACTCCGGGCGGAACAACTGAAAAAATTTTCTTGTAGAAGTCCGCCGTCATGCCCTTCGCCAGCCCGCCGGCCACAAAGACCGCTTCGCATCCGGGCGCAAATTCCGAAATTATCTTTAAAAGATCTTCCTGCTTTTCAGGCGTCACTTTGGGCGAGATATCGTCGAACTCGGTGAGCATTGACTTATGGTCTACGAATTTGTAATTTTCCCTTACCCTGCCGTGACTCCACACAAATTTATAGTTTATGCCTTCGCGGTGAAGTTCCTGTTCAAAGAGCCTGCCGTTATCTTCATACATAAACCCCGTTACGAATGTACGCACGCCGAGGCGGGCGAGCCCGATCGAAACATTTATACCCTTGCCGGTATAAAAAATGCGCTTGCTGATTATTTTGTGCGACATTCCCACCGAAAGCGAATCCACCTCGATATTTACGTCTATACAGGGGCTCATGCTTACCGTAAGAATCATTATGTCAAAATTCTCCCTTTATCAAAAATACAGCCGCTTCAAAAGAAGCGGCAGGTGAGTTACATTGAAATCATCTGAAGCGTTTCATAGAGTTCATAGTTGAACTTCTTCTTCATGCTTACCGCTTCGATTATATCCATATCGATTATCTCGTTCTTGCGAATGCCTACAACACGGTTGCCGATGCCCTCGTTTAACAGCCTCACGGCCTTGTTGCCGAACTGGGCGGCGAGCATTCTGTCCGCCATGGAGGGCGAACCGCCCCTCTGAATATGGCCTATCGTAGTCGGCCTTACGGAATATGTAGTTACCGACTGGAGCTGCTTTGCAAACTCTTCCGCCGTGCATACGCCTTCGGCCACTACAACTATATTGGAATGCTTGCCGTTGGCACGCGAACGGTTTATGCGCATTACGATGTCATCGAGATCGAATACGACTTCGGGGACGACGATGATCTCCGCGCCGGAGGCAATACCGGCATAGAGAGCTATGTCGCCGCAGCGCCTGCCCATGACCTCGACTACGGAAATGCGCTCGTGCGAAGTCATTGTGTCGCGCAGTTTATTAATTACGTCGATACATGTGTTGACGGCCGTATCGAAGCCGAGAGTGTAATCGGTGTATTCGAGGTCGTTATCTATTGTGCCGGGAATACCTATTGTGGGAATGCCGTAATCTTCCGAAAGGCACTTTGCGCCCCTGAACGAACCGTCGCCGCCGATGACGACAAGCCCCTCTATTCCACGGGCTTCGAGCGTCTTGACTGCCTTTTTCTGGCCTTCCTTGGTGAGCATTTCAAGGCATCTGGCGGTGCGGAGCTTTGTGCCGCCCCTCTGAACTATATCGGAGACGGAACGCATCTCCATAGAAACCATCTCGTCGTCAATAAGTCCCTGATAGCCGCGCTCGACGCCGTAGACTTCCATACCGTAATAGAGCGCAGTACGCACAACAGCCCTTATGCAGGCATTCATGCCGGGAGCATCTCCGCCGCTAGTAAGCAAGCCTATCCTTTTCATAAAAAATTCCTCCGAAATATCGCATCGCGCACGGTTTAATCCGTATGCCCCCTTTGCCGCAATGCTCATTCATCATTTCCATTTTATATTATAGCAGATAGATTAAATATTTTCAACCCTTTTATAAATATTTTTCGTTTTTTATTCTACATACTTGACATCTTTTTCACCGATATACGCCGAAAGTTCCGCCAAGAGCCCCCTGCAATAGTTTATACCGGCAGGCAATCTGTATTTTTTACCGTTTCTGACTATCGCGCAGACCGTATCGCCCTCATAATTTGACAGCATGGAGACAAATTCATCGAAATCGCCGTCGGAGAGAGCCGTAGCGTTCAGCCACAGAACGGGCTGCCTGCCCGCCCTGCGTTCGGGCGTCTGCACCGCGGAAGCGGACTTGCCTTCATAGCCCTCGACGTCGAACTCCTTAAGATCGTCCAGGATAATCGAAGGTTCCTTTCCTCCGTCGAGATCGAGCTTGCCCTTTACGCAGACTATCTTGTCGTTGGCTATAGCCGCCTTCACTCTTTCAAAAATTGCGGGAAAGGCCACGCACTCCACCGAACCGTAGACGTCCTCCACGGTGACGAAGGCCATTATCGCGCCGGTGCGCTTTGTAGTCGTGCGGCGGTAGGCTGAAATTATGCCGCCCATCTCCACCTGCATTCCCTGTTCGACCTGTGTATAAGTGCGGTTGCCGTCCTCGTCCTCGGTATATTCGAGCATCGAGCAGTTGAAGTTTTTATCCTTGAACGCCGCCTTGTACTTATCGAAGGGATGACCGCTTACGTACACACCGAGCACCTGTTTTTCCCTGGAAAGTTTTTCCATGACGTCGTACTCGGGTATGTCGGGATACTCGACGTCCAGTTCCTCCTCCTCAATGAACTCGCCGAAGAGGGACATCTGATCGCCGTTCTTCTGCTTGTTTATGCCGACGGCGCGCGAATAGACGTCGTCGTACACGGCAAAGAGGCGCGAACGCGCTATCCCCATCGAATCGAACGCCCCGGAGAGAATGAGGCCTTCGATTATGCGCTTATTTACGAACGACGCGCAGCGCAGAACGAAATCGGGGAAGTTTTTGAACTGTCCGTTCTTCTCGCGCTCGGCGATGACGTCGTCGATGGCGCTCTGACCTGTGCCCTTGAGCGCGGAAAGACCGAACCTGACGCCGCCGTCCTGAACGGAGAAGACAGTGCGCGACCTGTTCACGTCGGGCGGGAGCACCTTGATGCCCTTGTCCTTGAGATAGAGGACGTATTTGGTTATCTCCTCTATTTTATTGAGGCGGTTGTTGAGAAGAGCGCAGATAAATTCCTTTATGTAGTACTTCTTGAGCCAGGCCGTCTGGTAAGCGAGCGTGGCATAGGCCGCCGCGTGTGACTTGTTGAACGCATACGAGGCGAAGCCCTCCATATCGGCAAAGATCTTGGCGGCGATGTCTGCGGAAATGCCGTTCTTTACGCAACCCGTTATGGTGCTGCCGTTCGTATCGCTTATGCCGCCGTTGATAAATTTTTCCTTCTGCGCCATAAGCGTCTTTTTATCCTTCTTGCCCATGGCGCGGCGGACGAGGTCGGCCTCGCCCAGCGAGAAGCCCGCGAGAACCTGGAAGATCTGCATGACCTGTTCCTGATAGACGGGTATGCCGTAAGTGACCTTTAAAATCTTCTCCTCTTCGGGGCAGTCGTAAGTTATGGGCGCAAGTCCGTGCTTGCGGTTGCAGAAATCATCTATAAACCGCATGGGGCCGGGACGGTAGAGCGAGACGCCGGCTATCAGATCTTCGAGACAGTCGGGTTTTAACTGGCGCATGAATTTCTTCATGCCGCCGGCTTCAAGCTGGAACACGCCGTCGGTGTCACCTTCGGAGATGAGCGAATAGGCTCCCGCATCGGTATAGCCTATCTTGTGGAAATCGACCTCCACGCCGTGATTTTCGCGTATGTAGTCAATGCACTTTTTGATATCGGTGAGAGTGACGAGCGCAAGGAAGTCCATCTTGAGCATTCCCAGCGCCTCGATCTCCTTGGCGACAAACTGCGTAGTGATATCTTCGCCGTTCCTTGAAAGGGGAACGTTATCGGCTATCTTTTTACGGCAGATTACCACGCCCGCGGCGTGCATACCCGTCTGCCTGGGCATCCCCTCTATCTTGAGGGCGAGATCGATGACGCGGCGGAGGGTGGAATCCGTTTCGTAAATTTCGCAGAATTCGGCGTTCCTGGCCGCCTTGAGATCGTTCAGCTTGCCCTCGGCTTCGGCCTTTTTATCGGGATCTGTCTCGGCCTCGAATACCGCCCTGGCCCCCTCTATTCTCCTGCCCAGCAAATCGCCTATGGACGTCTTGCCGTCCATTATCTTTGTCAGCCTGTCCGTCTCGGAATAGGGTACGCGCATGACTCGGCCGACGTCCTTTATGGAGTTCTTGGCCGCCATAGTGCCGAACGTGACTATCTGACAGACGTTTTCGGGGTGGTATTTTCTGCGGACGTATTCGATGGTCTCGCTGCGCCTGTCCGTGCAGAAGTCTATATCGAAATCGGGCATGGAAACCCTGTCAGGATTGAGAAAGCGTTCGAACAGAAGATCGTATTGCAGCGGCTCGACGTCGGTTATGCCTATTGCGTAGGCGACAATCGAGCTGACGCCCGAACCGCGCCCGGGGCCCACGGGAATGCCGTTGGCCTTTGACCAGTTGATGAAATCCCAAACAATGAGATAGTATTCGGCAAAGCCCATGCCTATTATGACGCCCAGTTCGTATTCCGCCCTGTCAAGCTCCCTCTTTGTGACCTCGCCGTAACGGCGCTTCAGCCCCTCGGCGGTGAGTTTTCTGAGATATTCGGGCGGAGTGGATCCGTCGGGCGGAGTGTAGCCGGGAATGAGCGAAGTATCGCGTATGGGATAGCCCTTTTTATCGAGATTGAAGGCGGACTCCGTGACCTTATCGGCTATGACGCGCGTATTGGCAATCGCCTTGGGGTAGGCCGAAAAGAGCTGCGCCATCTCGTCGCCCGATTTAAAGTAAAATTCCTGCGTATCAAACTTCATGCGCTTGGGATCGTCGAGCGTCTTCTTCATCTGTATGCACATGAGGATATCCTGCATTTCGGCATCCTCTCTGGCAAGATAGTGCACGTCGTTGGTTGCAACTATCTCGACGCCTATTTTATCGGCAAGCCTGACGAGCAGGGGAAGCACGCGCTTCTCTTCGGGGATGCCGTGATCCTGTATTTCGATATAAAAATCTTCGCCGAAGATATCCTTGAGTTTGAGGGCGAGAGCCTCCGCACCCTCCGCGTCGCCGTCTAAAAGTCTGCGCGGAATGCCGCCCGCAAGACAGGCGGAAAGACAGATCACGCCTTCGCTGTGCTCCCTGAGCACTTCGTAATCTATCTTAGGTTTGTAGTAAAAGCCGTCCACAAAGGCCATGGAGTCAAGCTGGACAAGATTTTTATATCCCGCCTTGTTCTTGGCAAGCAAAATGAGGTGTTCGGATATGTTCTGCGACTTGTCGTGCATGTCGCGCGTGACGTAAAATTCGCAGCCGATTATGTACTTTATGCCGGCGACCGCCGCCTTTTCGGCAAAATGAAGAGTGCCGTACATATTTCCGTGATCGGTTATACATACGGTGTCTATGCCGTTCTTTTTACAGTATGAAATTAAATTGTCTATCTTGCACGCGCCGTCCAGAAGGGAATATTCGGTGTGAAGATGTAAATGCACGAAATCAGTCATCTGTTGTCCTCAAATACAGTCTCAAAGCCGCTGCGCTGCGGCACGGTCAGTCTCGGGTGCGCTTTTTCATAAAATACGGGCCGCAGCCGCACGAAGTTTCGTGCGTGACCACGTAAGTCCACTCA
>CALVLX010000105.1 GCA_944341195.1 uncultured Clostridia bacterium
ATCCGCCATGCCTCCGCCTGCGTGAGGCGGCAAAGGCAATTGCATTCAGATAGTACACATATGAAAAATGTGCTTTCAATTTTTAAGATAAATAACGTTTTGACACGAAACGACGCTTTCGTGTCAAAGGCCCCGATTTGCGCAAACATGCGCCTCGGCGGGGTGAATTTGCGCGGTTATATTATCGTGGGCGTCGGAAGAATCGCGCAAAGAGGAGCGGGCTTCTCAAATTCACGGCAGGCGGAAGGCATTCGCCATGCCTCCGCCTGCGTGAGGTTTTTTTATGCCTGATTTCTTCGGTACGGACGGCTTCCGCGGCAGGGCCGGCGAAAAACTCACGGCCGCGCACGCCTTTTCGGCCGGGCTCTTCCTCGGCCATTATTTCGGCGCGGCGCGTTCAAAGCGGTGCCGCGCCGTCATCGGCAAGGATACGCGGCGCTCCTCGTATATGCTTGAGTACGCGCTCGCCGCGGGATTGACTGCCGCGGGCGCGGATGCCTACATGATGCACGTCACCACCACGCCTTCGGTGGCCTATGCCGTGCGCGCCTTTTCGTTCGACTGCGGCATAGTCGTCTCCGCAAGCCACAACGGCTTCTGCGATAACGGCATAAAACTGCTGGGCGCGGACGGGGAAAAGCCGGGCGATGAGGTGATAGCCCCTCTCGAAGCCTGTCTTGCGGGCGGCGGGAGCGTGCCCTTCGCCACCGATGAGCGCGTGGGCAGCGCTGTCGATTTTGTCTCCGGGCGCAACAACTACTGCGAACATCTCCTTTCGCTCTTTCCCCGTTCGCTCGCGGGGTACAGGATAGGTCTAGACTGCGCCAACGGCGGGGCGTACAATATCGCCCGGCGCGTCTTCCGCGGACTGGGCGCCTCCGTTGCCGCAATAGGCTGCCGCCCGGACGGCGTAAACATCAACCGCGGCTGCGGCTCAACCGCCCCCGGCAAACTTGGCGCACTCGTCAGGGAGCGCGGGCTAGACGTCGGCTTTGCCTTCGACGGCGACGGCGACAGGTGCATCTGCACAGACGAATGCGGCAATGTCGTTGACGGCGACGGCATACTCTACATTCTTTCGCGCTATCTCAAGGAGAGGGGCAGACTTCCGGGCAACAGGATAGTCGCCACGGTCATGAGCAATTCGGGGCTGGCAGGCTCGCTGAAAAAACAGGGCATAGCCGTGGAAGAGTGCCCCGTGGGGGACAGATTTGTCCACGAAAAGATGCTCGCGTGCGGGGCGGCGCTGGGCGGCGAACAGTCGGGGCACATAATAGTCGGCGAGCTCGAAAACACGGGCGACGGCATAGTCACCGCGCTCTGTCTTGCGCAGGTGCTGGCGGAGAGCGGCGGAAAATTCTCCTCTCTGCTCGGCGGGCTGGAGCTCTATCCCCAGGTGTGCGTCTCCGTTCCCGTAAAGGATAAATCGCGCGCCCTTTCGCCCGCCGTCCTGCGCGAAAGGGCGCGCGCGGAGGAACTGCTCGGCGGCGAAGGGCGCGTCCTCGTCCGCGCCTCGGGCACGGAGGAGGTTATACGCGTAATGGCGGAGTGCCGCGATAAATGCCTGTGCAACGCAATATGTTCTGCGCTCGTCGGGGCGGTAAGGGGGGATTGATATGTGCGGTATCGTCGGTTATGCGGGGCGCGGCTGCGCGGCGCAGGAACTGTATTCGGGGCTGAAAAAGCTGGAGTACCGCGGCTACGATTCGGCCGGCATCTCAACCGTCTGCAACGGCTCGCTCTATACCGTCAAGCGCAGCGGAAGGGTGGAAGGCCTCCAATCCTCGCTGGGCTGTCTCGCCGGTTCGGCCGGCATCGGCCACACCCGCTGGGCCACCCACGGCGAGGCCAACGATTCCAACGCCCATCCGCATGTGTGCGGCAGGTTTGCCCTCGTACATAACGGAATAATCGAAAATTATGCCGAACTCAGGGAGGAACTGCGCGCCGCGGGGCACACCTTCCTGTCGCAGACGGACAGCGAAGTCATCGTCCGCCTCATAGATAGCTGCTACGGCGGCGATATCCTCGGCGCCATGCGCCTGGCCTGCGCGCGCCTGAAGGGCTGTTGGGCGCTGGCCGTGCTCTGCGCCGCGTTCAACGGCTTTGCCGTCGCCCGCCGCGGCTCGCCCGTCATCGTCGGCGTCGGGCGGGACGGCTGTTACGCCGCCAGCGACATCTATGCCCTTGCTGGCAGGGCGCACAGTTATTGCGTCCTCGGCGAGGGCGACATGGCCCTTGTCACTGCCGGCGGCATACAGGTATTCAACGGCGAAGGGGAGGAGATATTTCCGCCTTTCGAGCGCGTAACGGAGCGCTTTGCGGAGGTGGGAACGGACGATTGCCCCCACTATATGCTCAAGGAAATACGCGAAAACGCGCGCACCATGAGGGCAACTTGCAAAAAATTTTTGTCCTCCGTGGATGTGTGTGCGCTGTCCGCGCGCCTCTCGTCGGCGGATAAGATAGTGCTCGTCGGATGCGGCACGGCCTACAATGCCGCCCTTGCCGGGGCGCGCATCCTCGGCTGGGCGTGCGATTGTCCCGTATCTGCCTGCATCGCGGGCGAAGCCCGCTACGATCCTCCGTCCTTCACAAAAAATTCGGTGTGCATCGCGGTCAGTCAGAGCGGTGAAACGGCCGATACCCTCAGGGCGGCGGAAATCGCCCGCGGAGCGGGGGCCTGCGTCATCGCCGTCACAAACGTCGGCTATTCGGCCGTGACGCGCATAGCGCATACCGTCCTGCCCGTCTGCGCAGGCGCCGAGGTGTGCGTCGCCGCCACAAAGAGCTATATAGGCCAGCTCGTCTGCCTGCATCTCATGGCGGCCGGCGCGCGTATTAAAGAGAGGGCGGAGTGCATCTTAAAACTTGCCGACGAGGTGGAAAAACTCGCATCGGACGGCGAATATGCCTCAACTATTGCTAAACTGTGCGCGCGCAGCCGCGCGGTGTTCTTCCTCGGCCGCGGCTGCGACGTCGAAGTGGCGGTGGAGGGCAGCCTCAAGTTAAAGGAGGTCTCCTACATCTTTTCCGACGGCTATCCCGCCGGCGAACTCAAGCACGGCACGCTGGCGCTCGTCGATGAAACGGTGCTCTCCGTGGTGCTCGTCTGCGATGAGGGCCTCGCCGATAAATGCCTCAACGCCGTCGAACAGATACTCTCGCGCAGGGGCAGGGTTGCCGTCATAACCACGCTTCCCCGCGTCGCCGAACGGCTCAAAGGGCGCGTTCAGGCCGTGTGGCTGCTGCCGCCGGCTCCCTTCCACGTCGCCTGCTTTCTCTCCGCCACGGCGCTGCAGCTCATTGCCTACCGCACGGCCGTGCTCCTGGGGCGCGATCCCGATAAGCCGCGCAACCTCGCCAAGAGCGTCACCGTCGAATGATATTTATTTGACTTTTTCCCTCCGCCGTAATATAATATAGCCGTATAAATATATTTCGACGGGAGGAACAACAAGTTGCAGACTGTTCTCGTGACGGGCGGCGCCGGCTTCATCGGCAGCCACACCGTGGTTGAACTTTTAAACGACGGCTATAACGTAATAGTCATAGATAATCTCGTAAATTCCAGTGCGGAAAGTCTCAACCGTGTGGAAAAGATAACTGGCAAAAAGGTGGCCTTCTATAACGGCGACGTGCGCGACAGGGCGCTGCTCGAAGGCATTTTTGCAGATAACAGGATAGACTGGGTTATCCACTTCGCCGGCCTCAAGGCCGTGGGCGAATCGTGCGCCAAGCCCGTGGAGTATTACGACAACAATCTGGGCGGCACGCTCGTGCTCGTCGATGTGATGCGCTCCCACGGCTGCAAAAAGATAGTGTTTTCGTCTTCGGCCACCGTGTACGGCACGCCCGAAAAACTTCCGCTGGACGAAACTTGCAAAATAGGCGGCACAACCAACCCCTACGGCACCAGCAAGTATTTTCAGGAGATAATGCTCACCGACGTATGGAAGGCGGATAAGGAGTGGAGCGTCGTCCTTCTGCGCTACTTCAACCCCGTCGGTGCGCACTCCAGCGGTCTCATCGGCGAAGATCCCAAGGGCATACCCAACAATCTCATGCCCTATGTGGCGCAGGTGGCCACGGGCAAGCTCAAGTGCGTGCACGTGTTCGGCAACGACTATCCCACGCCGGACGGAACGGGAGTCAGGGACTATATCCACGTCGTCGATCTCGCCCGCGGGCACATAGCGGCGATAAAGGGGTGTGCAGGCGGCGGCGTTCACGTCTACAATCTCGGCACGGGCATAGGCTACAGCGTGCTCGATATGATCCGCGCCTTCGAAAAGGCGTGCGGCAAAAAGCTGCCCTATCAGATAGATCCCCGCCGTCCCGGCGACATAGCCTCCTGCTACGCATCCTCCCTCAAGGCCGAGCGCGAACTGGGCTGGAAGGCGCAGTACAATCTCGAAGACATGTGCGCTTCGCAGTGGAAGTGGCAGTCCATGAACCCCAACGGTTACGAAAAGTAATTTGCAATTTATCTTGAAAAGCGCGCCGCGCGGATTGTTTTATCCGCGCGGCGCGCCTTTTTGCGG
>CALVLX010000106.1 GCA_944341195.1 uncultured Clostridia bacterium
ATATTTTTTGCAATTTGAATATCAGTTTTACTTATACTTCCCCTCCGCCTCTCCGCGCGGGGCGAGGCGAACGGGGAAAATTGCCGTAAACCCCTATATATGCCGCAGCGAAAGCGATCAGTACTTACCGGCACTGCCGTGTTCGGCGTGCGGGGGAGCGTAGAGAGAGAACTCTTCGTCTATATCGAAGGGAGAATACTCGTCGTAGAGCGCGAGCTTGGAGATCGATACTTCGTAGGCCGTCATTGTGACGAAGGATTCGTCGGGCTGCTTTTTCTGATACTCGCGCGACTGTATGCGCCCGGACAGCACCACCCTGTCGCCGACGGCCATCTTGGCCACGAAGCGGGCGTTCCTGCCCCACGCTATGGCGGGGATGTAGTCCGACTTGTTATACGAGCGGTTGACGGCGATGAGAAGGTCGGCGATTTCGCGGTTGAAGGGCGTTGTGCGGTATACGGGCGGCTTGCATATGTAGCCCGATAGCACTACGGAATTGGGATTTGGCGATGGCGGCGCGGACAGCACTTCGCGCACGAACACGGTGAGCATGAGGCGGGAGCGGCCGCCTTCGAGCTTGTTGTACGAGCGGAACTGCCCCAGAACACAGACGGTTGAGCCTTCGCGCATGTCCTCCGTCATGAGGCGTTCGGAGATGGTGACGGGGAGGATATCGGCCTGCCCCGAGAGGCGGTTGACCTTTACGAAGAATTCGTAGAAGCCTTCGCCGAATACTTCGTGCGAGAACTGCGCCTTTGACATGATGACGCCGCACAGATAGACTTTGTTGTTCTTTTCGTTGTTCGGATTCATAAAACGGTACCTCTTTAACTTATCTTTAACTTGCCAACTGTTGGCGTCCCTGACTATCCAAGGTGAAGTCGCTGCGGTATATCATGCCGCCTATCGTTGAAAACTCGTACCCGCGGTTCTTGAGGGCGGATATTATGAGAGGCAGGCTTTCGGCCGTGTGCAGTCCGTTGTTGTGCATGAGTATTATGCTGCCGGGGCGCACGCCGTTTATGACGCGCATGGCAATATCCTGCGCGGAGAGATTCTTCCAGTCGAGACTGTCCACGTCCCACTGAACGGAGATGAACCCCTCCTCCTCCGCCGTGGCGATTAATGTATCGTTGTAGTCGCCGTAGGGCGGGCGGAAGAGTTCGACGTCCTTGCCCGTGACGGCGGTTATGGCCTGCGCCGAGGCGGACAGCTCCGAACGTATCTCATCCGCGGAGAGACGGGACATGTAGGAATGAGTGGCCGAGTGCGTGCCTATCTCGTGCCCGGCCGCGTCTATCTTCCTGACGTATTCGGGGTACTTTTCCGTCCAGAACTGCACCATGAACCATGTTGCGGGGACGTTTTCGCGCTCAAGGGCGGTGAGGATGGCCTCCGTGTGCTCGGTGCCCCACGCGCAGTCGAAGGAGAGCGCGACGACCTTATCCTCCCTGCCCACCGAATAGATGGGAAGGCGGCGCGACGACGAGCCGAACCAGACGGCATAGGCGCCCGAATAGTAGGCCGAAAGGGACAGAGCCGTGATGAGGACGGCAATGCAGAAGCAGATTATTACGCCTTTGATTTTGATTACGTATGCCAAAAGTTGTACCCCGATGATAATTTAAAGCGGACTGTAAAAAATACAGTTATTTTGCCGAAAAATGACTTTTTTGGGGGAAAATGCTTCCCCGGATGCGCCGCGACGACAACGCTTTTACATGGAATAATATATTTTTTGCACGTCGGGAATATGACAGAGCGAAAAACTTTGAGATTTCTCCATGCGCTGCGGCGGGCAGAGCCTGCCGCGGCTTGGTCGAAATGACAGAATCGGGCATGGGCGAAATAAAGGAAACGGGGACACTAGGCTTTGAGATTTCTCCATGCGCCGCGGCGGGCGGAGCCCGCCGCGGCTTGGTCGAAACGACATGCTTTTTTATGTCATCTTGAGCAGCCGCGCTTTTGCGCGGCGTCGTCGAAAGATCTCAAAGTGTGGGCAAGTGCGGGGATATTATTTGAATAAACCCTTTCGGCTTGCTACGCAAGCCACTTCCCCTTGGCAGGGGCAGCTTGATTGCGGAGTAATTGTTTTGTAATGCCTTTCTGCTGACGGGCTTTGAGATTTCTCCACTCACTTCGCTCGGTCGAAATGACAGGGGAGACGCTCGGTCGAAATGACAAGACGGAGTGCTCGGTCGAAATGACAGTGAAAAAAGTGGTCAAAACGGCAGAAAAAAGTTGATGTTTGGAAAAGCCTCTACTATGTCATCTTGAGCAGCCGCGCTTTTGCGCGGCGTCGTCGAAAGATCTCAAAGTAAGGCGGTTGAAATGACAGAAAAACGGCGCGCGGCGGGAGTGGAAAACTCCCGCCGCGCGCCTTGAAAAATTACATTTTAATATCGCCTTTAAGCGCATTTAATTATGGAATTGTTATTGCCTCCGCGCACCCCTCTACTGCTCTTTGCCCTTTTGACGGCGTATTTGGCGCACCGTCTGTTCGTAACCCCTATCCTTGGGGACATAGTAAATTTTATCCTTTAATGCGTCGGGGAGATACTGCTGTTCGACATATCCGGACGGATAATCGTGCGGATATTTGTACTTTGCGCCCTGCGCCTTTCCTTCGCGGCTGTCATAGGAGTGGTCGCGGAGATAGGCGGGCACCCCGCCGTCGTCGCGGATATTTTCGGCATCCGCCTTTGCCGCGAAGTGGGCGGCAGACGCGCTGTCGCTCTTGGGAGCTTCGCACACATAGACAATCGCTTCGGCGAGGGGAATGAGCCCTTCGGGCACGCCCGTCTTTTCGAGCACGTACATGGCGGAGGCCGCCATCTGTAGCGCGCGGGGATCGGCCATGCCTACGTCTTCGGCCGAGTGAACGGCGAGCCTGCGCGCCACGAGCATGGGATCGCACCCGCCCGAAATGAGGCGGTTGGCGTAATAGAGAGCGGCGTTGGAATCGCTGCCACGGAGGGACTTGCAGAATGCGGAGAGATAGTCGTAATAGTCGTCCTCGCTGTAGGCGAGAGACTTTTTCTGAATGGACTGTTCGGCATCGGAGAGCGTGACGCGGATGACGCCTTCTGAAGGCGGCGTTGTGAGAACGGCGAGTTCCAGCGCGTTATATGCCGTGCGCAGATCGCCGCCGGCCGTTACGGCTATGTGGCGGAGGGCGGCCTCGTCCACGACGGCGCCGTATGTACCCAGCCCCCTGCGTTTATCGGCGAGGGCCTTTTGCATTGCCCCCATAATATCCTGCGTTGAGAGCCTTTTGAACTCAAACACCCTGCAGCGCGAAACTATAGCGGGCGTCATGGAGGCATAGGGATTTTCGGTTGTGGAACCGATGAAAATTATGGTGCCCTGCTCTATTGCCGGCAGGAGAGAATCAGACTGCGTCTTGTTGAAGCGGTGGCATTCGTCGAGCATGAGATAGGTGCGTTTGCCGTACAATTTTAAGTTATTTTCGGCCTCCCGCACCGCCTTTTTTACATCGGCCACGCCCGCCTGGACGGCGTTGAGTTTTATGAATTCGCCGTGCGTAGTCTGGGCGATGATGTTTGCCAGCGTAGTCTTGCCCGTGCCGGGAGGCCCCCAGAAGATGCAGCTGCCCAGCCTGTCCAGCGAGATGGCGCGGCGCAGAAGGGAGCCCGGGGCAACTATGTGCTGCTGGCCTATGAAATCGTTTAAATTGTTGGCGCGCATACGCTCCGCCAGCGGCTTTGCAGCCTCGGCATTGCCGTTAAAATCAAAGAGATCCATATTACGCAGTCTTATCGGAAAATGTCCTTTTGCGGGCGGTTTCCCCTTTGTCAGTCGGACAGAAGGGCCTTTATTTCGCCCATGTGCTCCTTTGAGAATTCGTAGCCTATCTTTAGCGCCTTTTCGGCGTCCTTTACGTTGTAGGCGCTGAGCCCCTCCATATCCGGTTCGAGCCACAGATCGTAGATACCGGCATTGGCGAGCTTGGAGCATCTGTTCTGGTTGTTATCCATTATGTCGAACACGCGCACTATCTTTGCGACTATGTTGGGCACCTTATCCACCCTTTCGCCCGTGTTGGAGAGCACGTCGAAGGCGACGACGACGTCGGCGCCCATCTCCTTGCACTGCCTTACGGGCACACGGCAGAGCACTCCGCCGTCGATGAGCAGTTTATCTTCCATGGGAACGGGGCGGAAGACCGTGGGAATGGCCGACGAGGCGCGGGCCGCTTCGGCGACGCCGCCGCTGTCGAGGAGCACGAGTTCGCCGCTCAGAATATCCACCGAGACGCAGGCAAAGGGAATGTTGAGATCGGAAAATGTGATGTCGCCGAACTTTTCGAGGAGAAGTTTGCGCACCTTGTTGCCCTTGAAGAGACCGAGTTTTGTTATCATCTGCGGGGACAGGTCGAGCAGGTCGGACGATTTAAGCTGACTGACTATCCTTGCCAGCTCCTCCGTGGACATGCCTGCGGCGTAACCGCCGCCGACGACGGCGCCCATGGAACAACCGGCTATGCAGAAGGGCTCTATGCCCTCCTCTTCGAGAGCCTGTAAAAACCCGATGTGTGCCGCCCCCCTTGCGCCGCCGGCGCCGAGGGCAAGCCCCAGTTTTTTACTCATAAATTACCTCTTAAAAAAATATCTATGTACTATGAAAGCAAGGAGCGTGACAAAAAAATTTGCGGGGAGGGCGAAGTATGCGCCGCCGTGCGCAATGCTGGCCGCGATGGGCATAGCGCTGGCCTGCGCGCCCGAAAGGTACGTGCCCGTATGTTTTGAAGGCATTGCGCTGTGGGCGGAGTGCGTGCTGCCCGCGCTCTTTCCCTTTATGGTTATAACCATGCTGCTCATCCACCTGGGCGGAGCGCAGGCCGCCGCGAGGCCGTTTGAAAGGACGTGCGGATTTTTGGGACTGCCCGCCGCCGCTGCGGCGATATTTGTGATGGCGGCCTTTTCGGGCTATCCCGCAGGGAGCAGGATAGTGTGCGAATACCGCGAACGCGGACTGATAACCGATGCCGACGCACAAAGGCTTGCTCCGCTGTGTTCGGTCTCCGGGCCGCTGTTCATAACGGGCAGCGTGGGGCAGAACATGTTCGGCGACAAGGCGGCGGGCGCATACATGCTTGCCGCCCACCTTATATCCGTTGCGGCCGTATCCGTACTGCTCTGCCTGCCCGGCAGGCACAGGGACGAAAGACCGCGCACTGCGCCCGCCGCAGCCGGGGGCGGAGCGCTGTACGACTGCTTTTGCTCGGCGGCCCTTTCGGTAATAGTTGCGGGCGCATTTATATGCTTTTTTTACACGGCGGCGTGCATGGCCGCCGACTTCAACTTATTATTGCCGTTGAGCACACTTTTACAGCCCCTTTTGGGCGAATGTTCGGCGGCGTTCTGCCGCGGCCTTGTGGAGGCCACGGGCGGATGCGCCGCGCTGGCCGCCTGCGGGGGAACGCTCGCCGTGCCGCTGGCGGGCGCCGTGATAACGTTCGGCGGCGCCTCCATTATAATGCAGCAGCTGTGCTATCTTACAAAGTGCGGCGTAAAGCCGGCAAAATTTATACTCGTAAAGGCGGCGCAGAGCGCCGTGTGTTTTGTGCTCCTTCTCCCCGCGGCGGCGTAGCGGACGGCAGGGAAGCGGAGGCTGTCAGTAGCCGCCCAAAATTTTGATTGAACGGCACATATCTGCCAGCGAACGCAGGGCGCGGCGCACTTCCGGACTCGAATAGTCGCCCTCTATCTCTATAAAAAAGCGGTATTCGCCGGGTATATCCTTGATGGGGCGGCTCTCTATCTTTGTCATGTTTATGCCCTCGGCGGCGAACGCAGAGAGGGCGCCGTTGAGTGAGCCGGGGCGGTGCGTGCAGACAAAGGAGAGAAAGACCTTGCGCGTGCGGGAGAGCAGACTTTCGTCCCCCCTGACAACATAGAGAAACTGGGTGAAGTTTAAAGGCTCGTCCGAGATGATGTCGGGCAGAAGGACGTAGCCGGGGCGCGAAAAGCCACGGCCGACTATGCCGGCATCGCGGACGGTCTTTATCATATCGATGCAGGCCGACGTGGAGGGCGTGGCTATCTGCCGAGCTTCGGGGAAGCGCGAAAAGAGATATCCCGCGCACTGCTCCAGCGCCTGCGGATGGGAATATATGCGCGTTATGCCGCCCGCATCGGCGCCTTCGAGCATTACGAGGCGGTGTTCTATCGTAACGCGCTCCTCCTCCACGGCTATTATGCCGGTGGTATCCTGCAACAGATCGAGATTTTGCATGACTCCGCCGTTGAGGGAATTTTCCACGGGGAGGACGATGCCTTCCACCTCGCCCGCGGTGAGCGCGCCGACGAGCGCACGGAAGGACGGGAAGGCGCGCGCCTCCCCCCTGCCAGACATGCGCGCGGCAAGTTCGGAATAACTGCCCGAAGGGCCGAGATAACCTGTGACAGACATGTGCCCCCCCTTTAAATCACACCTTTTCCGCGATGTCTAAAATGAGCCGCCTGGTATCCTCCCAGCCGAGGCAGGGATCGGTTATGGACTTGCCGTATACCTTATCTTCCTTTTGGTTGCCCTCCTCTATGAAGGATTCTATCATGAAGCCCTTGACTATCTTTTTGAAATCGCCGTCGTAGATGCGGTTCTGCATGACCTCTTCGCATATCCTTATCTGCTGGCGGCACTTTTTGCTGCTGTTGGAGTGGTTGGCGTCTATGATTATGGCGGGATTTTTGAGCCCCGAGGCGGCGTAGCCTTCGGCAGCCTGCATGACCGTTTCGTAGTGGAAGTTGGGGATATCGTTGCCGTAGCTGTCCACTGCACCGCGGAGAATGCCGTGGGCGAGGGTGTTGCCCTGCGTCTTTACCTGCCAGCCGTTGAGTTTGAATACCTGCGAAGACTGCGCGGCGTATATGGAGTTGAGCATTACGGTGACGGAGCCGCCCATGGGGTTTTTGATGCCCACGGAGACATCTATGCCGCTGGATACAAGACGGTGGAGCTGGTTTTCGCAGCTCCTTGCGCCGACGGCGACATAGGAGAGCAGGTCGTCCACGTAGCTGTAATTTGCTGGATAGAGCATCTCATCGGCGGCGGAGAGCCCCG
>CALVLX010000107.1 GCA_944341195.1 uncultured Clostridia bacterium
CGCGAAAGACGGCATACTATATTGCGGTGAATACATAAATTTTAAATTTTGCATACAGGGAGGGCGTCGGACACAGCTATAGTCCGACGCCCTTTTATACGGGATTTAATGTTGTTCCCCCTCCTCCGTGCCGCGCGCGGACGGGGCGAGCTGTCCGCGGTATTCGGTGGGAAGGTAATCGCAAAGTTCGTTAAACCGCGAGAGATATTTTTCCGCTTCGCCCTCATCCCCGCGTTGAAGAAAGTATTCGTAGCGGAGGCGCGTGAGAATGATGAAATTTATGTCGTCTTCGGGAAGCTGGGGGAGATCGAAAAGCATGTTGCGGGGCACATCGGCAATCCCTGTGCCGGCGCGCACAATGCCTTCGATTTCGAGTATGCGCACCATGACGCGCGAGGAGGGACTATTCGTTACAAGTTCCAAAAAGATCATGCCGTCGTTCTTTGCACCGCCGCAGTCGTCCGGAATGGCGTTTATGATAAAGAGATAGAGCGAATAGGGCGCAGGAATGGCGAAAAAGGCTGCGTTGCCGCCCGCGAAGAGCAAAATTATGCCCGCAACCGCGCAGATGAGATTGACGGCCACGCCCGCGATGCAGGTGGCAGCCATTCTGCCGCGCATGTGCCGCCCGCCCAGGGGATTTACGTTTACGGACGAGGTGCGGAAAATGCGGTATCTATCCGGACGGACGCCCATGCGGCAGAGCACACCGACGGCGATATGGGCGCCTTCGTGGAGGAGATCGCAGACGACTATGCTCACAAAGACAAGCGCGACATATAAAACGGCTAGCGCCCCGCGCCCCGCGCTGCCGAGCGTCACCCCGGTGCAGAACACATAGCCGCAGATGACGGCGAGCGCAAGCGAACAGGCGAGCGCGGCAAAAAATATAATCTTACTCTTCATCTTTTAATTCCATCACCCGCGCGACAGGCGCGAGAGAACGTAACCTTCGAGGTTGTCCCTTTCCGACACGGTGACGCGGGAAAGCCCCAGCATCTTCATGATTTCGCACATCAGAAGGCAGCCGCCGCCTATCACGTCGGCACGGCGGGGCTCCATGCCCTTTACTTTTTTTATTTCCTCCACGGGCATGGACAAGAAATCCGCGGCCATGCGCTCGGCATCCCGCAGGGTAACTTTGCAGCCGTCGATCAGCGCGGGATCATACCTTTCGAGCCCCAGCGCAACGGACGCCATCGTAGTGGCCGTGCCGCCTATCGCGTACATTTCAAACCCGTGCGGAACATGACCGTATGAGGCGATTGCCCCCTTGATATGTGCCGACAAAGCCGCCCTGTCCCTCCCGCACGAATCGAAGAGGCGCACGGTGCCGACGTCGGCGCTGTGACTGTAAAGGCACTTGCCCGAGCCCTGCACAGTGATTTCCGTGGAGGCGCCGCCGACATCGATTATGCCGCCGTCGGCATATCCCAGAGCGCCGAGGACGCCTATGCGCGCCTCCTCTTCGCCCGTGATGACATCGACATCGATGCCCGAGAGATTTTTTACCGCCGCAAGGAACTGCTCCCTGTTCGAGGACGAGCGGACGGCCGCCGTGGCAAAGGCGTAAATTTTTTGCGCGCCCTCCAGGCGTGCCCTTTGGCAAAACTGCGCCACGGCCTGCGCCGTGCGTTCCATGGCAGGCGCAGTCATGCGGCCGGAGGCTGCCAGCCCCTCGCCCAGGCGGGTGGTGTTTAAAGTCTTATATAAAGTTTTTCCGTCCGCCCACATCATCAGGCGAACGGAATTAGAGCCGATATCTATTGCCGCTATCTTCATATCAATCCTTTGGCCTGTAGCCGTTCTGAAGGGCGAGCTTGTACAGGATGACGTCCTCGTTGAGTTCGTAATTTTCGAGCCAGCCGTTGCCCTCGTCGATTTCGGAGAGGATATAAGCGTACTCCTGCTGCAGGCGATCCCTGCGCGCCTTAAGAACGCAGATATCTATTATCTGATAGATGACTACGGCGAAGAGAATGACGATGAGAATGACGCCCGCGACTGTTACGCCGGCTATTATTCTTTTGCGCTTTTCTTCGTTCGACACGCCGCGCCCTCCTTAAAAGAATACATTTGTTTAGATTATTATACACTTTATTTACAAAAAATGCAACAAATATGTGTAAACTTTTTAAATAAATAATGAGTCCGCACGCCAGAGCGGCCACCATGTATACCCTGACAGCATAGAAATCCAGCCAAACGGACAGGGCGATAAAGAGCGCGGCAAGCGACAAAAAGAACAGAATATCGCACGCTGCAGTGACGGCATAGCGCGCGGCGCCCCGCCGAAGGGGCGCGCAGGCGAGACGGCGTATGACAAAAAAGACATCGTATACGGCGCCGCCTGCCACACCGCAGGCGGCGCAGACGAAAAATACAGCTAGCTGACTCATTTTAAGAGTTTTTTCCTGATACCTTCGCCCGCGGAGGAATACCTGACGGAGGAAATGACGCCCGTGGCCGAAAACGCACCCGTCTGCTTGGAAAAGGCAACGATCTTCATATCCTCGCCGCCGACGGAGATCTTTCCGCCCGGATAGATCAACGTAAACTGCGAAGGCGCGAAGTCGCGCACTCCCTCTATGCCCGTGGCCGTGATGCGCTTTTTATTTTCTATAGTGAGAGTGTGGGTAAGGTTTTCCATACTTTTCCCTCCTGCTGCTCTATTATTGATATGCGGGCGGGATAATTTTTATTACGCCTTTTGCGCGCATTCTGCACCGCGGAAGGGTGTGACTGCATATGAAAAGGGCGCGCCGCGGCAAAATGCGCCGCGGCGCGCCCTGTTATGCTATTTTAGTGCAGCCAAAGCATCCTTCAGTTTACGCCGTACTGCGCGCGGTATTCCTTCATGGCGGTAAGGTATTCCTTGCCTTCGATGATGCCGTCCTCGATGGCGCTGATTATATCGGCCATGTTGACGATGGAATAGACCTTTATGCCGAAGTCGCGCAGAACTTCCTGCACGGCGGAAAGATCCGAATTCAAACCCTTTTCCATGCGGTCAACGGAGATGACCATGCCGACCACGTTGACTTTTGCGGTGGCTTCGAGCTTGGGCAGGATTTCCCTTAAAGCCTTGCCGGACGTCATGACGTCCTCGACTATAAGCACTCTTTCGCCGTCCACAAGCTGTTTGCCTACAAAGAGGCCGCCCTCGCCGTGGTCTTTGACCTCCTTGCGGTCGAAGCAGTAGTTGACGTTAATTTTATGGTTGTTCCAGAGGGACACGGCGGAAGTTACGGCTAATGGAATACCCTTGTAGGCGGGGCCGACGAGAGTATCCGCCTCCACCTTGTTTTCTGCGATACAGGCGGCGTAATATTCGCCGAGGCGGGAGAGCTGTTCGCCCGTCTTGTAGTTGCCCGTATTGATGAAATAGGGGGCTATTCTGCCGCTCTTGAGAGTGAACGTGCCGAATTTGAGCACGCCGCTTTCCACCATGAACTTTATGAATTGTTGTTTGTAAGTTAAAGACATCTTTAAACCTCCGTCAGTTGAGTTTTAATGTATTTACAATCCGGTTTACATCGGCTATGCCGTGGGCATCCAGCCAGTCGTTCATCTCTTTTATTATGCGGGGCATGGCGAGACTGTCGGTGAAATTTGCCGTGCCCACCTGCACCGCGCTTGCACCCGCGCACATGAATTCGAGGGCGTCGCGCCCCGTCATGATTCCGCCCATGCCTATAACGGGTATCCTGACGGCGTGGGCGGCCTCGTAGACCATGCGGAGGGCAATCGGCTTTATGCCCGCACCCGAAACGCCGCCCGTGTTGTTGGCGATGACGGGACGGCGCCTTTCGAGATCTATCGCCATGCCCGTGAAGGTGTTGACGAGCGAGATGCAGTCCGCGCCGCCCTCCTCCGCCGCCTTTGCGTTGACGGGAATGGATTCGACGTTGGGCGAGAGTTTGACTATGAGGGGTGTTTTGGAGAGCTCGGCCTTGGTGATCTTTGTCACTTCCCTGATGTTCTGCGGCTTTATGCCGAGAGCCATGCCGCCGGCATGGACGTTGGGGCAGGAGATGTTGAGCTCTATCATATCGACAAGGCCGTTGAGCCTGCGGCAGATATGCTTGTAGTCATCGAGCGTGCTGCCCGCCACGTTGGCTATAATTACCACGCCCTTTTCCTTTAAAAAGGGCAGATCTTCCTCTATGAAATGTTCCACACCGGGATTCTGCAATCCCACGGCGTTCAAAATGACCGAAGAGCCTTCGGCTATCCTGGGCACGGGGTTGCCGAGGCGGGGTTCCATGGTGGTGCCCTTGGTGGAGACGCCGCCTATAACGGAGATATCGTAAACTTCTTCGAATTCCTTGCCGAAGCCGTATGTTCCGCTTGCGGCGATAACGGGATTTTTGAACTGCACGCCGCAGATATTTACATTTAAATTTGCCATAATGAAATTATTGACGTATTCCTTATATATTTGCTCAAAGCGAAGTCGCACACGGCGCTATTTGTTGCAAGCACGGCGCGGCACGGCGGCATTTTGCCGTTCGCTCAATCTTTTTGATTATTATACTCCGCAATGATATTTTGCACATCGCGATATATCACATGCGGCTGAAAGAAGTGGCGGCATTTAAGTTTTGCGCCGTCGTTGAAACAGAATGTAAGCACGCCCGTATCCTTAATACAGTTACCCTGAGGATAACCTTTATATTTAACGCGCGCGATTGCTCCGATATTGAACTTTACGCCGGCATAATACAAGTCGTCGCCGCATCTTGTTAAAAGTTCATGCGGCAGAATCTTATAATCCCTGTAATACTTTATGCAGAATGCGGAAAAGCACAGGCACACGACGGCAATGCCGGAAAACGAAGAAGTTGCAATAATCAGTTCCCCTACTTCTTCGGCGGTGATGAACATTGCAATGACAGCCAAAATACACAAAGCCGTGATTGCCGCAAACGCGGCGGCGCAGCCGACAATAACCTTATATCTTCCGCTCTTTGCCTTTACGCCGAGAACCTCGCGGGGAGGACGGGCGCCGCTACCGGACGGCACGGCCGACGCGAGCAGCTGTTCTATCCTCTCGATTGCGCCCCGGGCATCGTCTGCAAACGCGATTGTATGCACGCTGCCGTCTTTAAACGAAAAAACTATATTGCCCGCCGCCTTGTCGCCGCTGTCGCTTACATATACTATATCCGACAGCTCCGCGGCGCGCCCCGCCAAAAAGAGTTTGTCTTCCGAAAAAATTATAAGATCTCCGGGCAGCGCTCTCCACTTAATATACGTATATATGAACATCACGCAGTCGGACACGGTGACGAGCGCCAGCAATACGATACACGCGGCCGCAACCCCGCTGTTTTCGTTTTGGGTTAAAACGCCGCTGCCGAAAATGCCGCCGAGCAGCGCCGCCCACACGAGGACGAGCGCAACGGCGCTGACGATCACCCTGCCGGATTTGAACTTGCCTTTACGCGCGATGACTTCGGGGCCTGTCATAGGTTGCCATCCCTTTTGGGTGCATATTCGCACACGAGCGCAAATATCCTGTCGTGCACCTCTTCGACGGCGAAAACGCCGGGGCATTTATACTCAACGCCCGACTTGAGCGTTATACAC
>CALVLX010000108.1 GCA_944341195.1 uncultured Clostridia bacterium
TAAATTCGCAGGGCAGGTACGTCTATGCCCGCCAGCTCAACGCGCAGGGTGCGATGGCAACGCTCTTAAAGGATGCCGTAAATCCCAACCTCGTACAGACGCTCGAAGGCACTCCCGCCATAATTCACGGCGGCCCCTTCGCCAACATAGCCCACGGCTGCAACTCCGTGCGCGCAACATACGCCGCAATGACGTATGCCGACTACGCCGTCACGGAGGCGGGATTCGGCGCGGAACTCGGCGCCGAAAAATTTCTCGATGCCAAGTGCCGCATAGCGGGCATAGCCCCCTCGTGCGTCGTCGTCGTGGCCACCGTAAAGGCGCTCAAGCTGCACGGCGGAGCGGATAAATCGCTCCTTTCCGAAAGCAATATCCCCGCGCTTAAAGCGGGGCTGCCCAACCTCTTAAAGCATGTGGAAAACATGCAAAGGGTATATTCCCGTCCCGTTATAGTCGCCATGAACCGCTTTGCCACAGACACGCAGGAGGAAATCGACTGCGTAATGCAGGCCTGCGAAGAGGCGGGCGCAAAGGCCGTGTTCACCGACGTATTCTTAAAGGGCGGCGCGGGCGGCGAAGAGCTCGCAAAAGAGGTGGTTGCCGCGTGCGGAAACGCCGCGCCCCTCACCTATGCATACGATCTCAAGAGCGACGTAAAGACAAAGATTGCCGATATCGTCACCAAGGTCTACGGCGGCGAGGGCGCCACCTATTCCGAAAGAGCCGAAGAGGCCCTCAGGGAGATAGAGGCAAACGGCATAGAGGGATTGCCCGTCATAATCGCAAAGACGCAGTATTCCCTCTCGGACGACGCCAAAAAACTCGCCCGTCCCACGGGCTTCACCGTGCACGTCAGGGACGTCATCTACAAGGGCGGCGCAGGCTTCATAGTCGCTGTCGCCGGCGATATAATGCTCATGCCCGGCCTGGGCAGGGTGCCCTGCGCCGAAAAGATAGATATCGATGAAAAGGGCGTTATAACGGGGCTGTCCTGATTGCTTCAAACCTTTAAAATAACTTACGTTGCAAGGGGAATTCATTCCCCCGCAGCAGTCTCAATTTGCGCATACCTGCGCCTCGGCTTAGGTAAATTTGCGCGGTTAATAATATGTGCTATAAGGTATCGCGCAAAGGGGAGCGGAGCTCCCGAAAATCACGGAAAATTGTTGCGCGTCGCCAACGCACAATTTTTGTTAGAAAAATGAATCTTCCCGAAGCTACAAACTTTATTGAACAGATAATAAACGAAGAACTCGAAGCCGGCAAGTTCGAAAGCCGCGGCAACGAACTGCAGGTGCGCTTTCCCCCCGAACCCAACGGCTATCTCCATATCGGCCACGTCAAGGCGCTGTGCATAAACTATGCCGTAAAGGAAAAGTACGGCGCAAAACTCAACCTCCGCATGGACGACACTAATCCCGCAAAGGAGGACTACGAGTACGTAAACTCCATCGTCGATGCGGTCGGATGGCTGGGGATAGAATACGATAAACTCGTCTACGCATCCGATTATTACGATCAGATGTACGCCATAGCCGAAAAATATATACGCGAAGGCAACGCATATGTGTGCGATCTCTCCGCGGACGAGATAACGGCTACCCGCGGCACCCTGACCGAACCGGGCAAAAATTCGCCCTACCGCGAAAGGAGCGTCGAGGAAAATTTAAAGCTCTTCCGCGAGATGAAGGAAGGCGTCTATCCGGACGGCGCAAAGGTTCTCAGGGCAAAGATAGATATGTCCTCGCCCAACATCAACATGCGCGATCCCGTCATCTACCGCATAGCGCACGTTCCCCATTACCGCCAGGGCGATAAGTGGTGCATCTATCCCATGTACGACTTCGCCCATCCCATCGAGGACGCCATAGAGGGCGTCACGCACTCTCTCTGCTCACTGGAATTCGAAAATCACCGTCCGCTGTACGACTGGGTGATAGAAAAGGCGGGTTTCCCCGCTCCCGTGCCCCGTCAGATAGAGTTTGCCCGCCTCAACATAACCAATACCCTCATGTCCAAGCGCTATTTAAAAAAGCTGGTCGATGAAGGTTTCGTCCGCGGCTGGGACGATCCGCGTATGCCCACGCTGATGGGGCTCAAAAACCGCGGCGTTCCCCCCAAGGCGCTCCGTAAGTTCGTCTCCGACGTCGGCGTCGCAAAGAATTATTCGGTCGTCTCCCTCGCCCAGCTCGATGAGTGCATCCGCGATGAACTCAACACCTCCGCGGAGAGGGGCATGGCCGTCATAAATCCCGTCAGGCTCACCATAACCAACTACAGCGGCGAGGAGGAGCTCGATTTCGAAATCAACCCCACCGACGGCAGCGGCGCAACGCGCAAGGTAAAGTTTTCGGGCACCGTATATATCGACCGCGAAGATTTCGCCCTCGTTCCGCCCCCCAAGTACAAGCGCCTCACCAAGGGCGCAAACGTCAGGTTAAAGGCGGCATATATAGTGCGCTGCGATGACGTAAAGCTGGATAAAAAGGGAGAGGTGGAGGAAATTTTCTGCACCTACTTCCCCGAAACCCGCTCGGGCAGCGACGTAAAGAGCCAGGTAAAGGCCAAGGGCGTAATACACTGGGTGGATGCAAAGTACGGCTGCGACGTCGAATTCAGGCAGTATAAGCCCCTTTTAAAGGACGAAGAATATGCCGACCAGGACTACGCCGAGCGCCTCAACGCCGACAGCGAAGTCGTCTTTGCCGGCAAGTGCGAACCTTACATCTCCCTCGGCCCGGAGCAAAAGCCCTATCAGCTCATGCGCACCGGCTACTATAAAAAATGTTCGGAAGGCGGCAAAGTCATCCTCTCCGAAATAGTCACCTTAAAGGATAATTTCAATAAATAACCTCAGCGAGGTAAAAAAATATGTTGTATTTCATTATAGCGGTATGTGTACTTGCCGCAATAGGCTTAATTGTCGGCTTCTGCTTCGGCTATATCCGCATGTCGTTCTGGGGAGGAACCGTGGTGGGGGCAACGCTCATCTGCTTTGTCGTCGATAAAGCCGGCTTTATCCCCGAAGACTTCCAATGGGGCGGAATGGTAATGCTCGGCGTGGCGCTCGGCACCGTCATCGTCCTCACGCTGCTCTTTACGCTCGTGAGGCGGTACATCGTCAGACAGGTCGAAGAGCGCCGCAAACTGTCCTCCTACCGTCTGCACGACGAAAAGGAGGCCAACGATGAGCGCATTCTCATCGCCCTCGACAAAAAGGATAAAAAGGCCTACCGTGAGTACGCCGCGCGCAGATTTACTCCCAAAAGGGGAGCCTGGGGCGCGGTAGACCGCGTCTTCGGCGCCCTCACGCTCACAATCAATATCTTCGCCGCTCTGGCGGTCATCGCCTCGCTCGCGCTCGTCGTCATCGACAGCGCCGGGCTTGCCGACAGTATGTCCTTCCTAGATTCCGTATATTCCAACGCCTTCTGGCAGGGACAGGGTTCGGCGCTCGCCATAGATATGATTATAATTGCGCTCATGTGTATGTGTGTGCGCGTCGGCTTCAACGGCGGCATACTCTCCACGCTCTCCGTAGTCATAATCCTCGGCCTGCTCGGCGGCGCGGGATATCTCGCCTATCACCTCGCGTTCAATACGGGTTGGTTCAACGATGCGGCCGCAGGCGCATACAACAGCCTGCTTTCCGGCCTGATTACTCCCGATATACAGAACACGCTCGACGGAGTTAATATCACCGCGGATATCCTCGGTAAGATAATAATCGCCGTCGGACTGGGCGTCATCCTTCTTATCCCCGCAATAATAATAAGCGTCTTCGTTCCCCGCGCATTCGATAAACTGCGCGTATTCGATACTGTCAGCGCCATCGACGGCGCAATCGGCGCGGCCGTTCTCACGGCAGTCGTGTTCGGCGTGCTCGTGTTCCTCGGTGCGCTGGTATGGCAGGTCAGCGACCTCAAGGGCTTTGAAATTTTCAATCAATACATGGCGGGCACGCACGTCGCTTGCGGACTGTATAACAACAACGAGATCGCCTCGCTGGAATTTATCACCAACCTCCCGCTGCGCGAATGGGTGGGGCTCGCCGCAAGGTAAGTCTGCATCAAAGCCGCCTCTTTGCGGCGTACAGCTATGTAGTAAAATCCGCACCCTCTGCCGGGTGCGGATTTTTGTCTCACTTTGCGCTGTAGCTCTTGCAGCAGGTGCACTCTTCGCCGTCGCAGGTGCAGCCCACCTGTATCTTGTCCAGCGTGCAGTTGCACCCGTCGTGATTGTACCTGCACATATCCACATTGCAGGCGATTCCAAAGTTGATGTTTTCCATAAATACCTCCGGATATTCCCTTCCGCATACGCATATGCCGCGCCGGCGGACGTGTGCGGCAGGGAGACTGCTATTATTTTGCGCGGCCGCCGCCCTTTTATGCGCGCGGATGTTGACAAAATGTCCGTTATGCGGTAAAATATAGAAAAGTAAATGTGCCGGCGGTTTCCGCCCAAGGAGTATATATGCAGGTTATTTTATTGCAGGATGTAAAGGGACAGGGTAAAAAAGGCGAGCTTGTGGATGTAAACGAAGGTTATGCCCGCAATTTTCTCATCAAAAAGGGACTTGCCGAGGTGGCTACGGCCAATAAGATAAACGATTTAAAGCAAAAAAAGGCCTCTGCCGAATACCACAGGCAGGAAGAACTGAAGGCCATGCGCGCCCTCGCAGCCGAACTCAAAGGCAAGCATTTCACGGTTAAAATAAAGGCGGGGCAGGGCGGCAAGGTGTTCGGCTCCGTCACGGCGGCCAACATCTCCGATTCGCTCAGGGCGGCCGGCTACGAAGTCGATAAAAAGAAGATAGCTCTGGAAAATCCCATAAAGGCCGTGGGCTCCTACGACGTCGATTTAAAACTTGCCGAAGGCATCGCCACGGAAATCAAGGTGGAAGTCGCCGCGGAGGAGTAATGGCGTCCGCCATTCAGGCCGTCGGAATATCATTTTAAAATTGTCTTTTCACGTCATTGCGGCGGCGCGCGTTTGATAACGCGCGCCGCCGCCGTATATTGCTGTAATCGGGGCATATTCCCCGCCCTTCGGCGTATGTCTTCCTCCCGTGCGGAGGGCGTAAACTCAATTCAACGCGGCCGCGGCAATATTGCCGCGGCCGCATTCGTCCTCTTTTTTATGCCTCTGTTTATAAAAAAACGCCGCGGCGGGTTGTCCCGCCCCGGCGTTTTATGCAGAACCGAAATTTATGACACGGTCATTTTCCGGTATCTTCCGTTATGTGTACGGCGGAAAGACTCATCTTCCCCTGAATCCTCCTCCGCCGTGACCTCCGCCGCCGCGGCCGCCGAATCCTCCGCCGAACCTGCTTCCGCCCGAAAATGAGCGCGATGAGGGGGAGGAGGGGCGCACGGCCATCCTGCCCGCAAAGGAGGAGTAACTCCTGCGCAGCGCGCTGTTGACTATGGTAAAGGATACCAGCGTGCCCGCGGGATCTACCGCCCACGAAGGAGGAGCCACCGTCAGGTCTTTGAACTTATCCTCCCATATGTCCGAAATCCCCATAACCTGCGCATAGGGCAGCAGCTTGTAGTAAAATTCGGGATCGCTCTCCAGCATTACTTCCAGCTTATCCTTTTCGGTGTAGAGAATAAAGTTTCTGAATCCTATTATCTCGTTCAGCAGGTCATAGTATTCTTCCGTGGGTGAGATGAGGGTTACGGAAGCCAGCACGGCTATGTATGCCACTATGCACACAACTATTTTGGGCGCAAGCTCCATTATGGGCGAAGGCAGCAATATGGCGTACAGCGCGGTCGCGGCGGCGCACAGCGCAACAATGCCCGCCGTCACGGCTATCCTTGTGCCGCTTCTACGCTTGTGTACGGCAAACAGCCCCGCGCGCGCCAGAAAGAATACGCCCAGCGCCGGCACCACGGCTATGAGCGCGGGGAGGTATATGAGCTTTGCGCTTATGTTCACCATGCCTGTAATTATGGGTGCGAGCGCCATGATCAGCCCGCCCGCCAGCGCAAAGGCAAAGGCCGTGCCCGTGCTCTTCGCGGTATAGAGACGGCTGTATTTTCTGTTCACAAGCGCCTTCACGTTCTCTATCGTGCGGTAGAATTTGCCCTCAAGCTGGCTTACGCTCACCATGTCCCTGTTGCCGAACAGCGCGTTGTACATAACAATCTGGTGTTCGGGCGCGCCGTCGGGCAGCCGGTTATAAACACGTATGAGGACGGGATCGTTCTGGTCGGAAAGGTCTATCTTGAGATATCCCTTGGAAGCCCAGTAATATATTATCGAAGTCACGTCATGCGAATCCACGCTGTTGTCTATCAGCTTGCTTATCTCAACGGGATCCATGCCGCGCGGCGGCTCAAATCCCACTACGGGAGAGAGCGGCTTTTTGGGGAACACGAAAAATTTTACGGCAGCCAGCGCGGCCAGCAGCACGCACCCGGCTATTACCATTATGTAGGGCACAAAGTCTATGCGGGTGGAGAGCACGCCTTCTTCAAAGAACATGTCCAGCGTCGCCCCCTCGAACGCCGCAAGACCGGCAAGCTCAACCGTAATGGTGTTGGTGGCGCTGTCGTAATCGTATGCGTCCGAAGGTATCGCCGTGTCGCCTATGTACAGGTCGGCGCTCTTAAACCCGTCGGGCAGATGAACGGTCACAAGGCTGTCCCTTATGGGCGCCTCGCTCCCGAATCCTACTATGTTCAGGTACAGGGCGTTGTCGTCCTTAGGCGCCGTCACGGCGTACACGTATTTTATTATGTACGTGTGGCTTTCGCCCGTCTTTTTGGTGTTGTCGCCTATGTCCAGTATTATCAGACCGTCGTCTATGTCCACTCCGTAATCTACGTCGAACTGCGCGCCCGAAGCGTTTGCTTCCTTCACTTCAACGTTATAAACCCTGTCCCCCTCGTTTACGGGCAGGTCGCGGTAAAATCCCGTGCTGGAGTAGCCCGTGTACTTTATCGTCACGCGCTCTTCAACGTCTATCGTCCTGTCGGCGTGCACGTCGTAGTTTACCGTCAGATTTTCTATTTCAAACGAATAGGCGCTGTTCGCCGCAAATGCGGAACCCGTGCCGAAAGGCAGCGCAAACAGCGCCGCCGCTGCTATAAGCAGGGCTAAAAGTAATATCTTTGCATTGCTTTTTGTCTTCATTTCTATACCCCCGTAACGTTATGTCCGCGCGCCGGCGGGGAAATTTAATCAATATGACAGAGAGCGGCAGATATACAGAGCCGCTCTCCTGTTCCGGCCGTGCGGCTCTCAGTCCGTACCGGCTTAAAAACTTACCTTTACGTTTTTCCTTTCCTCTTCGCTTTCAAGTTCAAAGTAGGGGAACTTTTCCAGCTTCATCATGTTGGCTATGATGGACTTGGGGAATATATCCTTTTCGGTGTTGAATGTCTTAACTGTGCCGTTATAGTACTTTCTCGAATTCGCAAGCTCGCTCTCTATGGCGCGCAGCTCGTTCATAAGGCTCTGAAAGTTTGTGTTGGCCTTGAGTTCGGGGTAGCGCTCGGCAACGATGTTAAAGCTCTTTATGGCGTTGGAAAGTTGTGCGTCCGCCTCTATTTTTTCGGCGGTGGTGGTGGCGCTGGCCGCGTTGTTCCTGGCGCGTATCACGCTTTCAAGCGTCTCGCTCTCGTGCTTGGCGTAGCCCTTAACCGTCTCCACGAGGTTGGGGATGAGGTCGTACCTCTTTTTAAGGTACACGTCGATGGTGGCAAAGGCCTCCTCCGAAACGTTGCGCATTCTCACAAAGTTATTTCTGACCGAAATGCCCCAGCCCACCGCAATTACGGCTGCCAGAACTATTACGGCCGCAATGACTCCGATAATGATTGCTACCATAATGTTGCTCCTTAAATTTTATTGTTTTTTATTTCGGCTATGGCGTTCTTCAAAAAGATCTCCGCAACCGATTGTTTTCTCACGTTTTCAAGCGCTTCTTCAAACGTAAACCATCTGCACTCTTCAATTTCCTCTTCGTCGGCGACGATTTCGCCGTTTTCGGCAACTACGAGGAAGTTGAGCATCAGCACGTTTCTCGGCTCGTGATAGCGCGAGGACATGTACTTGTACTTCACCACGTTGAGTTTTGTCTCTTCCTTAAATTCGCGCGTCACGGCCTTTTCCGCCGTCTCGCCCTTTTTAACGTATCCCGCAATCAGAATGTAATCGTCCTGGCCGGTGTGTTTTGCCAAAAGTATTCTGTCCTTGGCTCTGTTCGTCGCCACCATCGAAACGGCCGTTGCAAACCGGGGGAAGCGATAGGCGCCGCATTTCGGGCAATAGGGTACAAGTCCTTCCCTGTGTACTACAAGTGCAAGTTTTTCTCCGCATTCGCTGCAATACATCTCTTTTACCTCCTTATAATTATTATATATACGAATATCTACATACTATTATATAATATCGTTTGCAAAAATTCAAGACTCTTGTGTAAAAAACCTGTAAATTTAATGCAAAAAAGTGTCGCAAAACGCTTTTTTTGCCGATACAACCCCTACTATGCCCCCGGTACCGCCCGGCGGGGCAAAAAAAATTTTATCTGATTTTCACAATTTTGAAATGCTGTTGACATACTATGCCGTATAATGTATAATATTCGTAGTAAAAGACTCGCAAAGGAGATTTGCTATGGACTATAACGAGGCAAAACAACTGCTTAAAAAATACGATCAGCTTCAGCTGCTCGATTACTATGAAGAACTCAACGGCGAAGAGAGGGCAAAACTCCTCTCGGATATAGAAAAAACCGATTTTTCCGTGCTGGAAAATCTCCGCTCGGAGGATGGCAAAAAACTCGGCGCTCTCGCCCCCGCCGACGCGCTCTCGCTGGAGGATATCCAAAGGCAAAGGGGCGAATACGAAGAGTGCGGCCTCGCCGCCCTCCGCGCGGGAAAGGTCGCGGCCGTGCTGCTCGCGGGCGGCCAGGGCACAAGGCTGGGTTCATCCCTTCCCAAGGGCATGTACAACATCGGGCTCACGCGCACGCTCACCATCTTCGAACAGCAGATGAACAACATCTTCGATGTCGTAAAAAAGGCCGGCGTAATGTTCCACATCTTCGTCATGACCAGCGACATCAACGACGAGGTCACCCGCAAGTACTTTGCCGACTGCAATTACTTCGGCTACGACAGCTCAAAGATACATTTCTACGAGCAGAAGCTGGCGCCCACATGTTCAAAAGAGGGCAAGATATACCTCGATGAAAAGTACAAAGTGTCCATGTCGCCCAACGGAAACGGCGGCTGGTATTCCTCTCTTGTGGAGGCGGGGTATGCGCCCCTTCTGAAGAGCGAGGGCATAGAGTGGCTCAACATCTACGCCGTCGATAACGTTCTTCAGCGCATATGCGATCCCGTATTCATCGGTGCAACGCTCAAAAGCGGCTGCGCCTGCTCGGGCAAGGTAGTAAAAAAGGTCTCCCCCGAAGAGCGCGTGGGCGTGCTCTGCAAGGAGGACGGCCGGCCCGCCATAGTCGAATACTACGAAATGCCCCCCGAACTCGCCGCCCTGCGCGATGCCGACGGCGAACTCACATACCGCTACGGCGTAATACTCAACTATCTCTTTTCGGTTGAAACGCTCAATAAGATATATAACGACAAATTGCCCTGCCATCTGGCCTTCAAGGCCGTGCCCCACATCGAAAACGGTGTAAGGGTAACTCCCTCCCTGCCGTGCGGCTACAAGTTTGAAACGCTTGCCGTGGATATCGTCCGGCTGATGGGTTCGTGCCTCGCCGTGGAGGTGGACAGGAGCAGGGAATTTGCGCCCGTAAAGAACAAGACGGGCGTTGACAGCGTGGAGAGCGCCCGCGAGCTCTTAAAACTCAACGGCGTAAAATTATAATTTTGTGATTGCCGCGTCATACCCGCGGCAAGAGAGGAATACATGAAAGGTGTCTTTAAAAGGGCGGCCGCGGTGCTCGTTACGGCTGTCGTTGCGGGCGGCGGCGCCGCGCTTTCGGGCTGTACCGTCTCCCTCGGCGTGGACGGCAGGGACGGACAGGACGTCTCGGCCTACGATCTTTGGCAGCTCGCAAAGGAGCAGAGCGGCAACCCCGACCTTACATATCACGAATTTTTAAAGGAATACCTCAACTATACGGGCGAGGAAGTCGAACAGATGGCCTCTCTGCAGGCGGCCATAAACCGTTCGCTGCTCTCCTCCGTGCAGGTCACCGCCGAGTTTACCGAAACCAATTCTTCTACCGAAGATTTTTGGCCGTGGCCGTGGGGAGGGGGACAGGAAGAGAGCGAATCTTACATATCGCAGGGCTCGGGCGTCATCATCGACCTCGATAAAGAGGCCGGCGATATGTACGTCGTCACCAACAGCCACGTCGTCTATTCTTCCTCCGCGGACGAACAGTACAGCAACGATGTAAAAGTCTATCTGTACGGCAGGGAATATACCACAAGCACAATCGAAGTAAATGGTGAAATTAAGAATATTATCGACGAGTCCAACGCCATAGAGGCGGAAATAGTGGGCGTCTCCCTGTCGTATGACATAGCCGTGCTCAGGGTGGAGGGCAGCCGGGCCGTCCGCAACAGCTCCGTCATCGCCGCCGACTGGAACAGGAACGAAAACGTCGCCGTCGGCCAGACGGTATACGCCGTGGGCAACGCCGCGGGCGGCGGCATAAGCGCCACAAACGGCATCGTCGCCGTGGACAGCGAGGAAATATCCCTCGATATGTACGACACCCCTTCAAATTACGACGACGACTTCGTCTACCGCACGATACGCACCAGCGTGCCCATCTACAGCGGCAATTCGGGCGGCGGGCTCTTCGATATCGACGGCAACATTCTGGGAATAGTCAATTCCAAGACCGTCGCCGCCTCGGAAGGCGAGTACTCGGATAACATCTCCCACGCGCTCCCCGCGGCATGCGTGCACAGGGTTGTGCAGAACATGATAGACCGCTACGAAGCTACGGGCAGCTGCAATGCGGGGCTGTATAAACTTTCGCTCGGGGCGTATGCCGAACTCAACGTCGTCTCCTCTTCGGCGTACATGAACAACGATACCAACAACGTAGAGATTATCGAAACTGTCGAAGTCACCGACATAGGCAAAAATTCCTTCGTCTACGGCAGTCTGCAAAACGGCGACAGGCTCGTAAGCGTAAAGATAACGGACGGGGAAAACAACGTCAGGGAAAACTGCGAAATCACGCGCGAATACAACATCGACGAAGTCCTTCTGTCCGCGCGCGAAAGCGACACGGTGTGCATAACCGTTGACCGCGCCAGCCAGGAAAATCCCGTCTCGTATTGCTTCACGATCATGTCGGGCAACTTCGTTTACTGCAATTGATGGGCACATATGTCCCGTTTAATACATATGATACGGCGGGCGGGCGGAGCTTTAAGCTCCGCCCGCACGCCGTATGGAAAAGTATTCAGGCCGCCGCGCGCCGGGTTTACCGGTGCGCGGCGGCCTGCCTTTGCTGCGCTCTGCGTCCGCAAAGCGTCACAGCACGTAGGGAGTCACCTGGTATACGTAGTAGTTGAGCCAGTTGATGTAGAACAGGTTGGCCGTCGAAGTCCAGTTCATCTTCACCTGCGTCATCTGCCTGTCGGCAAAGTAATTCACGGGCGGTTTTACATCCAGTCCCCTTTCAAGGTCGCGTTCGTATTCCTTCTTCAGGGTGTCCCTGTCGTATTCCATGTGCCCCGTCACAAACACGCGCCTGTTGTCCTCGCTCTTTATTATGCTCGCCCCCGCGCGGCGAGAATAGGCCAGTATCTTCAGTTCGGGCACGTTCTTTATGTCGGAAGCGTACACAATGGTGTGTCTGGAGTGCGGCATGTGGAATTCGTCCGAAATGCCCCTCATGAGCGGCTCCTGCGTGCCGTCGTATATGCGCTTGTGCACGTATATACCGAAGCACTTTTCCTTGAGCGCGTGCTTCTTTATGCCGTAAAAGTAGTGCAGGGCCGCCTGCGCACCCCAGCATATGAACAGCGTCGAAGTCACGTTGGTCGCCGTCCAGTCGAGTATCTCTTCAAGCTCGCGCCAGTATGCCACGCTCTCAAAGGGCATGTTTTCAACGGGCGCGCCCGTTATTATCATGCCGTCGAACTTCCTGTCCTTTATCTGCGCAAAGGATTTGTAAAATCTTTCAAGATAGCTCTGCTCGGTGTGCGTGGAGTTGTAACTCGCCGTGCGCACGAGCGTGATGTTTACCTGCAGGGGGGAGTTGGAAAGCAGCCTCATAAACTGCGTCTCCGTCGTCTCCTTGGTGGGCATCAGGTTTAATATTGCAATCTCTATCGGCCTTATCTCCTGCGAAAACGCCCTGTCGGTGTCCATGCAGAATATTCTCTCGCCCGTCAGTATCTTAAAGGCCGGTATGTCCTTATCTATGACTATAGGCATGTCTTGTCCCTTTTATAAAACTTTTAAACGGCGTTCAGCGCCCCTTCAAGATCGGCTATTATGTCTTCCGCATTCTCTATGCCCACCGAAAGGCGCATAAGGTTCATGGGTACGCCGGCCATCTCCAGTTCCTTTTCGGAAAGCTGTCTGTGGGTGGAGGAGGCGGGGTGCAGTATGCAGCTCCTCACGTCGGCCACGTGCGTCTCCTGCGTGATGAGTTCAAGGCTCTCCATAAATTTGCGGCACTTCTCCATGCCGCCCTTTATGCCAAAGCTCATCATGCCGCCGCAGCCGCGGGGCAGGTACTTCTGTGCCAGGGCGTGATACTTGTCACCTTCCAGCGAGGGGTGTTTAACCCACTCCACCTTGGGGTGGCCGTTCAAGAATGCTGCAACCTTCACGGCGTTTTCCGAATGCCTCTGCATACGCAGGGCAAGGGTGTCGCTGCCCAAATAGGAAAGATATGCGTTCATGGGCGCCATGATCGCCCCCGTGTCGCGTATCAGCTGCGCGCGGCACTTGGTGGCAAAGGGCACTTCGAGCTGGGCATATACAAGGCCGTGGTAGCTCTCGTCGGGCACGTTGAAAGAAGCATATCTGGGGTTGCCCGCAAAATTAAAAGTGCCCGCGTCAACTATCAGCCCGCCCAGCGCCGCCGCATGGCCGTCCATATATTTCGTCGTCGAGTATATTATTATGTCCGTGCCGAAGTCCTTGGGGCGGCAGAGCACGGGGGTGGCAAGGGTGTTGTCCACCATGTGCACAACGCCGTACTTTTTGGATATGGCGTTTATCTTTTCAAAGTCCAGAACGACTATTGCGGGGTTGGCTATCGTCTCGGTGAGTATCAGCTTTGTTCTGTCGTCTATCAGCTTTTCTATGTCCTCGGCGCTGTCGTCGGGATCAAAGAATCTGCACTCTATCCCCAGTTTGGGCAGCGTGGTGCCGCACAGGTTGAATGTTCCGCCGTAGACCGCCTGGCTGCACAGTATATTGTCGCCCGAGCCCGCCAGCGTCAGCACTGCCAAGGTTACGGCCGACATGCCCGAAGCGCACCCTATCGCCGCAACGCCGCCGTCCAGCGCCGCAACCTTGCCTTCAAAGGCCGCAACGGTGGGGTTTGCCAGTCTCGAATAAAAGTATCCGTTGCTCTTCAGGTCAAAGCAGTCCGCCATCGCCTGGCTGTCGCCGTAATAGAATGTGGTGCTCTGGCAGATGGGCGGTATTCTGCTCTCGCCCGTCTTGGGGCTCCAGCCCGCCTGTACGCACAATGTTTCGGGTTTGTAATTTTTCATGGTCGTTCACCTCGTATATTTATTTGCACACATATGGTTGTGTCAGTAATTTTTCAGCTGTCTGTCGGTGTCGCGCTTTACGTCGCGCTCCTTTATGGCGCGCTTTTTGTCAAAGTTCTGTTTGCCGCGGCAGAGCGCAACTTCCGCCTTTATGAGGTTATCCTTAAAGTACAGCGAAATGGGCACAAGCGTCATGCCCTTGGCGTGTATCTTGCCGGCTATCCTGTCTATCTCGCGGCGGTGCATGAGCAGTTTTCTGTCCCTCTTGGAGTCCCTGCTGTTGAACGCGCCGGATTTATCGTAGAGGGGGATGTGCGCGTTTTTAAGGTACACCTCGCCCGCGCCGTCAATGTAGCAAAAGCTGTCCTTCAGGTTGCACTTGCCCTGCCTCAGCGCCTTCACTTCCGCGCCCTCGAGCTCTATGCCCGCTTCAAATTTTTCCTCTATAAAGTATTCAAATCCCGCCGAGCGGTTAAAAGCTATCTGTTTCATAACGTAGTTGCGTGTTCCGCCTGCAAAATAATTCGCGCCGGAGGCGGATATTTTGCGCAAAGATTTAATTAATCGGTCACAGGCACAAATTCCACCCGCATGTTGCCGTAGTCGCAGCCCGCAACTTTTATGCGTATGCTGTCGCCTATCTTAAAGCTGTGTCTTATTCCCTTCAAAAGAAATTTATCTTCGATAAAGGCGTAGTTGTCCTGCGGCAGAGTCTCCAGGCGCATGATGCCTTCGATTGTGTTGGGCAGTTCCGCAAACACGGCAAAGTTGGTCACGCCCGAAATTACCGCGTCGAACTCCTCGCCTATCTTATCCTGCATGTACACTACTTTGTACAGGTCGTCCACGTCCCGTTCGGCCATATCCGCGCGTCTTTCGCATTCGCTCGTGTCTATGCCCGCTTCGCGCGCTATGGGGGCAAACGTCCTCTTTGCGTCCGCGTCGTCGCCGTCTATCAGCTTTTTCAGCACTCTGTGCACAAACAGGTCGGGATAGCGGCGGATGGGGGAGGTGAAGTGGCAGTAACAGTCCGAAGCCAGCCCGAAGTGCCCCAGATTTTCTTCGCAGTATCTCGCCTTCTGCATGGAGCGCAGCATTACGCGGTTTACCACGGGCGAAAAGGGCTTTTCCTCTACGGCCGTCAGAATCTTCTGAAAGTCGTAAGGCTTCAGGTCGTGCACGTTGCCCGTCGGCGTCACGCCCAGATCGCGCAGAAAGGAAAAGAATGCGGAAGCCTTTTCGGGCGAGGGCTGTTCGTGCACGCGGTATAAAAACGGCGCCTTGCGCTTGAATGCAAAGTCGGCCACGCTCTCGTTCGCCGATACCATAAACTGTTCTATCATTCTGTGGGATATCGAGCGTTCGTAATCGGGAATGACTATCTCGCCGCGTTCGTTGACGTATATGTGGGCCTCTTTTACGTCCAGATTGATGGAACCCGCCGCCCTTCTGCGCGCCTCCAGCTTGAGGCATAGCTTCTGCATGTTCTTCAGCATGGGCGCCACGTCGGCATATTTTTTGTTGGCTTCGCTCTCTCCGTCCAGAATGGCCGTTACCTGCGTGTAGGTCATGCGGCGGTCGCTGCGTATTATGCTCCGGCAGATTTCGTAGTCGGTCTTTCTGCCCTCCCTGTCAAACGTCATAAAGCAGCTCATGGCGTACCTGTCCTCGCCCTCGTTCAGGGAGCACGCCCCGTTGGAAAGCGCTTTGGGCAGCATGGGCAGAACTCTGTCGGGAAAGTACACGCTCGTGCCGCGCGCGTATGCCTCGCGGTCTATGCGGCCGTTGAGTTTAACGTAGTGGCTGACGTCGGCTATGTGCACGCCCAGTATATATCTGCCGCCCTTCATCTCCAGCGACACCGCGTCGTCTATGTCGCGCGTGTCCTCGCCGTCAATCGTCACGGTGAGCAAGTCCCTCAGGTCGGTGCGCCCCTTGGGCGATATCGGCCGGCGGGCAACCTCTTCGGCCTGCCTTTCAACCTCGTCTGAAAATTCTTCCGTCAGTCCGTAACTGCGTATTATGGCCAGCTCTTCCGTGTAAAAATCGCCGCTCTGCCCCAGTATTTCAACAATCTTTCCGCCCACCATGGCGTTCTTGGGGTAGGATGTTATCTCCGCCACCACCTTGTCGCCGGGCTCGGCGTTCATGCAGAGGGAGAGGGGTACGTATACGTCGCTGTCAAACCGCTTTTCGTCGGGCAGAACGTATCCGGCGCGCCTGTCCCTTTCAAAGGTGCCCACAACGCGCTTCATTCCGCGCTCTATAATTTTTACAACGTATGCCTCGTCCTCCGTGCCTTGTCTGTGCACGGCCAGCACCACGTCCCTGTGCAGCGCGCCGTTGAGCGCCCTCCTCGGCACAAAGTAGTCGCCGTCGTGCGCCTCGCCGTCCTCGGGGATTATAAAGGCAAAGCCGCGCTCGTTGCCCTGCACGGTACCGCGGAATGCGCCCAGCTGTTCCGGGGTGGCGTAGCCGCCCTGCGCGTCTCTTATAATTGCGCCTTCGTCCTCCAGTTCGTCAAGCGCCTTTTTGACGTCTCCGCGGTTGCAGTACTTAACGCCCAGCTTGTCGCACAGCGACTTGGTGTTCTTGAACGTCAGTTTGCCGTCCTCTATTCTCTTTAAAATCTTTTCCTTTAACTTCATATAAAAATTTTGTCTCCGCGGCGGATGCGGTGCGCCGCGCAATGCACGCGCATATGTATAAAAAAAAGAGCGGTAAAAGCCGCTCTTTCGTTTGAAATTAAGAACCGAGTAAACTTGTTGCTATAAGCGCTATTGCGTATGCAACGATCGCCAGAACGGTTATCACCGCAAGGCAGATCCACGTCCACTTTTTCATTCTGCTTTCAAGCGAACGACCTTTGTGTTTGCCGAAAAAGGTTTCGCTAGAACCGGTAATTCCCTGAATACCGTCCGAATTGCTCTGCTGGAATAATACAAGCAGTATTGCCGCAAGCGCAGCAAAGAAGAGCATGACGTATAAAACGACAGAACTTATGAGATATGCTTCGTACATAATATCATCCTTGATTGGTTTATTACTGTAGGATTATACCACAGCTTTAAAATTTTTACAATTAAAATTGCGGCATAAATCAAATTTTTTTATGTTTTTCACCGAATTTATTGATGATGAATATGCCCAGGCACACCAGAATTATCGCAATTATGGTGTAATAGCTCAAAAGCTGTTCGCTTTCGCCCAGAATTATCGCCGAAAAAACTGCGCCGAACAGCGGGTTGGTGCTCTTGTAAACGGCAAATTTGGATATGGGGTTGTATTTTACTATATACCCCTGCAGCGTAAACGCCACCGAAGATATCAGCGCAAGGTACAGCAGCATGAAGTACGCCCCCGCGCCCGTCGGCATCACACGCCCGCCCAGCCCCGCGCCCACGGCAATTAGCACAAGTCCGCCTATAAAGAACTGCCATCCGCAGAGGGCGGTGGTGTCCTCGTACTTTGAAAAAATTTTCACAAGCCCCGCCGCTACCGCCGCCGAAAGTCCCGAAAGTATTACAAACCCTTCGCCGAGCAGCGTGAAGTCAAAGGAGAAGTCTCCTCCGAGGTTTATCAGTATTACTCCGCCGAACCCCAGTATGCAGCCCGTAAGTTTAACAAGATTGAATTTTTCCGTCCGGAAAACAAAGCAGGCTATCAGAATGGTAAAGAACACCCCCAGCCCGTTTAAGACCGAACCCTTCACGCCCGAAACGTTTGCAAGGCCTATATAAAAGAATATATACTGCGCCACCGCCTGAAAACAGCATACCAGCAGCACCCGCCACCAGTTTGCGGCCTTTGGCAGCAAAAATTTTTTCTTCTGAACGCAGCCGAACGCTATCACCAGCATCCCGGCCAGAGTAAAGCGCAGTCCGGCAAACAGTATTATGGAAGGCACGTGCTCCGTATCCACAGAAAACAGAGTGTAGCCTATCTTCACGCACGGAAAGGCGCTGCCCCAAAGGATGCAGCATATTATGGCCCCAATGCACACTACGGCAGGTTTTGTAAAAAAATTGCGCGCCCTGTCGCCGCCCGTCTCAATGGCCGCGGCGTCTGCCTCTCCGCCGCTTTGCATAATTTCTTCCTCGTCTTTCATTTCAATATATTATAATCCCGCCGCCCGCTTTTTGCAAGCAAATATCTTGCGGAACGCCCCTTTAGTCGGCCGATATTTGTATTGACATACGTTATGCGTTATGGTAAAATTATAACACACAGACAGGGAGGTCATGTTATGTTCAGAAAAAACGATTCTTTTCTCTTCAAAGCCAAGACGGTAATTCTCGTCATCGCCGTGGCCATGGGGGTGCTTGTCGTAATCACATCGATACTGGCATTTGCCTCGGGGCAGATGGGAACGGGCATCGTCACGCTCATTTCGGGTGCGATAGGCATTGCATTATATCTTCTTTTAGCCTTTCTGCTGCTTTCGGTGGCGGTGGATATCAAGTATATCCGCAACAAGCTGTATAACCACAACGACGAAATGTTGAACACATTCTGGGGCGAGTACGACGGCCCCTACGCCAACAAGGATATAAACAGCTATAAGCCTGTGGGAAACGGCGGCGACGATAAATATAAAAAGCTCGCCGAACTCAACGTCGCCCTCAAGACGGGCAGGATGACGCAGGAGGAGTACGACGCCCACAAGAAGGAAATTCTGGGCGAGTGAGTAAAACCCGGATAATGTAAACAGCCCTGATCGTAGTCAAGGCCCCGCGGAACTTTTGCAAAAGTTCCGCGGGGCCTTTTCGCGTGTATTGATGTGCTCGGCAAAGTACATGTGCTTCCCGTTCAATGTTCAATTATTATCGGAAAACTCTGTACCGTAACGGTAATATCATGGTCGGTCTTGTTTATCAGATATCCGTCCGTGCTAATAAAATGATACGCCCTTTCCAATCCCTTGTACTCTATTTTCTCGCCCGAATCGTCGCATATAAGATATATGTTGTCGCTGTAGTATTGGCTGCCCCATATAATAACGTGCGTCATTCCCGGCTTGAGCGTTATCGTCTGCGTGCCGGTTATTTGACGTGCGTCTATCACAAGGTCATCCTCACTCTCAACCGAATAGCAGAAATCGCGCTTAAAATAACCGCTGCCGTATTGGTTGCAGATCACCAGTTCCATATCCGTTTTGTATGTGAACGTCACGGTGTCGCCCGAGGTGTTCAGCTTTTGATAACTGTGCGTGTTTGGAGAGTAGAGCCTGATATCAAGCACGGCATCGGATGCGTATATATTGGTGTCGCCGTCTTCAAAATAAAGCGTTACTTCGCTGCCTTCGGCTATGTCGCCGGCAGGCAATATCTTTGTATAGCCTTCCTTCAGCTGCGTCATGCTGTTTTCCGCAATATATTCGGTGGTCTTTTCAACCGTCAGCTTGTTCGCCCCGTCGCCCGCGTTATATGCCATGATAAAGGTATCGTAATATACGGCATAAGCGGTGGATGTATCGTCGCTTAACGTTATGTCTTCGTATTTTCCGCTGCGGAAATATGTGCAGAAATTGTCCGTGTACTCGTACAGAGCCTGGCCGTCTGCCGCGCTGTGCACAACGCCGGGCAGTTCCGCACGGTTGAACGACGAAAATCTGAACTGTCCTTCGCTTGCCGAATAGGGTTGAGGCGTCTTATTCTTTCTGAACGGCGACGCGCCGAAGAGGCGCATGTAGGCCTTTCCGCTCTCCATTGCGGCGGCAGCGTCGTCTTCATCCAGGCAGAAAATACTTGCTATGCCTATATTCAGCACGGGTTCAAACGACGTTGCCGGATCTTCCGGCCTCAAATAAAATTCATAGCTTACATCCGCCATGAACTCCGTCGTTTCGCTGAAATTTCGGGGCAGACCGTTTACGCAAAATCTTTCTATGGTGCACTGTTCGGGCTGTATCTTGCCGTAAAAAGTCACCTCGGGCGTAAACACCACCTTGTAGGCGGCATGGCTGCCCTGCGCGTTGTCCCTGTTCGGCTCTATGCGCAAAAATTCGTCGTACTTTTCATCCATGATGCCCCCCGAACTGTCCGATAAAAACTGCGCTATGCCGCCCTCCGTCCGCGGATAGCCGATATACACGGATACCGTCTTTTCGGCGGTGGCGGAATATAAGCCCTTTCCGGTGGAAGCTACGGTTATCTCGTGTTGTCCCTCCTCCAAAAAGAGGGAAATGCTCCTCAAAGAGGGGCCGGCCGTCGCCTGCCTGTCACCGTCTACAAATATCTCAAACTGCGCGTCGTATTCGTTACCTGCCGTCGTCCAGCGTATTTCGCCCGTCGCCTCGTTATAGTTCACTCCCGTGATATTGCAGGGCACGCGCGGAGCAGTGTAGTGCCATATCAGCGTTCCCATGCCAGCGCATATTGCCGCGGTGCACAGAACAGCCGCCGCAAGCCCCTTGTAAGGAATTATCTTGGCCGGCAGATATGCGCAGGTTACACGTATTGTCTTGTCGGCTTCGGGGAATACGTCGTTCAGCGGCCTGCCGTCCGCCTGCGCGTCGGCAAGTATGCCGAAAATATCATTGAGTTTGTCGTTTATCTCATTGTCGCCCTTGCATTTTGCCGAAATCGTCCGCTTCATCTTGCGGGCAAATGTTTTGTATTCGCCTTTAAGGCCGTCGTATAGCTGTCTGTTCTGGCTGTCAAGTTTCATCGCTGTCTGTCCCTCCCGTGTCATTGTCGTCCGTCCGGCTGTCCTCGCGCCTGCCGGATGTGTTGAGGATATTGTTGACGCTTAATACAAGGTCGCGCCACATGCTCTCAAAATTTTCAAGCCTTTCGCGTCCCGCTGCCGAAAGTTTGTAATATTTCTTTGGCGGACTGTTGTTTGTCGCCTGCCGCAGAGTATCAAAGTATCCCGCCTTCTCCAACCGCAAAAGCAGGGGGTAGAGCGTCCCTTCCGAAAAATCGCCAAAACCGTTTGCGCGCATAAGCGCAACGATCTCCCCCGAATATCTGTAATCGTCCTTTAAAAGCCGCATTACGCAGCCTTCAAGTACGCCCTTGCTCATCTGGCTGTCTGTCGTCATATCTTCATTCCCCTGGTAACTTGTTTTGCAAGCAACTAAGCAAAGTATAGCATTGCGCATTTGCAAAGTCAAGTGCGGGCGTGTAATAAATTTGTAATAAATTTGCAAAAAACCATATGTAAGGGGGGAGGGGGGATATGTGCCGCCGCAAATGCCGCGGTGCAAAAAAATTGCGGGGCAAATGCGGCTTCGCGCGGATATAGTACCGCACTAACGGCATAAGCGCCCGCCGTATTCCGTGCGGCGGGCGCTGCAGCGTCATGCGCTGTAAATGGTAAAACATCAAAAAATATAGGCTGCCATTCGGCAGCCTATAGCGGTCTTTATAACAAATCAATAGCTTCCAACTAACGGCAAGTTTGTGCGCGCCTCAAGCGTATCAAACTTGCGTTAATTTATTCAATCAAACTCTTCCCTGTCATCTCGGCGGGGACGGGAAGTCCCATTATCGTCAGCAGAGTGGGGGCCAGGTCGGCGAGTATGCCGTCCTTTCTCAGCTCGGCATTCTTGTATTTTTCGGATACAAGT
>CALVLX010000109.1 GCA_944341195.1 uncultured Clostridia bacterium
TACTTCTGAAAGCCGAAGTGTCCGAAAATGGCGGCACGGTAACAACGGATTAAGCCGCCGCAAGCAGGCAAAAGACGAAGAAAGAACCAAAGAAAACTAAATAAAAAATTTAAGGCGTTCACGCACAAAAGCGTGAACGCCTTTTGACATAATTCATTGTACACCGTGATTTTGCGGAAAGCGCAAGCGGCGGGGCCGCCCGTAAAGGGCAGTCCCGCCGCTACAGAAGAAGTAAACTGTGAGCCTTTTTATACTACGCCCTGTGCCATCATGGCTTCGGCAACCTTTACGAAGCCTGCAATGTTGGCGCCCATCACATAGTTGCCTTCGTAGCCGTACTTTTTGGCGGCGTCGTCGATGTTGTGGTAAATGTTTACCATGATGCCCTTGAGCTTGGCATCAACTTCCTCGAACGACCAGAACATTCTGCCGGAGGACTGTGCCATCTCCAGAGCCGAAGTAGCCACGCCGCCCGCGTTTGCCGCCTTGGCGGGAAGGAATACCACGCCGGCGCTCTGGAATACTTCGATGGCTTCGAGAGTCGAGGGCATATTTGCACCCTCGGCGACGTATTCAACGCCGTTGCGCACGAGTATTTCGGCGGCCTCCTTATCTATCTCGTTCTGCGTTGCGCAGGGCAGAGCGATGTCGCAGGGGACAGTCCATATGCCCTTGCAGCCTTCGAAGTACTTGGCGCCCTTCACCCTTTCGGCATATTCCTTTATTCTGCCGCGCTTTACTTCCTTTATATCCTTTATCACATCGAGCTGTATGCCGTTGGCGTCGTAGATATAGCCGTTGGAATCGTACATGGCGACGACCTTTGCGCCCAGCTCCTGAGCCTTCTGACATGCGTAAATCGCAACGTTGCCCGAACCGGAGATAACAACCGTTTTGCCCTTGAAGGAATCGCCGCGCACGCGGAGAGCCTCCTCGGTGATGTATACGAGGCCGTAGCCCGTGGCCTCCGTTCTGACGAGAGAGCCGCCGTATGTCAGCCCCCTGCCGGTGAGCACGCCGACGTGTTCGTTGCGGATTCTTTTATACTGCCCGAAGAGATAGCCTATCTCCCTGCCGCCTACGCCTATGTCGCCCGCGGGAACATCGGTATCGGCGCCGATATGGCGGTAGAGTTCGGTCATAAAGCTCTGGCAGAAGGCCATAATCTCTCTGTCGCTCTTGCCCTTGGGATCGAAATCCGAACCGCCCTTGCCGCCGCCGATGGGCAGACCGGTGAGGCTGTTCTTTAAAATCTGCTCAAGCCCCAGGAATTTGATTATGGAAAGATTTACCGAAGGATGAAACCTCAGGCCGCCCTTGTAGGGGCCGATGGCGCTGTTGAACTGCACGCGGTAGCCCTTGTTTACGCGGACTTTTCCTTCGTCGTCCACCCAGGGAACGCGGAACATTACAACCCTTTCGGGCTCGACAAATCTTTCGAGAAGTCCCGCCTTTTCATACTCGGGATGGGCTTCCACCACGGGAGCGAGCGTAGTTAAAATTTCCGTTGCAGCCTGGTGAAATTCGGGTTCACCGGGATTGCGCTTTTTAAGGTCTTCCAATACCTGCTCTACATATGACATAATATCTCCTTACGGCAATAACGCCTAAAAAATTATTAATTCAGAATGCGTTATATTCATAACAACGACTTAATTATACCATAAAAACTTGGAATATACAAATTTTAAACATAAAAATGTATATTGCAAATTTTTATACTTGATATAAGCAGCGTTTATACATGAGCAGGAGAAAAATAAACTTTCTGCGCCGTATCATAGAACACGGAGCGGAGCTGGGAAGAGTTGAAGACGCCGCTCTGAATGATGTAATCCCTGAGGTGGGCATAGCTGTCGCGGCAGAGATTGGAGGGCATATCCGTGCCGAACATGAGTTTTTCCGCACCCACTTCCTCCCTTGCCGCGGCGAGATGGCGCACGGCCGAAGGATAGGGAAAGGACTCGGGGCGCTGATTGGCCGCGAGCGACGAGATATCAAAAAAGACGTTTGGCGCCGCAAACATGCCGAGAGTGCGTTTAAGCAGTTCGGTATCGCCGCGCTGAGGAGAGAGAAGATGACACACGACGAATGTGAGGGAAGAAAAATCCTTTACCGCCGCGGCGAGAGCCTGGGGCTGCCAGCAGCAATTGCCCGGACGGCCGATATCGATGACGAAGACCAGCCCGTTATCCGAAGCGTATGTATACTGCCTGCGCATGAGTTCGCCGTTTAAATCCACGGGCGGATGATAGGCCATAAGCCCCGAACCGTTGCTGACTTCAAATTTTACGGCCCTGAAGGACAAGTCGCGGAAGAGATGGCGCTTCACCTCCTCGACCTTGGCGCAGAAGGGATCGTATGAGGCCGCGCCGGTAAATCTTTCCGGGTACTTTTTTATGGCCGCCGCCGTGTACTCGTTCTGAAAGCCGTAAAACTGCCCCTGAAGAAGCACGGCCTTTTCTACGCCGTTTTCATCCATCACCTTTAAAAGCGCCTCCGGAGAGACGCCGCAATCACCCATTTCGGGCGGGATCATCTGAAAAGTAGTTCCGTCGGCATACGCCGCCCTTCCGCCTCCCGCCGCGCGGAGTTCTCCGCGGGAAGTAAAGCCTGCTATATACTGCGCCACGTGCGCATGTGCATCGATAATACCGTTGCGATATTCAAAGTTTACGGACATATATCCGGACAACCTCCCTGTCCGCGCCGATCGCGCGGCAAAAATATGTATTTAATTATCTCTGTTTTGCGATAATTCAGTTTTATCTTCCTGATTATTTTGTTCGGCTTTTGTTGCAGCCATGGTTTCAGACAAATGGTCGGCAGAACATTCATATGTTCCTTTCCACCATGACATACTTTTTTTCGTCCCTCTCCGGGGATGATAAATACACGACATTGTTTAAGATGCCACGTGGCAGTTTTGTGATTTATGCTATACGTTATAATTTGCTTTACAACCACTTTGCATATAATTTTGTCTCTTGATAAAC
>CALVLX010000110.1 GCA_944341195.1 uncultured Clostridia bacterium
AAACCGTGGCTTTTGAGTGAAGAGGGCGAGCAATACACTTCTGCAAACAGCACTCACGCGCTGTTTGCGTATTGCGAGGTGAACGAGGGCATAAGCACGCCCGACGTGGTGACCGAAAACGGCGTTGTCCTTACGCCGTTTGAGAAGAACAATGGAGCGAAGTTGCAAGCCGCTTATATGCGGCTTGCTTAAAGCATAATTTGTTGCGACGAGTCGAAAGATCTCGAAGCATTGGTATGTAAGAAAATATTATTTGATTAATGCCTTATTTCTACCGAGTTTTGGCATTTCTCCGCTGCCTGCTTGCCGTGCCGCCCTTCCCTTTGGAACGGAAAACTCAAAATTGCGGCAATTACTATTGCCATGGTTTACTGCTCAATTTTTTAATTACAGCGGCCGCTTTCTCTCCAACCCTCTGCCGCGCGGATATTTTCCGGGCGTAATATTCACCTTTTTTATGACAACGAGCGACCTCTTTTCGCCGTTTATATCAAAACTTTCTACCCTTTCAAGCCTGCCGCCGAGAACTTCTATTGCGTTTTTTGCCTCTTCAAGTTCAGCGCCGCACTCTCCCTTATAGGCGACAAACACCCCGCCTGCCTTTACAAAGGGCAGGCAGTATTCGCACAGCGTATTCAATCTCGCCACCGCCCTGGCCACGGCCGCGTCGAACTTCTCTCTCAACTTCCCGTCCCTTGCACCCTCCTCGGCGCGGATATTTAAAACTCTTACGTCGGAAAAGTTGAAACTTTCCGCAACGCTCTTTAAATAGCCGCACTTTTTACCCGTGCTCTCTATCAGGGTGAATTTTAAATCGCTCCTTATTATCTTGAGGGGAAGGGAGGGGAACCCGCCGCCCGAACCTATCTCGCATACGTCTGCGCCATTTTTCAGGTACTTTTCACCCGTGACGCTGTCGAGGAAGTGTTTTGTATAGACTTCTTCCCTCTCCGTAACGGAAGTAAGGTTGAATTTTTTATTGCATTCGATGAGCATTTCATAGAGTTTTTCAAACTCCTCCGCGTGCTCTTCTCTTATGCAGTACTCGTAACTCTTTATGTCCATAGTCTTCAATATTATATCACACCGTTAAAATTTTTTCAACAACATTGAAGGCACTCATATTTAACCTTTTGCCGCCAGTTATTTCCGAAGAGCGTTTGATTTAAATACATGGTCGTTTCTCCATGCGCCCGCCGCTCGAAATGACATGGGGATGACCGCACTTTGAGATTTCTCCACGCGTTCGCTGCCGCTCACTTGGTCGAAATGACAGGAAAATGGGCGGGCGAAACCGCAGAAAAAGTCGATGTTTGGAAAAGCCCCTTTATGTCATCTTGAGCGCAGCCGAAAGATCTCAAAGTCGGGGTAAGTACGCCGGTGTCATCTTGAGCGGAGCACACAAAGTGTGCGCAGCCGAAAGATCTCGAAGTCGGGGTAAGTGCGGAGGTATTATTTGATTAAGGCCCCTTTAAGGCTCCCCGGCCAAGGGGAGCTGTCTGCCACTGCCGCAGGTATAGGCAGACTGAAGGGTTTTACTCGCTAAATAGGCAGTATAATCAAACCCTTTCGGCTTGCTGCGCAAGCCACTTCCCCTTGGCAGGGGCAGCACGGTTGCGGTGAAATTATTTTTATATCATTTTATTGCAATCCCGCTTGGAGATTTCTCCATTCCGCGCGCCGCGGGCGCGCTTCAGTCGAAATGACAAAAATAGAGGTAATCAAAATGACAAAAAAGTCTAACCAAACCTTGAGATTTCTCCGCTCGCTGCGCTCGGTCGAAATGACAGGAAAATGGGCGGGCGAAACCGCAGAAAAAGTCGATGTTTGTAAAAACCCCTTAATGTCATCTTGAGCGCAGCCGAAAGATCTCGAAGCCGGGGTAAGTACGCCGGTGTCATCTTGAGCGGAGCACACATAATATTCCATAGCACTCACGCAAAACCGTGGCTTTTGCGTGAAGAGGGCGAGCAACACACTTCTGCAAACAGCACTCACGCGCTGTTTGCGTATTGCGAGGTGAACGAGGGCATAAGCACGCCCGACGTGGTGACCGAAAACGGCGTTGTCCTTACGCCGTTTGAGAAGAACAATGGAGCAAAGTTGCAAGCCGCATGTATGCGGTTTGCTTAAAGCGTAATTTGTTGCGACGAGTCGAAAGATCTCGACGCCGGGGTATGTAAATAACATAGAGAGGCGAGCGGATTATTGATTTGCGGATTATTGCACTTTAGTGTTCAATTCTCTTAATAAAACCTGAAGTGCCTGCCTGTCAACATCAAAATGTTCAATTCTCTATATACGGCGTCACACGTTCATCTTAAAATTTAAAAAATTTAATTTCTAAAAATCCGATCGATGCCCTTAAAATATGCGTCTCTCTCCAAAATCGCCCTCCCTTAAAATTCATTATTATTCTTCTTTATCCACTGTGTAGAAGTTATCCACATATCCCCTTTTTGCTGTCAGTTTGTCTATAAAAATTTTTTTTCTCTCTTCCGCCATCCTGTCTTTCTCCCCTCCCCTCGAAATTTTATATACATTCCGACAATCTCTCGACAATCTTTTAAACACGGCAATGGAGGGTTATAGACACTTCTCATGCCCTCATTTTTGTTGCATTTTGCCGCGTTTTTTGTTATTATACTTGTGTATAGGGGCAATAGCGGCGCATACCCTTCTGCTTTTGAACATTTGAACAGCGCCTACTATTACTTATACTAGAATAATTTCAATAAAATAAATAAAAATCATTCGCTCCCGCCAAAAAAAGGGGAGTGTATTTTAAGGGGATATCCACATGAAACTCGTTTGCGAAGGCATCAACTTATCCGATGCGGTTTTAAAGGTAGTAAAGGCGTGCGCCGGCAAGACAACGGTGCCCGTTATGGAGTGCATAAAACTTTCGGCAAAGAACGACAGTTTAACCCTCACGGCCACCGACGGCGAAATTTCCATTCAGAAAAAGATAAAGGCCGAAATTTACGAGGAGGGGGATATCTGCGTACCCGGCAGATATTTTGCCGACTTTATAAAGAAGCTGGAGGGTGTGCAGATAACTCTGTCCGTGGAGGAAAGGAGGATGGAACTGACCTATGCCGACAGCCAGACTTACATGCAGGTGCTCCCCGCGGACGACTTTCCCAGGGTGGATACGGATATAAACGAAAACTGCATAGTTCTCTCCACCGAAGAGCTCAAAAAACTCATAAACAGCACTTCCTTCTGCTGCGCTACGGATGATTCCCGCCCCATTTTGAAGGGCTGCCAGATGATAGTCGAAGGGGACAAAATATTTATGACCGCCCTCGACGGCTTCCGCCTCGCCACGGCGCAGGGAAAGGTTATATCTTCCACCGCTGAAAATCTGGAAATAATCTGCCCCGCAAGGACGCTCAACGAGATAGAAAAGATGCTTCCCTCCGGCGAGGGGGAGACGGAACTCAAGGTGCAGCACGGACTCATCCTCATCTGCGTCGAAGATACCGTTCTCACATCCCGTCTCTACACGGGCGACTTTATCAAAAAGGACAACATCATTCCCAAGTCGTTCAATACCGTCGTAAAGGTGGACAGGGAGAGTTTAAAGGCCTCCATAGAGCGCGCGGCCATACTGGTCAGGAACGATAAAAACAGCCTCATAATCTTCGACATCACTTCGGACAGGATAGAGATCACCTCCAATTCGGAGATAGGCAACGTTTTGGAGCCAGTAAAGGCGCAGTCGGAGGGCAAGGATTTGAAGATTGCCATGAACTCCAAGTTCATAATAGAGGCCATCAACGCCCTCTCCGAAGAGAACATCGTTCTCTCCTTCAACAACAACGTTCAGCCCTTCATCTGCCAGAACGAGGGGGATAAAGACAGTTTATATTTAATTTTACCCGTAAGGACAAGCAATATTGCTTGACACGGACAAATTAAAAAAATATAATTGTAAAGTGTATATTTCCGCGGTCGGCACAGATGCGGCAAATATAACTTTTAAAAAAAGTCAATAATTTTTATACGGAGAAATAAGAAATGAAAAGAACTTATCAGCCCAAGAAGAGACAGAGAAGCAAAGTTCACGGCTTCAGAAAGAGAATGTCCACCACCGCCGGAAGAAAGGTTTTAAAGAGGCGCAGAAACAAGGGGCGCAAAAAAATAAGCGCATAAGTTAAATTTGTGCGGCCATGCGTTATACGAGGCTTAAAAAAAATACCGATTTTCGCAAACTTTTCAAGAGGGGAAAACGAGTTTTTTCCCCTCACATCACTTTACTTTACGCGCCCGCGCGCGTACATGCGATGGGTATAGCCCTCACCAAAAAGCACGGCAAGGCGGTAAAGAGGAACAGGCTCAAAAGGGTTATACGCGCGGCGTATGACAGGAATGTGGAAGTTCTTGAAGATGCTTACAGCGTCGTGGTTCTGCCCAAAGCGGGCGGGGAAATAAAGTTTGCCGACGCGGAGAGGGAACTTGTCTCCTGTTTCAGGAGGATGAATTCTTCATGTCAAAGGTCAAAAGACTCTTAAAGCTGGCGCGCCGCACGGTATTCAGGCCGTATTTAAAGATGCTCCTGTCCCGCCTCATAGTGCTCTATCAGCGCACTCTCTCAAGGCATACCTGCCTGTACGAGCCCACGTGCTCGGAGTATATGCTCAGGTCAATAAACAACATCGGCGTCATCTTCGGCGTCGCTGCGGGATGCTGGCGGCTGCTGCGATGCAATCCCCTTTCGGGGGGAGGGTACGATCCCGCTCCCGAAAATTATTTTAAAGTGAGATGGGTTTATTAAATCCGCGGAAAAATATTAAATGAATTTATTAGCTAACATTTCGCAGGGCGTTTTGGGCTACGGCGTAAAGACCATTCCCGAAATTTCCTTAAACTGGATAGGAACGGTAATCCAATGGCTCATAGAGGGCATAGGCGTTATAGGCGTGGGCATAATAGTCTTTACGCTCATTCTCAAGACGATAGTCCTCCCCTTGGATATCTATTCCAGGATCAAGACAAAAAAACAGGCCCTCATCATGGATAAGATGAGGCCGCAGATGGAAAAACTGCAAAAGCAGTACGCCAACGAAAAAAACCTCTACCAGCAGAAGGTAATGGAACTGCAGAAAAAGAACGGCTACTCAATGTTCGGCGCCTGCATTCCCATGATTGTTTCGCTTGTAATATTCATCATTGTGTTCAACGCCTTTTCAACCTATTCGCGCTATGCCACGCTCGAAAGCTACAACACAATGGTGCGCGACTATAACAACGTAGTATCCCAGTTCGTGCGCACGGACGAAAATGCGCAGGGCTATTTAATAGAGACCGAACTTTCGGACGGCTCCGTCGATTACAAGGTAGATTTCACGGCCTTTGCCGCCTCGTATCTCGGCATAGATGCCGGCGCGGTAACGGCCGAACAGGAAAACGCCGTGTACAGCGACCTGATGGAAGACTATATAGCCGCCACGGGTTCGGATGCCGCCCCCGGTTCGGAAAACAGCGCCGACACGGCCACCCGCGAACAGGTCAGGCTGACTCTGGTATCCTACCACATAGACAGCGACGCCGCGCAGTACGTGGCCGAACAGTACGAGCTGCGCTACAACTCCAGCAGCGGCGATCACTTTCTGTGGGTAAAGAATATCTGGTATCCCGATTCGGTATTCGCCCACGAAGTTCCCGACTTTGCCACCTTCCGTTCGTCCGTTACAGGCGCAGCCATAGACGACAGCTACGAAGATTCCTACAACAAGGTAACGGCCAACCTCTCCGCCCAGAAGGGGCAGGTCAACGGTTACTTCATTCTCATAGTCCTCTCCATAGGCGTAATGCTTCTGCAGCAGTTCATCGCCATGCGCTCCAACAAGGCCACAAACGAACTCAGCACGGTGGACGGCTCCGCGCAGCGCACTACAAAGTGGATGATGGTGCTGATGCCCGTAATCTACGGCTTCTTCGCATTCATGTATTCTTCGGCGTTCTCGATATACATGATAACAAACACCACATATTCGATAATAACCACGCTCATAATCAACAAGATAATGAACGTAGCCTTTGAAAAGAAGGAAAGCCGCGAAGAGCACATGCGCATGGGCGGAAAGAGAAACTGATTAAAAAAAAGATAAAATATGATGGGGAAAAATGTGATTAACCCGCATATATATCCCGATTATTTGGCGCCTCACGGCGCCGCGACAGGAGATAGAATATAATATGGAAAACAACATTTTCACCGGAAAGACGGTTGAAGAAGCAATCGAGAGCGGACTCGCCGCCCTCGGAGTAAAGAGAGAAGAGGCCGAAATAACCGTCCTCGACGAAGGCAAAAAGGGTATATTCGGACTGGGCGCAAGCAAGGCCAGAGTCAGCGTGGAAAAGCGCGCCACCGACGGTCAGCGCGCCGCAAAGTTTATCGACGGACTCTTTGAAATTTTAAAGATAAACGCCTTTTCCGAAGTCGTCACCGACGACGAAAAGGTGGAAATCAACGTCCAGACGGCCAACTCCCATCAGGTGATAGGCCACCACGGCGAAGTGCTCGACGCTATCCAGACGATAGCCGGCGCAGTTGCAAACATCGGCAACGAACAGTATAAAAAGGTGGTTGTGGACTGCGAAAATTACCGCGAAAGCCGCACCAAAACCCTCACTTCCCTTGCCGAAAAGCTCGCGCAAAAGGCTGTGGAAAGGGGCAGGAAGTACAAACTCGAACCCATGAACCCCTACGAACGCAGAATAATCCACTCTGCTCTCGCCGGCAGGGAGGACGTAAAGACTTCCAGCGAGGGCGATGAACCCAACAGGTGCGTTGTAATCGTGCCCGCAAATTTAAAGCCTTTCGACCGCCGTCCCCGCGGAGACAGAAAATTTTCCGAAAGGGGCGAAAGAGGAGGCCGCAGATTCGACGGCCGCGGCAGAAACAGGGACAGGGGAGATCGCTCCTCCGCGCCCCGTTCGCCCCGCCCCGCCCGCGCCAAAAAGGAGATCCGCTTCGGCACCTTCCTCGGCAACAGCGGCGCCGGCAAGACGGAAGAAAACAACCAGGAATAATTTTTCCCTGA
>CALVLX010000111.1 GCA_944341195.1 uncultured Clostridia bacterium
CGTTGCCCCAGCCGTCGCTTTCGAAGAAGCGGGAAGATTTGCCTTCGCCGAAGTCTGCCAGCATCTCGCCTTCCAGGGGTTTATCCGTCAGACCGTCTATCTGGCCTCCGGGAGGGAGCGCGGGGCCGCCGCAGGCCACCACGGAGAGCAGGCTTGAAGCCATTACCGTTGCCAGCAGGAATGCCGGCACAATCTTAAAAAGTTTGTTTTTCATAAAATTTCTCCCAAAATTTTATAATATTTATTTCCGCATCCGCGGATGAGTTGCAAATTGAAGTTGGTTGACGACTGCGCTTTTTCCCGTCATTTCGACCGAGCGCCCTTTTTCTGTCATTTCGACTAAGCGAGGCCGAAGACCGAGCGCACGGAGAAATCTCAAAGTTCGCCCGCAATATGGCGAATATAATACTCGCCGCGCTTACCACGGCTTTGAGATCTTTCGACTCGTCGCAACAAATTATGCTTTATGCAAGCCGCACACATGCGACTTGCAACTTTGCTTCATTGTTCTTCTCTAACGGCGTATGGGCAGCGCCGTTTTCGGTCATCACGTCGGGCGAGCTTATGCCCTCGTTCACCTCGCAATACGCAAACAGCGCGTGAGTGCTGTTTGCAGAAATGTATTGCTCGCCCTCTTCACGCAAAAGCCACGGTTTTGCGTGAGAATTTAGGAATTTATTTAATTAAACGCTGCGCTCATGATGACCTATACGGGCTTTGCCGAACATCGCTCTTTCACTGCCGCGCCGTGCGGGCTAATATTATTATTGTCCGTCCGCCTTTTTGCATACACATAATAAAATGGGGAACGCCAAAAGTCAATAGGCGTTCCCCGAACTGTAATTTATTTACTTATTCTGTAACTTTTTTCCAATTGAAGCGAATACAATGCTCAGACGGTACACCCCTCCGCTTGCGCGGACGCTCATCGCGCCGCCGTACTTACCGACGATCATGCGCATACTGCGCGTGCCGAAGCCGTGGTAATTTTTATCGCTCTTTATGGTCTGCGGCAGGCCGTCTTCAAACTTTATTTCCCCTTCGAAGTAATTTTCCTGCTGCACGGTGAGCATGTCGTTCCTGCTCTTCACAACCAGGTTTATAACCCTGCGCTCCTTATCGGGCACGGCGTTTACGGCCTCCAGCGCGTTATCTATTATATTGCCGAAGAGGCAGTAGAGATCGCCGTCCTCCATAAAGTCGAGCGCGGCGCCGTCCGCCATGCACGAAAAATTGATGCCGTTCTGCTCGCAGTACAGGCTCTTTTCGGTGAAGAGCACGTCGAGTATCTTGTTGCCCGTGGATACGCGGGTATCATAAATTTTGATGCTCTTTTGTATGTCCGCCACGGCCTCGTCGCTGACGCCGCCGCCCGCGAGCAGGCTGTTGACCTTGTACTTTATATCGTGACACTTGATATTTATCATGTCTATCGTGTCCTTGGAAATTTCGTACTGGCGCTGCCCCTGGCGCACGGTGTACTGGAGGTACTCCACCTCCCTTTCGAGGTCGCGCTCCATCATCGTCTTGGAGATGAGGATCATTACCGTGGCGCAGCACAGCACCGAGAAGATGTTGCCCGTCTGGCGGAGGATGAATATATCGTAATTTTCAAACCTGTTCTCCCGCCCGACGCTGAAAGCGGCAAAGTGTACGTCCGCAGAGGAGCACAGAATGACCGTTATGAAGAGCACGAACACGGATATGGCCATCATGCGGTAGTTTATGAGCCCTTCCGCGAGCCGCCCCGTCTGCCTGCGGATGAAGAGCAGATACACGCCAGCGGCCGCGGCGGCAAAGAAGGCGTAGTACATCAGGCGGTAATACAACACAAAGCCTTCGCCCCAGCCGTCGAAGAGGCGGAGCTGTTCGCCCGTGCAGTAAAAGAGGAGAAAGAGCTTATAACAGAGGTTCTGCGCCGCATAGGCCAAAGAGCAGGATAAAAGTATGGTAGGGAACTTTTCTTTGAGGCATATCCCCGCATGAATGACGGAGAGAGCGAACAGCGCGATGTATACGGCTATGCGCCCCGCCACCGTGCCGCCCCAAAAATAGTAGACGAACGACATGCCGAACGCCAGCGCGGCCATGGCGGCAAGCCCCGAAAAGAACTTTACCGCAAAGGAGCGCGAGCGGGCGAGCCCGTGCATGGCGGCTATATAAAAGACGTAAAGTTCCGCCAGGAATTCCAAAATGATGCGGACATATATGCCCGCGACTTCAGCTATCATTGCCTCCACCCTGCCCCGCGCACCATGCCGCGAGTTCGGCAAGGAAGGTTGCGCGGCGGGGACGGCTGATCTGGAGATCGCGGTTGCCCACGCGCACTTCCGAACCCTTTATGCCGACTATGAACTTGGGATTTACGAGGTAACACTTGTTGCAGCGCAGAAAGCCGTAGGAGGCCAGCTCCTTTTCCGCATCGGAGAGCACGCCGGTTATCTCTATATCCTCATCCACAAGGTGGTAATACAGCCTGTGCGCGATAATTTCGACATACATGAGCTTATCCGTGGAGATGGTGCACATGCCGCCGCGATACTTTATGGTTATGCTGCGGCCTTCGTTCATTACGTAGACGTCGAGCGCCTTGCGGAACTTGAGGGAAAAATCGTAATAACTTACGGGCTTGACCAAAAAACCGACCGCGTCCACTTCGTACCCCTTGCGGGCGTACTGCACGAGGTTGGTTATAAAGATGATGGACACCGTTTTATCCAGCTTTCTCAACTCCACGGCGCCGTCCATGCCGTTCATTTTGGGCATCTGAATATCCATGAAAACCACGGCATATATGGGCATGTAGCCTTCGAGAAAGTCGGCGGCGTTTGCAAAACGGACGACGTTGAACTGAATGTTGTTTTCCGAAGCATATCTTTCGATATACGACCGCAACAGATCGCCCGCGCCCTGCTCGTCTTCGACAATGGCAACGTTCCTCATTTTCTTTTCCCCTTGAACGTATAACTTTACGCATATCATTTTACCATATGCGGGCGGCATTGTCAATAGCGCCGCGAAAAGTATATGATAGCCGGAGAGGCAATTTTTATGAATTTGCGCGGCAAAAACCGCGGACGGCGCGCAAATTTTTTATGCGGAAGGCGGCGCCGCGGCCTTTAAAGCCGCGGCGCCGCCGTGTGCAATGAGATAAATTTTCCGCATCCGCCGCAAATGCCGCGCGGTGCGCCATATTCAGCCGCCGGCTACAGCCTGCGGGCGAGGCGGCCAACCCAGGAGGGATCGGGGTTTTCGAGGTAATTTAAAAGAGTTATGAAGTTGGTTGACGGCCTGACTTTGAAATTGCGGGACAGACCTTCGAGATTGGACTTCATGAGATAATAATTTTCGCGCGTTATCTGCCTGTTTATCGCGCGGCGCTGTTCGTCGCGGGCGCGGTAATTTTCCACCCCCGTGAGGCGGCGGATGAGGGGCGCGTTGGCATGTTTGCTGTTTGTAGAAAGCTCCACGGCGGCAAAGTGCGAAAGCTGCACCTGCATGGTGCAGGGATTGGAAAAGTAGACTATGTGCTTTGAGACGCGGCGGTTGTGAAACCTGTCTATCTTGTCGCAGACGGAGATAAACTGCTCGTAGGGCGTAAGTTCGGTGTCGCAGAACACGACGACGAGATCGGCGTTGTCGTTCTGGAATTCGTTCTGGTATACGGGCGGAATGTTGGTGAGCGATTTGGCGTTTTTGATGCGCACCGTATACGCTTCGTCCCATAAGCCCAGGTGCAGAAGGCGCATGAGGTAATCGAACTCTTCATAACCTTCGCACACTATGGTTATGCGTTTAGGCTTACCCTTCATCGGATCCCTCCTCTTCCGAAAGCAGCACGGATATGAGGTCGGGTTCGGGCAGCGAGCCGAACGCCCCCGACTTGTAATGTTCGAGCACGTCGCCGTCCCCCCGGGCTTCCGGCCTGCTCAGCGACATGAGGGAGCGCAGCTTTACTTCCTCCCCCTCCCTTGACGCAAACCAGATCTGGTCGCGGCGGAAGAGTTTTGCACAGTCCAGCAGGGTGGCGTCGTGCACGGTGAAGATAAGCTGGGCCGCGGAATTGAGTTCGTTGTTGAAGAGCGAGACGATGGCGCGGGTGAGCTTGAAGTGCAGACTGGAATCCATCTCGTCCACCACGAGTATCTTGCCCTCCGTGAGGGCCTCTATAATATAGCTGGCTATGGCCACCATCTTCTTGGTGCCGGTGGAATCAAAGGTCAGGCTGCGCACCTCCCTGCCGCGGTGGACTGAGGTTAAACGGTACATATCCTCGGGGCAATCGGGCAGAGCGAAGATATTTTCCTGGGGGTGGAAGGACGCGGGACGCGCAATGGCCGGGGAGTAGATATAGTCGTCGATGTCGAGGTCGGCCAGTTTGATGAGTTCCACCGTGCGCTCGCGTATGGCGAGGTTGTTCTTGAGGACGGCGAGCGTTTTATCTATGGGGATGTTGTTCATATCCAGCACCTCCACGGACTGTGCGAAGGAAGTGAGGATACGGCGGCAGCGGGCGAGGGCGGGATATTTTTTGTCGTTGGCGGTGAAGATGGCTATGTTGCTGCACGAGAGCAGTTCCATAAGCGCGCCCAGCTCGCCGTCGCCTTCAAAAAAGTACCTGCCGGAGAGGGTGTCGCGCACAAAAATTTCGCTCTGCGTAACGCCGCCGCTGCCGTCGGCGGAGAGCCGGCAGAACCGTTCGCTGACAAAGCCGCGCTCGCGGTCGCCTTCGCGCGTGGTATCGTAGGAAAATTCGTAGCTGTACGCCCCCTCACCCGAGGTGAAGGAGATGCCGAGTGTGCAGACGGGATCGCCCGTGAAGATGTTCACGGGAAAGGCGCAGTCGATATCCGAGAGCACGGCCTTTACCGCCGCCACGGCGCGCAGCATACATGTTTTGCCGACGTTGTTGGCGCCGTATATGCAGGCCGACTTGAGGACGGAGAATCCGCCGCTCTCCGCGACGTTGGAATAAAACTTTTTTATTTGGGGATGCGCCGCAAGGGACATCTCCCCCTCGCCGCCGAAGACGAGGAAATTTTTTATCTTTATGCCGAGTATCATGATTTTACCCCCTTACATAGGATATTGTAGCACGTTTGCGCCCTCTTGGCAACAGGGAAGGGCAAAATTTTGCGCTCCGCGCGCGTTAAAACACTTTACATAGCGGGCGGCGCGTGATAGAATAATCGAACAAAAGTGCGGAGCGTGAACGATGAGCGAACTGCTTTTAAAATTATTTGTGCCCGCTGGCAGCGGCGACGACGTTAAAGTGCGGAGCGCGTGCGGAAGGCTTTCGGGCGTGACGGGGATAATACTCAACATCCTGCTCGTGGCGGGCAAACTGACAGTGGGGATAATAGCCGCCTCCGTGGCCGTAATAGGCGACGCGCTGAACAACCTTTCGGACGCCGCATCCTCCGTGATAACGCTTGTGGGATTCCGCATGGCGGGCAAGAAGCCCGACAAGGAACACCCCTTCGGCCACGGCAGGCTGGAATATATTTCGGGGCTGATAATTTCCGTGATAATAATATTCATGGCCGTGGAGCTGGGGCGCTCATCGGTGGAAAAGATAATTTCGCCCGAGGCGGCGCAGTTTTCGTGGCTGACGGCGGGCATACTTATAGCCGCGATAGCCGTTAAGCTGTGGATGTTTTACTTCAACCGCAAGATCGCCCGGCGCATAGATTCCGATTCAATACGAGCCACGGCGGCCGATTCGCTTTCGGACGTGGTGGCGACCGCGGTGGTGCTGGCGGCGCTCATATGCGGGCAGTACACGCACTTTCCCGTGGACGGCGTGGCCGGTCTGCTCGTTGCGCTGTTCATACTCAGGCAGGGCATAGAGGCCATGAAGGCCACTCAGGCTCCCCTTTTGGGCAGGCCGATAAGCCGCGAACTGGCCGAGGAGATAGACCGCCTCGCCCTGGAGCATGAAAATATTCTGGGCGTGCACGACCTGATATACCACGACTACGGCCCCGGGCGCGCACTCGTCAGCTTCCACGTGGAAGTGCCGGCCGACAGCAACATTGTTACCATTCATTCGATGATAGACCACATCGAACGCGAAATCAAAGAAAAATTCGGCATAGAGGCCGTTATACACATGGATCCGGCGTGCGAAGGCGGAGCGTGCGGCACGGCCATGGGAGTTGCGCTGCGCGCGGCAAAGAGCATAGACTCCTCCGCCACCGTTCACGACCTGCAGATAGACGGCGGAAGCGGCAAGGTATACTTTGACGCGGTGATACCCTTCGGGCTTGAGACGAGCGACGAGGATGCCGCAAGGGATATAGAAAAATACATGACCGAAAACGGATTTGAAGCGTGCGTACACATAGACCATCCTTTGATAGAGAGCAAATAGAGGCGCCGATATGCCCCGTTTAACGCAGGCGGCGCCGCGGGAATCCCCGCGGCGCCGCCTATCCTTTTACTCTTTTAACGCACAGTTAAAGCCCGCCCTTTGAAAGTTTTTCGACGACTTCGCCGTCGGCAGGACAGAAGGCATACATCCCCAGCGCCTGCGGGTTAACCCAGCGTATTTCGCTGTGCTCCGAGGCGACGGGACTCCCCGAAACGATGGTGCATTCAAAGAATGTTATGTGCACGCCGTAAGCGCCGTAGTCATGGCGGACATCGCACATCTCACGGCCGACGGCGACGGTTATGCCGAGCTCCTCCCCGCACTCGCGCACGAGGGCTTCGGGCAGGCTCTCGCCCTTCTCCACCTTGCCTCCGGCAAACTCCCACAGCCCCGCAAGGTTTTTGCCCTGCGGGCGGCGGCATATCAGAATTTCTTCGCCGCGGCGTATTACGGCGGCAACCACTTCGGTCATTGCGTCCTCCTCCCGCCGCGCGAAGCCGCTCTGCGCGGCAAAATCCGCACGGCAATTATACAATTGTTGATAACTTTATTCATTATATACCATATTTCAGCGTAAATACGGGCGAAACGCGCGCAATTTGTAATAAATTTGTTAAATTGTTGATAACTTTATTGCAATCGCACATTTTTTATACTCTGAACAGCCGCCCGTGTGCATAACTTTTTGTGCATAACATGTCATAAATAGGGCTTGTTATGACGTATAATAGCAAGTTATCAACAATCGACGCCATAAATTATTTATCTTTGACAAATACGCCGCCGCGGGACGCGGCGGCGTATTCAGTACATGAATATCATATTCACGCGGGGATATTGTAATAGACTATGAGCATGACTATCGCCACGGCAAAGAAGGCCAGCCCCGTGAAAAAGACGAACGAATAGCCCTTGGGGCCGCCTCCGCCTGTCTTGCGTTCGCGGTAGTCGGCGTAAGTTTCGTGCCTCCTCGCGCCGAAGGGAATGAGCGTGTGCACCAGCCAGCTTACGGCGTAGCCGATGCCCAGAAAGACGCCCTTGCCGCTCACCCACACGAGCGCGCTGAGAAGGATGAGCATGAGCCCCGACACCGTAAAGGCATCGCAGAGCGCCTTGCAGCGGGCGGAGCTTTCGGCCAGGGCAAAATAATTCTGCCCCCAAAGCACCAGCATGACGATGCCCGCGGCAACCGTGCCGGCTATGAGATATTCTATGAGCGTTCTCTTCATTGCGCCGCCTTACAGCCCGAGCTGTTCCCTGTATTTGCGCTCTTCGGCGTCGTTGCAGTAGACGAAGTGGCCGGGCGTTATCTCGCGCATGGAGGGCTTATCGACGGAGTAGTCGTGTTCGGCTATGGGATTGTAGATTATCCTTGTGCGCTGCTTTTCGTAGCGGGGATCGGGCAGGGGTATGGCCGAGAGCAGTGAGCGCGTGTAGGGATGAAGGGGATGGGCGAAAATTTCATCAGAGGGCGCCAGCTCCACCATCTTGCCGAAGTACATCACGCCTATCCTGTCCGAAAAGTACTTGACTACGGAGAGATCGTGGGCGATAAACAGAATGGTGAGGCCGAGTTTTTCGCGCAGTTCGTTCAGGAGGTTGATTACCTGCGCCTGAATGGATACGTCGAGCGCGGAGACGGGCTCATCGGCGATTATCATGTCCGGCCGCATTATGACGGAGCGCGCTATGCCTATGCGCTGGCGCTGGCCGCCCGAAAATTCGTGGGGGTATCTGCCGGCGTGTTCGCGCACGAGGCCGACGAGTTCGAGCATCTCGTACACCTGCTCGTCGATATACTTTTTATCCTTTATGCCGTTGATCACCAGGCCTTCGGAAACTATCTCGCGCACCGTCATGCGGGGATTGAGCGAGGCGATGGGATCCTGGAATATCATCTGGATGCGCGTGATGAGCTTTGTCTTGCGCGCAACCGAGCACTTGTAGCGCAACTCCTTTTTGAGCTTTTTGAGTTGCTCCTCGTTGCCCGAAGAAGCGGCGAGTTTGGGTTCGTACTCCCTTTTGAGTTCATCCACGAGCGTCTGCGCGTACTCTCTGTCGCACGTGCGATGGTCGCGCTTTGCCGAAGCTATGGCGGCATTGTTGCGCGCAACAATCTCCGCGCACCTGCGGCGGGCGGCGGCTATGCGCTCTTCGGCCTGCCGCTTTGCGGAGGGATCGGCCTTTGCCGCCTCCTTTGCCTCCTTTATCTCGGCACGGCACGCGGCCTTGGCGGATGATATCTCCTCGCGGTAAGAGCGCGTGCCCGCGCATATCCTCTGCCCCTTGAAGTATATATTGCCCGAAGTTATATCGTAGAGCTTTATTATCGAACGCCCCGTTGTAGTCTTGCCGCAGCCCGATTCGCCGACGAGGCCGAAGACCTCGCCCTTTTTTATTTCGAAGCTGACGTCGTCTACGGCCTTGAGCTCCTTGCGCCCCATCTTGAAATACTGACACAGATGCTCAACGCGGAGCAATACTTCGTTGTTATTTTCCATTGCTGTCACCTGTAAGTTTTTTCATGTTGGCAATTCTGTCGGTTATCACCTTGGGCACGGGAACGCGGGGAGCATCGGGGTGCAGCAGCCACGTTGCGGCATAATGGGTTTCCGAAACTTTGAACATGGGGGGCTGCTCTTCGAAATCTATCTTGAGGGCGTACTTGTTGCGCTCGGCAAAGGCGTCGCCCTTGGGAGGATAGATCATGTTGGGCGGCGTGCCGGGGATGGCATCCAGCTTTTCGTTGGTATCCAGATCGGGCATGGACGAGAGCAGCGCCCACGTATAGGGATGGCGGGGATCGTAGAAGATGTCGTCCGCCGTTCCCAGTTCGACTATCTTGCCCGCATACATCACGGCCACTCTGTCCGCCATGTTGGCCACCACGCCGAGATCATGGGTGATGAAGATTACCGAAAGATTGCGTTCGGCCTTAAGCTTGTTTATAAGTTCGAGTATCTGCGCCTGAATGGTCACGTCGAGCGCGGTGGTGGGCTCGTCGCAGATGAGAATATCGGGGTTGGCGGCCAGGGCGATGGCTATGACTATCCTCTGGCGCATACCGCCCGAAAATTCAAAGGGATACTGGTAAAAGCGGATGCGGGGTTCGGGAATGCCCACCTCCTCCATCAGCTTTATGGCCCTTTCGCGCGCCATCTTTTCGGTGACGCGGTAGACGACCTGCGAGGCCTTTTCCTTGAAAAAGTCCACGAGAGCGACGCATCCGGCCCTGTAATCGACGCCCGCCGAAGAGGCGATATCCGCCTCATACTTGGCGGCCAATCTGTCTACGACGGCGATGATGTTGGCGCGCTCCTCATCGAGATCCATTACGACTTTAGGCACTACCTTCCAGTCCACGCGCCTGCCCTTTGCGATGAGGGCTTCGCGCTTTTTGGTCTGGCGGGCGAAGCGCGCCTCCTCCTTCGGATTGCGCTTTTTATAGTAGAAATACCTGTTTACCGCGCTGCGGAAGCTCTGCCTGAAGGTGTAGGCAAGGCTGTCCTTGACCGTATCCAGACGGTCGATGGAGGCATCGACGAGGGCGTTGAACTGCTTGCACAGCGCATGGGCGTCCTTTTTGGCGAAACCGTCTTCGGCAAAGAAAGAGCGGGCTCTTTCCGCCGATTGAACAAACGCCCTTTTGCCCTCCAGGGCGAGTTGGGCCGAGTGTCTGACGCCCGCCGTGGCCAGAGCCAGGAATTCATTCATGAAGTCGGCATCGAGGTATTCGAGCGCGGCGGCGTTGAGTTCTTCCACGCTTCTGCCGTCGAGGGAGATGTCCTGCCCCGCCAGCTTGCAGTAGCCTATTCTGAAGAAGTTGGGAAGGGGCTGCGCCGTTACGTTTTGAAGGAGTTGTTTAAGGGATATGAGGGCATCTACGACGTTGCGGGGCACTTCCACCTCGTTTTCGCGCCCGGTGGCGCGGCGCAGCCATTCGCGCATGACGTCGAACACGCTGCCGAGGGAAGCTATCATGCCGCGCAGCTCTTCGCAGGCGGCAGAGATCGCGTCGTCGAAGCCGTGGGTGAGGAAGTCGTCCTTTACGAGCCGCAGCCTCTTTAAGAAGGACTGCAGTTTTCTCCTTAAATCGAACTTCTGATTGTGTTCGACGCGGAAGAGGAAATCTTCTATATCGGCGACGAGTTCCTCGGCATGGGTGCGTGCGGCGTTGTACGCGCCCTCCAGTTTGAGGGCTTCGGTGTTGAAGCTATCGAATTTTTTAGTGAGCTCGTCCACCTTTGCCGCGTCGCCGCCGGCGGCCTTCATGTGCTGCCTGAGCGTGGCGAGCATGGAGTTGAATTCCCTCCTGCCCGCGCGGCGGTTGGCCTTGTTTTTGAGCATCATCGCTTCGGTTATCTGCTTGCCTATCTTTACGATGGGATCGAGGCTGGACAGGGGATCCTGGAAGATCATGGAAATTTTGTCCCCGCGGATCCTGTGCATGTCGTCTTCGCTTATCCTCAAAAGATCCTTGCCGTCGTAGAGTATTTCGCCGCCTTCGATGATGGCGTTGCCGGCCAGAATGCCCAGTATGGCCTTGGAAGTTACCGACTTGCCCGAACCCGATTCGCCGACTATGGCGAGCGTTTCGCCGCGGGCAAGGTTGAAGGAGATGTCCCTTACCGCCTTGACGGTGCCGCCTACGGTGCGGAAGGATATCTTTAAGTTTTTGACCTGTAAAATATTATCTGCCATGGCTTATTCCTCCACGCCGCGAAGCGAAGGGTTGAATGCGTCGCGCAGGCCGTTGCCGAAGAGATTGAAGCATATCATCAGAAGGGAAATGACGAGCGCGGGGAAGATCATAAGGTGGGGATAGCGCGTCCATATGCTGGAGGCATCCGAGAGCAGCGTGCCGAGAGACGTCATTTCCGAACCGCCGAGATTGACGATGCCGAGGAAGCTCAACATGCTTTCATCGAAGATGACGCCGGGGATAATGAGCACGGAAGAAGTTATGATTGTACCGAGCGAGTTGGGGAATATATGCTTCCAGATTATGCGCCTGTCGCGTGCGCCGAGGGTGCGCGCGGCGAGGACGTATTCGGAATTTTTGAAACGGTAGAACTGCGTTCTGGTGCGCGCGGCCGTGGATATCCAGCCCGTCATGACGAACGCGAACAACAGGCTCGGTATGGCCCCCAGCTGCGCCGCCAGATGTATCTGGAAGAGCGTTGCGACGACTATGAAGGGCACGCCCGAAAGTATATCGGATATGCGCTCCATGATGAGGTCTATTGCGCCGCCGTAGTAGCCCTCTATAGCGCCGTAAACCGCGCCCAGAACGAGGTTTATGGCCGAGACGCAGAGCGCCACGAGGAGCGAAAGCTGTATGCCGCGCGCCATGCGGAGGGCGAGGTCATACCCCTGCGAATCGGTGCCGAAGAGATACTGCGGCTCGAACCCGTTCTGATATACGTAGTAGTTATAGTAGAGCACGCGGACGCGGTACATGGCCGTTTCCACCGTGCCGCCGCCCGTATATGTGTAGTACACGGGCGAACCGTTTTCGTCGCGCATGTAGTTATCTTCCAACATCGCTTCGCCCGACTGCAGGTCTTCGTAGCTTATCTGCACTTCGCGGCCGTCCACTATGTTGACGGGCGTTGCGCGCGTGATCATCTTGTACCAGTAATTTGCGTTGGATTTATCGATATTGTATTCGTTTTCGGCTATGAGCGGATAGAGCACCTGTTTGCCCGTCTCCTCCTGCCAGGAGATGATATCGGCATACTCCTGCTGCGTTATGGAATGATATATGAACCCCACCGCGAGGTAGGTATCCACTTCGGCCGTATACACAAGGTTGTTGCCCGATTTTGCCGAACTCTTGACGGCGATTACGGGCTGATAGTAGCCGGAGAGTCCCTCCTCCCACGTTACGCCCTCACCTTCGGCGTCCTCCGCGGCGGCGCCGAGCGAATAGTTCAGGATGAGCGAACGCTCGTTATACTCGTTGGTTGAGCCGCCCGTGGCTATGCCGATGTTGCGGAGAGCGAGGTTGCGGGGCGACATGCGGGCATAGTACGCATCCATGAATTCGGGCAGTCCGCAGAGCGGCACGATGAGCGCATACAGCACTATGATGATTATGATTACCGCGGCCACCACGGAGGCCTTGTTTTTGCAGAAGCGCAGCCACGCATCCTTGAAGTAGCCCACGGGCTTTGTTTCGAACTTTTTATCGTGGGATATATCGCGCGTATCGGCGAACTGAAATTTTTCCCTGGGGATGTTGTTTAAGTTTTCCATATTACTTTTCCCCCATGCGGATTCTGGGATCGATAAAGCCGTAGCTGATATCCACGACTATGCCGGCCAGCAGGCCGACGAAGGTGTAGAAGATTGTATCCATCATGAACACGTCGTAATCGCGCTGGACGATGGACTGGATATAGAGCTGGCCTACGCCGGGAACGGAGAATATCTGCTCTATTACCATTGAGCCGCCCAGAATGGATATGAACGTGGAAATTATCATGGGCAGAATGGGCACCATGGCGTTTTTGAGGGCGTGGCGGGTTATGGCCTGGCTCTTTTTTAATCCCTTTGTGCGCGCAAGCAGCATATAGTCGGCTGTGAGCGTTTCGGTGAGTTCGGCCCTGGTGAAGCGCGTCAGGCCGGCTATCTGGCCGAAGCAGAGCGAGATGACGGCGGGCATCATAGACCAGAACATGGTGGGCGAAAGCCAGCTGCCGCCCGCATCCGTGAGCGAACTTACGGTGAGGGGAAACCAGCCGAGCTGGAAGCAGAACACGTACTGCACCAGGAAGGCGTATACATAGACGGGAATGGACACAAAGAGCATTACGAGGGTGCTTATTGTGTGATCCTGCCACTTATTCTTCTTTATCGCCGCGAATGCCCCCAGCGCTATGCCTATGGGCACGGAGATTATGAACGAATATAAATTTACGAGCACGGTGGGCAGTATTCTGGAAGCGATGACCTCCCATGCGGGGGCCATGCGCTGGACATACCACGAGGTGCCGAAATCCCACTTTGTAAAAATCATCTTGAGGTATATGCCGTACTGAACGAGAAGGGGTTCGTTGTACCCCAGCGCATCCCAGCGGGCCTGCATGATTTCTGCAAGGTTTTTATCTGTAGGCAGTTCCCTTGGCAAAAGTCTTACCAGCATAAAGCAAATCGTTATTATCACAAAGAACGTGAACAGCATCAAAAGGATTCGCTTTATAACGTATTTTGTCACGGTGTTTTCCTCCGTTTGCGTTAGTATGTAATAGAACGGCGCGCAATTTTTACGTCTTCAGAACAGCAAGCAATGGGAGAAGCTGTTTTTACTCTCCCATTGCCGACTATTCATACTAAATTCTTAAATTATAATTTAAAAATTATACGTAGTTGAGCGTGCCGCCCTGCGAGCTGACGTATGCCGACCAATCGGCGTCGTTATAGTTGTACGTCATGAGGCGGAAGCCGCCGAAAGAATACATGATGTTATATGTTTCGGTGTAGTATTTGATCTGCTGGCTCAGAAGGAAGCACTGCGTGGTGGAGCAGAGGGGAATACGATAGTACTTGTTGAGGAATTCGTATTCGAGCTGGGCGGTGATCTCAAGCTGCACTTCGAAGGGGGACTGTGCAAACTGTCCCGTACCCGTCATGCTGTTTGACCAGGCCTGCCACGTCATCGTGTACTCTTCGGGAGTGCCGTCCTGATCGGCGTCGATTGAAAGGGTGAGCTTTTCGGTAGTGGGATCCCAGCAGCCCGCTTCGTTGATCTCGTACTGGTCGGGATCCATGTATACCTGGAAGTTGCGGAAGGGATAGAACGCCGCGCCGCCCCATGCGCCGTAACCTATTGCATACGTGCCGTTGGAGACGTCGCCGTAGCGGTCGTTGAGGTTGCCGATGGCTTCGAGCGTGATGGTGCCGAAGCCCGTATCTTTGAGCGCCGCGTTGAGCATTGTCTGGAGAGCGGCTATCTGCGCGTTGTCATCCGATGTGAGAGCGCCTGCCGACCAGGCGATATCGAAGTGTATCGCATCCCCTTTTTTGTAGAGCCCTGCGGCCACGAGTTCATTGCAGGCCTCCTTGAAGAGCTGCTGCGCCTGGGTGAGGTTGTAGCCGTTTATGGAGTTGTACGCCTCTTCGAGTGTGGCGTAGGGCTGGCCTTCGCCGTATTTAACGCCGTAGAGTTTGCAGATGGCCTCCATGGCGGGTTCGCTGGAGCGATAGCTGGACGAGGGATCGTTATATATATCATAGTAATACAGATCGTTCATCAGCGAATATTCGGCAGCATATCCGGGCGTAGACGTGACAAACTGCTGCCTGTTGATTGCCAGGCTCATTGCCTTGCGGAACTTTTCGCTGGTGAGGACTTTACCGTTGGTGTTTGTGCCCGTCTCGTCGAGTTTGGCCAGCACGTCGGAATTCGTGTTGAAGAACAGGCTCAACGTGTACGTTTCGTCGATGCTGTACATATATTCACTGGTGTTGAACTCGCTTATTTCGTCGGCGGCGGGCGACCATTCGGAGATCTGGCCGCTCATAAAGGCCTGCCTCATCGTGTCTTCGGTCATGACTTCGATGACGATATCCGTAGTCATGTACTGGCGCTGACGCTTGCCGTCCACTTCAAATTCGGTATATGATACGAGGTTGCCGTTTTCGTCGCGCTCGTAGCCGAACCAGTTTTCGTTCTGCGTCAGCCTCATCTGCCTGTTGTTGTCGATGGAAGAGATCTTGTACGGGCCGTAAGCCATGGTGGTTGCCACGCTCGTTCCGTAAGTTGTGGTTTCAAGCTGGCCTATCGTCGTCCTGCCGGCTTCATACAATTCTTCGTATACGATCCAGTTGGAGGTGAGGTTGGTCATGAAGTAGTTTCTGTTGAGGTAAGTATTGAGCACGTAGCGTATGGTGTAGTCATCCACCTTGTAGAGGCCTACAGTGTTCCAATCGACGGCGTCGGAAATTTCACCGGTATAGTAATAGAGGAATTCCATGAACAATTCCTTGTTTACGCTTCCGTCTTTGTTATAGACAGACATTTTGAAAGCGGAAAGGAACTGATCCATTATTACTATAACCTTTTCCTTGTTCTCTTCCGTGACCTGGATATAGCCGAACTGGTTGGCCTCGGTCTTAAGTTCCGCATAGTACGTTGCGCCGGGAATAAATTGGTTGAGAGGCTCGCCGTCTTCGCCGAGTACGGGCTTGCCGTTTTCGTCGAGCACGGGTTTTTCAACGTCTGCGATGTAGCCGTAGTCCTTGATCAACGCGAACGAGTAACCGCTGTAATTGTCCATAGCAATGTCGAGGTTGATGTATACGGGCTGGCTGTTCAAATCGAAGCTGTAATCGGGAGTTTCTCCTGCGCCGTATGCGGGAACGACGGGATCATATATGGGCGTCTGGGAATAGTAATAGTTGTAGCCGCCGGCAATCGCAGCCTCGCCCGAGATGTAGAGGTTTGCACGGTAGTTCTTCATCTTGGGGTTGAGCATCTGCTGCATGGAGTAGACGTAGTCGTCGGCAGTGATGGGCTCGCCGTTCTGCCACGTTGCGCCCTCCCTGAGCTTGATTTCGTAGACGTAGCCTTCGGTCGTCTGCGAAGCCGTCTGGCCGTCGGGAAGATAGACTCCGTACTTTGTGAGATCGCTCTGATGCTGAGCCGTTACGTCGGTGACAGACGTAGCCATTTCGTAAACCCACTGATAGGTGCCCTCTTCCGAATCCAGAATGGTGAGATCCACAAGGGGAGACTCAATGAACGTGAGTACTTCCTGATCTGCGTTTGTCTCCCAGGTGTGGGTGTTCCAGTTTGTGGCAAGCGCCGTTGTAGCCGCGGTGTAGGTGTACTTTCCGCTGCTCGCTCCGTCGTCTCCGCCGCCGCAGGCGGCAGCGCCGACAACCGTTGCGCCCATTACGGCAGCAACTGCCAGCACGGTAACTTTTTTAAAAGTTTTTGCCATTTTTGTTACCTCCAAAAAGTATGAGTAAAAATTTCCATCCGCTTGCGCGGAAGTTTTAACGCGATTGGTAATCTTGACATGAACAGACAGAATGAACGCCTGCCGCATTGAGCGCGCCCCGAAAAGGCTGTGCCGCGGCGCGGCCGCCCCGGCTCTGCGCCCGTTAAAAGCATAGGCAGATTTTTAAAAATCTTTCGCGCCCGCGCCCTTGCTGACAATGTTTGTTGTCTGCTGTTCCTTGCGGGAACAGCAGACGGCCGCGGCCGTCTCAAAACGCCTTTTTTGTTTATTCATGTTTTATGCAATTTTACATCATTATCGCACCCGTTGTCAACGTATTTTTATTAAATTTCTCTTTTTTTATGGCGAAAATATTTATATTACGTGTATTTTGAATACAACTCTCCGTGAAAATACAAAAAATGTGAAAATTTTTGAAAAATTACATTCATTTATGTGAACTGTATTCAAAAAATATTCACACAACAATCACACAAGTCTGATTTACATACAGAGCGGCGTATTGCACGGCAAACGCAATGTTCCCCTGCCGCGCATGGCTTTTATGCCGCGCGCGGCAGGGGAACAAAAGAGATATAACCGCATAACTATTAGTATTGTGTTTACATAGCGATACCACGGGTTCTGTCAAACATCATTCTTTCCCTAATCATTTCGTCCAAACTCCTCTCCCTCCTGTCATCTCGACCTTTTTACTGTCATTTCGACCAAGCCCCTCCCTCTTGTCATTTCGACTAAGCGAGGCCACAAGCCGAGCGCATGGAGAAATCTCAAAGCCCGTTAGCAGAAAGGTATTACAGCACAATTACTCCGCAATCAGGCTGCCCCTGCAAAGGGGAAGTGGCTTGCACTGCAAGCCGAAAGGGTTTGAAAAAATTATACTGCCGCTCTTACCCAAACTTTGAGATCTTTTTCACTTGCCCCGGTTTTGAGATCTTTCGGCTTTGTGCTTTGAGTTCGTTTCTTTTAAGTTGTTATGTATTATTTTTATTGATTTTCCT
>CALVLX010000112.1 GCA_944341195.1 uncultured Clostridia bacterium
TCCTCATCTATCTGTATGCCGAGCGTGGCGGCCGAGCGGGTGACTATCTCCTTGAGCTGATCGGGAGTATACAGTTCGAGGCGGCAGACTATGCCGAATCTGTCGCGCAGGGGGTTGGCTATCATGCCCGCCTTGGTGGTGGCGCCTATGAGGGTGAATTTTTTTAACGAAAAGCGGATATTGCGCGCCGAAGGGCCCTTGCCGACGATTATATCGAGCGCGTAGTCCTCCATTGCGGAATACAATATCTCCTCCACGCTGTGATTTAAGCGGTGGATTTCGTCGATAAAGAGAATGTCGCCCTCGTTGAGGTTGGTGAGAATGGCGGCGAGATCGCCGCTGCGCTCTATCGCGGGTGCGGAAGTCATTTTGAGCTGGCCGCCCATTTCGTTGGCTATTATGTGCGCAAGCGTAGTCTTGCCCAGACCGGGCGCGCCGTAGAGAAGGACGTGTTCGAGAACCTCTCCCCTCTTTTTGGCGGCGTTCATATATACCGCGAGATTTTCCTTGACCTTGCTTTGGCCGACGTAGCCTTCCATGGTCTTGGGGCGGAGGACGTTTTCTTCCACGTCGTATTCGCCCTTTGTTGACCGGACGAGGCGTTCGTCGTCCTGAGTTGTATATTCTTCGTCATCAAAAAACATAAAATCACCTTACTTGAGAGGTCGGATTGAAGGGTGCGGCAAAAGCGTGCCTGCCGCTGCGGGCGGTGCGACACGCCCGTCACATGGTTTTGAGGGCCTGCATGATTATCTCTTCTATGCCCTTTGCACCCTTGGACTTGGCGGCCGCCACTGCCCTTGCGCTTTCGGCGCGTGTGAAGCCGAGAGTCTGCAGGGCGACAATGGCATCCTCATCGCCTTCGTCGGGCAATACCACGGGGGCAATGCCGCCCTGGGAGGACGAAGCCTGCGGGAGGGCGCCAACTTTTTCGCGCAATTCCAGAATGATGCGTTCGGCCGTCTTTTTGCCCAGTCCCTTGACCGACGACAGCCTTTTTACATCCTGCGTGGCTATGGCGGCGGCGAGAGCGGAGGAATCCATCGAGGAGAGGACGGCTATGCCCATCTTGGGGCCGACGCCCGAGACGGAGATGAGCTTTAAGAACATGTTCTTTTCCTCTACGGAGCAAAAACCGTAAAGAGTTGCGCCGTTCTGTTCGCTGATCTGGAGATAGGTGTAGACTTCGCAGACGGAGCCCACGGTCATCTTTGAGAAGGCCGAGGCCGAACAATAGACCTCGTAGCCCACTCCGTTTACCTCTATTACCGCCGCATCGGCGGTGGAATACAACAATTTACCTTTTAAATATCCTATCATAGAAAACCTTTGGACGGGCATCCGCGCGCGGAAACGCTTTGCGCCGTCACCTTATGCCGAACATGTCGCCGAAGCGGTTGGTGTGGGCGTGGCAGAGGGCGACGGCCAGGGCGTCCGCCGCGTCGTCTGGGCGGGGGACCGACTTTAAATGAAGCAGCGAAGTGACCACGTGCATCATCTGGACTTTATCGGCCTTGCCGTAGCCCGTGAGAGCCTGCTTTATCTGCATGGGGGTGTACTCGTAGAGCCTGCCGCAGTACTTGACGGCGGAGAGAAGTATTACCCCCCTTGCGTGGGCGACGGGAATGCCCGTTGTTATGTTCTTGGTGAAGAACAGCTCCTCCACCGCTATCTCTTCGGGCTTGTACCGGGCGTAAATTTTATTGAGGCCTTCTTCGAGCATGGCGAGGCGGACGGGAAAACTTTCGTTGCCGGGCGTTTTGACGACGCCGTAATCGACGGGGACTATGTTGCCGTTTTTGAGTTTTTCGATGACGCCGTAACCCATTGTGCCGTAGCCGGGATCGATGCCGAGAATTATCATAAAATTGCCTTACTTTGACAAAATAAAGTTGATTAGTTTACTTAAATATTATATAATGAAATAGATTTCAAGTCAATTTATTAAAGAGGTTTTTATAATGAAACTGTGGGAAGGGCGCTTTGACGCGCCCACGGCAAAGAACGCCGACCTTTTTAACGATTCGCTCCCCTTTGACAAAAAACTGTGGAGCGTGGACATTGCGGCTTCGATAGCGCACGCCACCATGCTTGCAAACTGCGGCATAATCACGGCCGAGGAGAGCAATCTCATATGCGGCGGACTCAACGCCATCGCCGACGACATTGCGGCGGGCAACCTTGAAATTGCGGGCGCGGAGGACATACATTCCTTTGTGGAAAACGAACTCGTAAAGCGCATAGGCGACGCAGGCAAAAAGCTGCACACGGCGCGTTCGCGCAACGACCAGGTGGCGACCGACTTCCGCCTGTATGCAAGAAACGCCTTTGACAGCCTGACGGAGAGCCTTGTGTGGCTTGTTGAAAGCCTGTGCGACAGGGCGGCCGAGGGGCTGAAATACATAATGCCGGGCTACACCCACCTGAGAAAGGCCCAGCCCATGTGCGCGGGACACTTTTTCAACGCCTATTCGGAGATGTTTTTGCGCGACCTTGACCGCGTGAGGGCTTCGCGCGAAAGGGGCAACGTAATGCCGCTGGGCAGCGGCGCGCTGGCGGGGACCTCCTACCCCATCGACAGGGACATAACGTGCGAACTGCTTGAATTTGACAGGCCGTGCGAAAATTCGCTGGACGGAGTTTCCGACAGGGACTTTGCCGCAGAGTTCCTGTTTGACTGCTCGATGATAATGAGCCACCTTTCGCGGCTGTGCGAGGACATAATTCTCTATTCGACGGAGGAGTTCGGATACTTTGAGATAGCCGACGAATACTCGACGGGCTCTTCCATAATGCCGCAGAAAAAGAACCCCGACATCCCCGAGCTGATGCGCGGAAAGACTGGAAGAGTCTACGGGCATCTGATGGCCCTGCTGACGACGATAAAGGCCATACCCCTTGCCTACAACAAGGATCTGCAGGAGGACAAGGAGGGATTTTTCGACGCCGAGAAGCAGACGATAAACAGCCTGAACATCATGGCCGAGATGCTGCCGGCAATAAAGCTGAAGAGCGAGCGCATGGCCGAGGCTGCCGAGGCGGAATTCTGCTGCGCCACCGACGTGGCCGACTACCTTGCGAAGAGGGGCGTGCCATTCCGCACGGCGCACGCCGTGACGGGCAAAATAGTGCGCGACTGCATAGCTTCGAAGCGCACACTGCAGGACATGACGGCCGAAGAATACAAAAAATACGCGCCCGAATTCGGCGGGGACATATGCGACGTCGTGAGCGCGCAGGCCTGCGCCGACGCGCGCACGTCCTACGGCGGGGCTTCGGCGGCGAGCGTAAAAGAGAACCTTAAATCGATAAAAAAGCGTTTGAAAGAATACTCTTTATGACGGCCGGATACGCGACGCCGCCCGCAGCAACGCTGCGGGCGGCGCTTTTTTATCTGCCGTAACATCTTATGCCGATTTTATGCCGTAGCTTTTGGCGAGAGCCTCGAAGGCGGGAAGGGAGCGCTCTATCATCTGCGGCGAAACGCAGTATGAGATGCGCACGTATCCTTCCACCCCGAAGGACTTTGCGGAGACTATGAGCAGTTCGTGTTGCTTTGCGCGTTCGGCAAAGGCATCCGAATCGGGTTCGAGGGATTTTACAAACAGGTAGAAGGCGCCGTCCGGACGGACGACTTCGTAGCCGTAGCTTGCGAGCGCCGCGGAGAGCACGTCGCGGTTGCGTTCGTAGACGGAGACATCGGAAGTTGTGCCGATGACGCGCGCAATGAGCTTTTGGAAGAGACTGGGGGCGCACACGTAGCCTAGCGCCCTGCCCGCGCCGCACACTGCGGCATAGACTTCGCCGGCGTTTTGCGCGGCGGGATTTACGGCTATGTAACCTATCCTCTCGCCCGGGAGAGAGAGCGATTTGGAGAACGAATAGCAGACGATGCTTTCGGCATAGTAGTTCATTATATAGGGAACGTTTACGCCGCCGAACACCAGTTCGCGGTAGGGCTCGTCGGAGATGAGATAGATGGTCTGCCCCCTCTCCTTAAATTCCTGTAAAACCTTACATATCTCCTTTATCGCCTCTTCGCTATAGACTACGCCCGAGGGGTTGTTGGGTGAGTTTATCAGCACGGCCTTTGTGGCGGGAGTTATCGCCGCCATAATCGAGGGAATATCGGGCTGGAAAGTGCCCTCTTTGCCGGCCACGGGCACGAGCTTTCCGCCGGCGTGCTCGGTGAATACTCTGTATTCAGGAAAGTAAGGAGCAATTGTTATGACCTCGTCGCCCTTGTTGAGAAGGGCGTTGAGGATTATGCAGAGCGAGGCCGCCGCGCCGCACGTCATATATATGTTATCGGCCGAAATGCCGACGGAGAAATTTTTGTTTATGTAGTCTGCCACGGCTTTCCTTACCTCTAAATCGCCCTGCGCCGAGGTGTAGCCGTTCAGTTCGACGGGATCGCAGGAGGAAATTATATCCTTGAGCGCGCTCTGCACCGCGGCGGGCGCGGGAACGGAGGGATTGCCCAAAGAGAAATCGAACACGTTCTCCTCCCCTATCTGCGCCTTGCGTTTTTTGCCGTATTCAAACAGTTCGCGTATTACAGAGCGAACCGAACCCAACTGTACACTCTTTTGATTGATCATCTGAAGACTCCGGATAGTTTTTATACATTATACAACTTTTTTGGGCACATGTAAAGCGTGCGGCGACAAATTAAACATTTGTCGCCGCACGCTTTGGCGGAAAACACTCCGCGCGGCCGCATACCCGGCTTTGCCGCTGCCCGCCGGCAGAACTTTGACGCGGAGACGCGCAAGACGCCTTCAGCCCGTGAGTTTTTTGCGGAATTGCTCCATCACCTTGTTTTCTATCCTGGAGATCTGCACCTGCGAGACGCCGAGCATCGAGGCCACCTCCGCCTGAGTCATGTCGCGGAAGTAACGCAGCATTATGACCTTTTTTTCGCGTTCGGGGAGTTCGGATATGGCGGAGCGCAGCTCAAGGCGGTCTATCATGTCGTCCTGGTCGTCGGACGAGGACAGCTTATCCAGAAGAAGCTGGGATTTTTCGTCCTTGTAATCGGAGCGGGCGAATATCGAAAGGGGCATACGCGAAGAGCCCATTGTGAAGACGACTTCGGCGGGGGGCATGGAAAATTTTTGCGAAATCTGGCGGATGGTAGGCTGCACGCCGTGTTCGGAGGAGTACTCTTCGACATAGGCGTTGATGCTCTTTGAAGCGGCCTTGAGGGTGCGGCTGACCTTTATTGCGCCGTCATCGCGCATGAAGCGCTTGATTTCGCCGGCTATCATGGGCACGGCGTAGGTTGAAAAGCGCACGCCGTAGGACTTATCGAAGCCGTTTATCGCCTTCAGAAGCCCCATGCCGGCCAGCTGGTACAAGTCGTCGTACTCCACTCCCTTGCCAAGATATCTGCGGACTATCGATTTGATTAAATTTTCGTTTTGCTTTAAGAGCAGCTCCTTTGCGGCGGGATCGCCCGCCTTTGCCGCGTCTATGCAGGCGTTGACGGCCTCTCTATCTAACATTCTCCACTTCCGGGTTAAGTTGTTTGGTCATGTACACAACCGTGCCCTCGCCCCTTACGGAATCGACTTTGAATTCATCCATAAAGGTCTGCATGATGGTAAAGCCCATGCCCGAGCGCTCGTCGTCCGGAAGGGTGGTGAAAAAGGGCTGAACGGCCTTTTCCACGTCGTCGATGCCGCGGCCGGTATCGCTGACCTTGATATGTAGGGAGGCGTCCTCGATTTCGCATTCGACGGTTATCATGCCGGGGGCGTCCCTGTAGGCGTGGACGGTGCAATTTGTGACCGCCTCCGACACGGCCGTCTTTATATCCGAAAGAACGGAGAGCGATGGATTGAGATCGACGCAGAACGCCGCCACCGCGTCGCGCGCGAACGCCTGATTGCAAGGCAATGAATAAAACTGCAGTTTTAAATAATTTTTTACCATACTTATACCCGTGGAATCAATGAATAAATGCCGCTTACGGAGAGCACCTTATCTGCCGCGAAATTGGGAGATTCGACATAGACGGTCATGCCGCCGCTTTTGGCCTTTTTGTACCTGCCTATGAGAAAGCCTATGCCCGTGGAGTCCATGAACGCCACATCGGCAAGGTTGATTATTATTTGGCGCGCCGTAGGATTTTCCTCTATGGCGCGATCACAGGCACGCCGGGCTTCGGGGGCGGTGTATTCGTCCATATCTCCGCAGAGCTTTATCCTGAGCACCGCGCCCGACCGCGCAAAATGAACTTTCACCTGCAATTCCTCCTGAGCCGGAAGGATAACGCCGAACGCCTAAAGAGGGGCGCATCCCGCCGCTCGCCCCCGGGACATTTTGCCGCCTGATATCTACGTGATTGCGCTTTGAATTATCCATCCGGCCATGTTTATGCAGATAATAGCACATATTTAAGGGCGAAAAAGCTGTTTTTATAAAATAAGGCGGCGCGTTTTGCCGAAAACAAACACACGCCGCCCGTATGGAGGGATAAGCCCTTTTAAATTTTTAACTCAAACAACTTTACACTATACCCGGAGCAATAAATTACCAATCAATCGTGCTCCTTTACCCAGAGAGTGACCTCGCCTTCGACATAGTGCCAATAATTTTGAGATCCGCCCTGCGCTTGCTGCGCGTCTTCGGCATAATAATATACAGTGACTTCTGCAGGCAGAACATAGCCTGCGGGGAGAGCCTGCCGCCACTGCTCTTCGCTGCCGGTACAATATATCTGCTCGATGTTGTTATACTCAAACTGAACATCCATCAATATATTTTCAACAAACGCCGCAAGATGCGCCGGCATGACAACCTGCTTTAAATTATCGCATTCGGCAAACACAACCTTGCCGATATCCAGGACACTTTCCGGAATGGTAAATGACGTAAGGGATATGCAGTCACCAAAAGCTCTTCTTTCTATTATTTCGACGCTCTGCGGCAGGGATACAGAGGCAAGAGACCAGCATCCGTTAAAACAAGATTTAGGGATGACCAGAATATCACCGGGGAGGGTGACGGACTGTAACGAAGAACAATTATAAAAACATTCTTCACCCAACTGCACGCCGTCGGGAATAATTACCTCCTTTAAGGAGGTACAACCAATAAACGCGCCCTCCCCTATGACCTTTAATGTTGAAGGGAACCGAATGTTTACCAGGCCGCATTTGCGGAAGGCACTTTCGCCTATTTCCACAACGCCTTCATCAAAAACTACGGTTTTAAGCGATGTGACTTCATCAAACAGCAGGGAAGCAATTATTTCCGTACCCTTGAATACAACCTCCTCCAAAGACGTACACTCCGAAAAAGTATTGGTGCCGGTGAAAGACGCGCCTTGGGGGATTGTGATGCTGCCAAGGGATGAGCATCCCTTAAACGCCCCTCCCTTCACAACGATATTATCGGGCAAAATTACCTGTTTAAGCGATGTACAGTTTGAAAAAGCGCTCGAATCTATTGTTGATATATGAGAAGGTATTTCAACCGAGACAAGGCTTGTGCAATTATAAAACATATAGTTGGGAATGACGCTGAGAGATGCGGGGAACATTACCTTGCCGAGAGACGTGCAACTGTAAAAAACAGCTCTTCCGACAACGACGTCTTTACCAAGCGTGTAGGAAGCGAGATCATAACATGAAATAAATGCTTGTTCCTGCACTTCGACGCCATCGGGGATATCGATATAAGTGAGCCCGCTGCCTTTGAAGGCCTCCCTTTCTATAAGTTGCAGCGACGAGGGCAAGCTGATACTTTTAAGCGAAGTGCATCCCGCGAAGCCCCATTGTGAAATTGAGGTGAGAGTTTGCGGGAGGGCGACATTTTTCAGCGCCGTACAATTCCGGAAAAACTGCCTGGGAATGACCGTAATATCAGAGGGCAACACCACACTTTCAATCGATGCACAATCTTTAAACGGAGAGGGCAATTCATCGGGAGCATAATCATCCTTCATGCTAAATTTTAAACCATTGTGCAAGGTGACGGAGACGACGCCCGTATCTTCAAACACACCGCCAAGAAGAACTTGTACTTCGGAAGGGATAACGAGCTCGCCATCGCCATCGGCACGGTTATATGCGACGGCCACGCCGTCGAAGACGACAAGGCCTTCCGGCTGAAGACTGAGCCAAAGCGAACCGGTTAAACATACACCCCAAGACTCTACATGGCGCGGCCAGGTTATATGAGCAAGCTCGGTGCAATTTTTGAACGCTCCGCCACCTATTGAAGTTACACCTTCGGGAATATCTATACGGGTAAGCGGCGTACCATAAAACGCGCTACCGCCGATTTCTTTTACGCCTTGGGGAATATCTATCTGCGTTATAGAGGTCTGCGAGAAGCCGGACAACACCTCCAACTCGCTATCTTCGGCGAAAGTGACTTTTTGAAGACCGCTCTTTTCAAAAACACCCGAACCAAGCACCTTTACACTCTTTGGAATATAAATTTCCCTGAGCGCCTTGAACATTGAAAAACCATCACCTACAATACTTTCCGCAGTTTCCGGCAGATGGACTTCGCGGGTGACCGTATTGGATATAATGCTGAATTGATACTTGTTAGTAAAATCCCCTATCTCCTTTACGGGGAGGCCGTTATAACTTTCGGGGATTACGAGCACTTCGGGGAGGTCTGCCGAGCCCCTTGAAACGCTGTAGCCGCTGCCATCGGAAAGAGGGGTATACGTAAGCCCGCGCGTGGGCACAAGAACCTGGGAATGATCGTCGTCTTCAGACTCTTCGGGTGGGGAAGGGACATCCTGACTATCCTTTACCTCATAGGAATATTCCGCGCAATCGGAATCGGAATAATTTTTTCCGTCGCCAAGAGCCTGCACCTGAAGCAGATAGACGCCGGGCGACGCGAAGGACGAAAGGTCATAACGGGGCTGATCGGCGGGGAATTCCTCATTTTTATAATACACCATATAGCCGCAGGCGTTTTCCACCCCGTCCCACACAAGCACGCCCTCTTCGACGCGGAGATTGGCGGGCTCCGAAAGCTGCCGCAAATCCTTGGGTTGGGAGCACGCCGCCATGAGGCAGAATACCACGACAACAGCCAACAGACAAAACAACTTAAAAAATTTATTCTTATTCATACATTCACCTGCCATGCGGTTTTAACCAAATATCAGTTCTTCCATTTCTGAAATGAAGTTATCGAATAAAGCATCCAGCTCGAGATCGGAAGGAGAAAACTCGCCATCTATATCGGGTTCGCCATACTCATCGCCGTATCTTTCCTGGTATCCTTCCTCCAAGGATATTATAATTCCGTCACCCCAATTTATCTCATCCTTTTCCCAGATGAAGGGCACAGGATTGACATTCGGATATAAATCACCCAATCCCTGGCCTCCATCCTCTATATCTTTAAATGCTTGCTGCATATAGTCAATGAAGCTATAAAACGAGGATTTGAGCTGCCAGATGCCCATAAAGCAGATATTATAAACATCCGGATCAAACGCGGCGAAGAGCTGCAAATAACTTGCAAACGAATAGCCGGCGGCAAAGCCCGTTTCGGGAGAGATATCGGTTACATCGATATAGAGATAATTATCGGCATGGGCCAATATATGCACGTCCTTATCGGGATTATCGGGATTATCGGCATCACTCACCTGCAGCTTTAAGGCTTCCGCATAGAACTGCAGATAATATTCTTTGCAGGCGGCATTATATTCGGCCAAATAGTCTTCATCGGCGTAATCTAAACTATCCTCGTTTTCAGACACGAACTTCCAAAACTCGATATAGTCATCTATATTTGTATCGCCTTCAAAATAATTTAAATCACGCCCGGCGGGCTCAATAAAATATTGCCGATATACGCCCCAGATATTCTGATAGAGCTGACTGCCGAAGTCCATTTCTCTGTACGGATCGCAATTATAGTTGAGGTGCATGAGCAACCGCCTGAGCACAGATGAAGAGCAGAGCTGTTCGAGGCCGTACTGGCCGCCGCCGTCCACGCCGATAAATCTGCCGTCCATGACCATGACGAACGAATCAAGCAACTCACTGCCATCCAGCATACTGCGGACGGAGTTCCTTAAAAAGCGGCTGTATTTATCGACTTCACAGGGGAGATAGCTATCGGCGCAATTGCACGCATCGATGAGGGGATTTATGTAAGGAGTTACCAGCAAAACCCTGAAGCCCTGTGCCTGAAGACAATAGATGAGATTGCAGAGCACGTTTGAATCGGGCAACAGAGTTTTAATTTCGACAATGGCAACACAGTTATTTTCGGACGACACGGCATAATCTTCGAGCCCCCAGAAATAACCGGAATAGAGCATAAAGGCAAGCTCCTGGGAACTTATGAGCGAATGGATATCATAGTAAACAGGCATATGAAACTCCTGATCGATGATATCCATGAAGATTGGCGAAGAATCACTGAAGTAATAGATCATGTCGTTATCGCCAATAAAGTCCGACGGGAGAGCATAGGTCTTTTTACTCTGCCCGAACCCGACTGCGCCTATTGCCGTTACTAAAAGGAACAGCGCAACCAACAATGCAAAAAAGCGTTTTCTTAAAATTTTCATATTTTCCTCCTAGTTTTATTATAGCACTAAATGCAGACGACGTAAAATTTTATGCCTGCGGCATATAATCTCAAACGACGATATGCATTTATGCCTTGAAAATATCTATTAACTATATTTTATCACCGAATTTTCACATTGTCAAGTATTGCAATTAAATTAGTTTATTAATATTAAAATATTGGTATGCACTAATATCGGGGTTTTATACTGTATATTTGTATATCATTATACCCGAACTTATAATAGAGCGTATTCATTTATGCGCAGAGCAACATAATGGCGGGGCGGCAATTTTGCCGCCCCGCCATTATAAAATATATAGGGAGGTTGTTTATGTTATTAACTAGACTTCCCCCTCCGCCCCCCTCGCAA
>CALVLX010000113.1 GCA_944341195.1 uncultured Clostridia bacterium
ATGTGCGGCAACTGGCGACAAATATTGTCTATTAAAACAAAACAATATAAAATAATAAACACAGTGTTGACAAATGCCGGCACGATGTGATAGAATTTAATAGAAGCGGCGGCAAAGGCCGACGCAAAAAATAATTTCCCGGGGGAATTTTTATGGTAAAAAGAAAAAGAAAAGCTAAATCACTCAACGTAATGGCCGCAGTTGCCGCCCTCATCGCCCTCATAGGGCTCGCGCTCACGATCGTGGGCATCGTAACCGACTGGGTTACGGCAAGCGAATACGGCGGAACATTTGGCGAAATTGCAGACTTTCGCAACGTCGCCACCGAAAAGCTGGGACTGTACGAAGGATTCGACGCAGCGTACAGCTTTGCGATAATAACCATAGTGCTTTCGGCTATAACTTTTATCGGCTCGGTGATGACAATGCTGATAAGGCCCAAATTCTTAAAGTTCATAACCGTCATCGCGGCCGCCGTAACCGTAGTCAGCGCAGTCGTGGCGCTTATCTGCACCTACACGCTGTGCGGCAACACGTGGTATTCTCTTGTGGAGGCGACTCCCGCAATAGGGGCATGGCTGCTTACTATAGGCGGCGTGCTGTGCGGTCTGGCGGGAGCATATGCAACGCTCAACAGCTGATATCGCCCATCTTTGCGGCTGGCAGGCGGCTTGATTTTGCCGCAATGCGGCCGCGTAAACCGAGAGGAGCGGCGGGGACTATTTTGTCCCCGCCGCTCCCGTATTATTTATAAGACAGACTTTATGCTCTTTAATCAACCGCAGGCGACCGGAGAGCTTTAAAGCTCCGCACCCGGTAACCGCCGCGTCGGACGCGCCGCGCCCCGTTCTTTACCCGTAAAGCGCGGCTATACAACCCGAAACCGGCCGTAACGGCGGGGCGTCCGATTGCCGCGCGCACCCTCCCGCGCCAAAGGCGCGGATACTGCCTAAACTATCACGCCGCCGCCCAGGCAGCGCGTCTTATCGTAAAAGACGGCGTACTGCCCCGGAGTGACCGCGCGCTGGGGCTCATTGAAATCGACGTGCGCCCCTCCCCCGCCGTTCAGCGTGACCTTTACGCCCTGTTCGCCCTGGCGGTAGCGGAACTTTGCCGTGCACTCAAAGGGCGTTGAAGGGGGAATATAGCCTATCCAATTGATGGCGTTCACCTCGCAGGAGGTTGTATAGAGGGGGCTCTCGTCGCCGTGGGAGACATACAGAATATTGTTCTTTAAATCCTTTTTCACCACAAACCAGCGGCCGCTTTCGCCCGCCCTGCCGCCGAGATTTACCCCCCTGCGCTGACCTAAAGTGTAGTGCATGAGGCCTATGTGTTCGCCCACGTCCTCGCCTTCGAGGGTGAGTATCCTGCCCGGCTTATTGGGGAGATACTGCGATAAAAACTTGCGGAAATTGCGCTCGCCGATAAAGCATATACCCGTGGAATCCTTCTTTTTTGCGGTGGAAAGGCCGTTTTCGTCGGCGATGGCGCGCACCTCCTCCTTTTTCAACGCGGCCAGAGGAAAGAGCACGGACGAGAGCTGTTCCTGCGTGACCTGGTTTAAAAAATACGTCTGATCCTTGCCCGCGTCGGCCGCCTTTAAAAGGTAGTGCCTGCCGTCGGCGTTGTGGTCGATGCCGCAGTAGTGCCCCGTGGCGATGTAATCGGCGCCCATGGAGAGGGCGTACTCGCGGAAGGGGCCGAACTTTATCTCGCGGTTGCACAGCACGTCGGGATTGGGCGTTCTGCCCGCGGCGTATTCGGCGAGGAAGTATTTGAACACCCTGTCCATGTACTGCCTGGCGAAATTGACCGAATAGTAGGGAATATCCAGCAGCGAACACACGCGGCGCACGTCCTCGAAGTCGCCTTCCGCCGTGCACGCGCCGTTCATGTCGTCCTCCTCCCAGTTGAGCATGAAGAGGCCTATTACGTTGTAACCCTGCCGCTTGAGAAGAAGGGCGGCCACGGAACTGTCCACCCCGCCGCTCATGCCCACGACGACTGTCTTTTTTTCCATAATTTTATTATAACACAACCAACTTGTGTTTGCAAATAAAAATAAATGTGCTATAATGGGGAAGAGTGAATACCTCCCGCCGCTCTTACCCATACTTTGAGATACATTCGGCACGCCGCCGATTGTCATCTTGAGCAGCCGCGTTGACGCGGCGTCGTCGAAAGATCTCGTTGTATTACAACGCACAATCGGCGGCGGCTCAGTATGACATTGCATTGGCTTCGCCAAACATCGCCCCCCCCCTTTCTGCCGTTTCTCCCGCGCCCTCTTTTGTCATTTCGGCCGGGCGCCCCTTCCTGTCATTTCGACTAAGCGAGGCCGCAGGCCGAACACATGGAGAAATCTCAAAGCCCGGTTGCAATAAGGCGATAATAAAATAATACTTCCACACTTACCCATACTTTGAGATCTTTCGACTCCGCTCAAGATGACATTAACGGGCCTTTCCAAACAATAGGCCATCATGTCATTTCGACTGGAGCGCGCCCGCGGCGCGCGAAATGGAGAAATCTCAAAGTACGGCTGCGCGAAGAATACTTTATGCACTTCCGCCACGGAGGGCGCAACGGCGGCAACATCGGCGCACGCAATACAAAAACTATTATGCACATTCCCGAAGACAACTTTATCGCACTTTCCTATATAAACACCAAACTGCGCGACGAATACTCCTCGCTGGAGGAATTCTGCGGCGAAAACGACCTTTCGCCCGAGGATATATGCGCGCGAATGGCACAGATAGGCTACAACTACGACAAACAATCCAACTCATTCAGGCAGGCTTTGAAATGACCGACGTACTGACTAAATTTTTGAAATATGTAAAAGTGGATACGCCGAGCGACGAAAACAACGGCGGCGTAACCCCCTCCACCCCCTGCCAGCTCAATCTTGCAAAACTGCTGTACGACGAACTGCGCGCCCTGGGACTGCAGGCAAGACTGACTGAACACGGCTATGTATACGCGAAGATACCCGCCAACGCGCCGGCAAAGGCGGCCGTGGGCTTTATCGCGCACATCGACGTCGTCGATCAGCCGAAGGGGCTGGGCGTCAGGCCGCAGGTGATAAGATATGCGGGCGGCGACCTTGAAATAGGCAACGACGCGCGCGTAACTCCCTCCGACTGCCCCGCCCTGAACAACTACACCGGCATGGATATAGTGACTTCGGACGGCTCGACAATTCTGGGCGCGGACGACAAGGCGGGCGTGGCCGAAATAATGCAGATGGCCGAATATGCGGTCAATAACCCCCGTTTCAGGCACGGCGACATAGGCATAGCCTTCACCCCGGACGAGGAGATAGGGCACGGCGCGAAGCTGTTCGACGTAAAGGCATTCGGCTGCGACTTTGCCTACACCGTAGACGGCGAGGAGATAGGCGAACTTTCCTACGAAACGTTCAACGGCGCGGCCTTTTCGTTTGAAATTGAGGGCAAGAACATTCACCCCGGCTCGGCAAAGGGCAAGATGATAAACGCCGTAATACTCGCCAACGAGATAATAGCGCGACTGCCGGCAGGCGAACGCCCCGAGACGACGGAGGGGCGCGAGGGCTATTACTTTGTGAACGATATCGCAGGAAATGTGGAAAAGTGCGCGTTCTCCGGCATAATACGCGACCACGACAGTGCAAAATTTGAAGAGCGCAAGGCCTTTGTAAAGGGACTGGCCGAAGAATTTGCACGCGCATATCCGGGCAGAATAAAGTTCGATATGCACGACCAGTACTACAACTGCGCGCGCGTGATAGAACCAGTGATGCACATAGTTGACGCCGCGGCGGACGCCATGAGGGCGGAGGGCATAGTTCCCCGCATAGAGCCCACGCGCGGCGGCACGGATGGCAGCAGCCTCTCCTTTATGGGACTGCCCTGCCCCAACATTGCCACCGGCGGACACAACGCCCACGGCCGCAACGAATTTATCCCCGTGCCCTGCATGGAAAAGACGGTGAAAATTCTGCTCAACATAATTTCGCAGTATGTAGAATAAAATAATACCGTTGGACGGCGTATATGCCGCACCCAACGGTGAAATATGCACCTGTAGCTCAGCTGGATAGAGCACAGACCTCCGACGTCTGGTGCCGATGGTTCGAATCCATTCAGGTGCACCATCGCCGAGGCACGGCGACCTTTTCGGGAAGGCAACAGATTGTTGCCTTCCCTTTTTTCGCCTGTCCCGGCTTTTTGCGCAAAACTACCCTAAACGCTTTATAAAAATAAACCTTAACACTATATCCGAAAAAAACCTTTCTTAAAAGTCGGCGGGCAATAGCCGGCTTGTAATTTTAAAGTCCCGGGGATATGTTTTAATCAAGCATATCTCCGGGGCTTTTTTATCTCTTTAAACTCCGCTTATTATCCTGCGGCACCCTGACGGGCCTTGGGGGACTTGCGCAGCTCTTCTTCGAGCTCTTCGCACGTCTCCTTTAATTCCTCCTCTGTTTCGGCTATCTCTATGCCGTCCAGAATGTTTTGCAGGTTGTATTCCCTGTTCAGATACTTTATTGTCTGAAAACCTATCACGGCCGTCATCGTGCCGTTTGTCAAGCCCTGGATGGAGCTGTCCACAATGGCCGCGATGGCGGTGCCGAGAATGGGTATGCCCCTCGCCGCGTCGCCCATGGTGCGCACTATGCCGTTGCCTATCTTTACCGAGCCCAGCCCGTAGGCGATGAGTGCGTTGCGCATGACGGAGGCAAAAATTTTGACAAGTTTTGCATCCGAAGGGCGGAAGCCGTATAAAAAGACGATGTCCTTGATGAGCTGCATGTTGACCACAACGACCAGCGCCGCGTCCATGCGCGAATTTTGCGAGAGCGCCGAATATGCCGCCGATTTTAGGGAACTTTTGAATATGATGTCCTTTGCCGTCCTCTTGATCTTGCCCTTGTACAGCGCGGAGAGCGCCAGTTTGAGCGCGCCGTCGTCGTGCGATTTGAGGGCGACTTCCATATCGCCCACCAGCTTGTCGTCGTACCAGCCCGCACCGTCCACGCCGGCGTTGAAATCGATTATCTTTTCGGCAATGCTGCGGCGCACGCGCCTGTTGTGCCTCTTTGCGCTGCCTGCGTGCCGCGCGCCCACGTTTGTGACAAAGTAGTCGGTCTTGTATATCTTTACGACGGGCACTATGTATATGAATATAAAGAGCAACACCGCCACCCCGGCGGCGGCATAGCCCGCGTACTCGTTGATACCCCATATCTGCAGGGTAATGGAGAGCAGGCACCACGCCAAAAAGACGCCCACCAGCCCGGCTGCGACGAACAGCAGCAGCCGCGCCCCGCGCGAATTCTGGCGGCGGACATACTTGTCCTCGTAATCGTAAATCGTCATATTCTGTTGGTTGTTTTTGTTTTTAGCCATAGTTACATCCTTGTAATGTTTATTGGAACGGCCGCGCCGCCTGCCGAAAGCAGAGACGAGGACAGATAAAGAATTTTTATTGATGCGGCAATATTATTTGAACAAACCCTTTCGGCTCGCCGCGCTCGGCCGAAATGACATAATGGCGATGTTTGGCAAAGTCCCTACAATGTCATCTTGAGCGCAGTCGAAAGATCTCATAGCAGGGGTAAGGGCGGTAGTGTTATTTTATTAACGCCTTATTGCAACCGTACTTTGAGATTTCTCCACTCCGGCACAAAAATGCGCCTCCGGTCGAAATGACAAAAAGGAAAATCGGGCTTTAAGATTTCTCCACTCCGGCGCATAAATGCACCTCCGGTCGAAATGACAAAAAGGGGTGCTGAAAATGAGCGAAACGACAAAAGGAAGGTGAGAAAGAAAAACGGCAGAAAGAAGACGATGTTTGGAAAAGTCCGTACAGAGTGTCATCTTGAGCAGCCGCGCTTTGCGCGGCGAGTCGAAAGATCTCAAAGCGGGGGTAAGTGCGGGCACGGGCGCAATGACCTTATAAATCTATGCCGAATTTATATAATTGACTTTTGGGGACGCCCCTGTCCCTGGCGGCCTGCTTGAGCGCCTCCTTTTTATCCATTCCCTGCGCCATATAGTGGGCTATATGCTCGCGTTCGGAGAGGGAATTGAGTTCGTTCTGCCCCTCCTTTGCGCCCTCGACGACGAGCACGTACTCCCCCCTCTTTTCGCCGGGAAGCCCCTGCGCGAGAGTGAAGGCGAGCGATTCTTCGTGCAGTTTTGTTATCTCCCGCACGGCGCAGGCGCGCCTGTCGCCGAAGACTACGTACATATCCGATATATACCTTTCCACATCCTGCGGAGCGGCGTGGAAACAGAGCGTAAGATCGAGATCTTTATATCTTTCGAGCAGTTTTTTCCGCTCACCCTGCTTATCGGGCAGAAAGCCCAGAAAGGCAAATCTATCCGCCGGCAGGGCGGAGAGCACGAGCGCGGAGAGAAAGGCGTTTGCGCCCGGAATGACGGTGTAGAGCACTCCCGCCTCCCTCAGTTTGGCGCATACTATGTTGCCGGGATCGGAGATTACGGGCATACCCGCGTCCGAAACGACGGCGACGTTTTCTCCCGAAAGGGCGCGCGCGATTATCTTTTCCGCAGCCTCGCTCTCGTTGAACTTATGGCAGGACAGAAGGGGTTTTTTGATATCGTAGGCGTTGAGGAGTTTGAGCGAATGACGGGTGTCTTCGCAGAAGACGACGTCCGCCTCCCTCAACGTTTCGAGCGCGCGGAGGGAGATATCTTTTAAATTTCCTATGGGGGTTGCTATGAAGAAAACCATGAAATATACCTCACAAAAGTCTTGCCTTGGGGCGGCTGCGACTTTTCGTGACATTGGGAGGCCCTGCCTCCCTAGCCGCGATTCTCTTTCGCCCGACTATTATTTAATCGCGGCTATTCCCTCCGGTGAGCCTGCTTCGCAGCTAATGTTGTCGCGCTTAACGGCGGAATAAATCCGCCTTGCGCACCTCTTTTATTTTTTTACCTCACAAAAGTCTTGCCTTGAGGCGGCTGCGACTTTTCGTGACATTGGGAGGCCCTGCCTCCCCTCGAAACGAATAACCGAATGTCATTTCGACCGAGCGCAGCGAGCGGAGAAATCTCAAAGTTCGGTTACTACAAGGCAATAAAATTATACGCCGTCGTGCTTACCCCGGCTTTGAGATCTTTCGACTGCGCACCTTCGGTTCTTCGCTCAAGATGACATTGTATTGGCTTTGCCAAACATCGCCATTATGTCATTTCGACCGGAGGCGCGGTTATGCGCCGGAGCGGAGAAATCTCAAAGCCCGGTTATCCCGCCGTCATTTAGACTATGCGAGGCCGAAAGCCGGGTGCACGGGCAAATCCGAAGGCGATTGCCCTGGGAATATTACCCGGATATTCCCGATTAAACGGAGGGCGCGTTGACCGCTGTAGGGAGCATTTCCAGCCCGACTTTTCCGCCCTTGACCGCCTCCACCATGATGAGGTATGGCTTGCCGCCGGGTGTGCCCGATACAAACTGCAGCCGCTTGGGCTCCAGCCCGCGCGCCTTTAGACAGAAGATGACTTCGGCCAGTCGGTCGGCGCGGTTTACAAGGGCAAACCTGCCGCCGTACTTTAACTTTCTGTAGGCGGCCTCCACAATCTCGGGCAAAGTTATGGTTATCTCCTTGCGGCAGACAGCCTTTTCGTAGGTTAAATTTTCAAACCCGCCCCGCTCGTAGGGGGGATTGCAGAGAATGAGCGAAAATTTATCGTCGTACTCCCTGCCAATATCCTGCACACGGCAGCACACGGCGCGGGCATTTTTAAAGCCGTTATACGATATCGTGCGTTCGGCCATGTCGGAGAGGGCGGACTGCATTTCAAACAGCGTTACCCCCGATATATGGCCGTTTAAACACAAAAAGTGCAGCCCGACTATGCCGCTGCCAGAACAGAAATCGGCCGCGACGTCGCCGTACTTGGCGCGCGCGAAGCGCGAGAGCAGGATGCTATCCGAAGTGAAGCGGTAGAGGGATTTATTCTGAATTATTTTTTTATCTTCAAAGAGCTCTTCGAGCACTTCGCCGTCGTTTAAAGAAATTTCCATAGTTGACAACAAAAAGGGCGGAGGCATCGCCACCGCCCTTGTTTGTTTAAATAAAATGCTTATTCGGGCTTGACAGCACCTGTAGGGCATACTCCCTCGCATGCGCCGCAATCGATGCAGGCATCGGGATCTACCACGTACTTATCTGCGCCTTCGGAGATAGCCGATACGGGGCATTCTGCCGCGCAAGCGCCGCACTTTACGCATTCATCGGTAATAACGTGTGCCATTGGTTTCTTCCTCCATATATTTGACTTTATTGGCTTTTGCCATATATAGATTATATCACACAAATTTTTTTGTGTAAAGAGAGTAGACTATCTTTTTTAGGCGGCGGGCAAATTTTTTTGCGGGAAAGCCCTCCCGTTCCCTGCGCGCACGCCTAGGCCGGAGCGGAACGGGCAGCATAAATGAGATGCCCCCTCCGGGAGAGACGGAGAGCAGGGAGGGCATGGAGAGGACGAGCCGCGCGGAAAGATGCGGAGAGAGGATAAAAATCCGACGCGCCCGCCGCGCACTAAAGTGCGCGGCGGGCGCGGGTATCAGATCAGTCTATGAGGTTTTTCAGCTCCTCGTCCTGCTCTTCGGCCGCGTCTCCCGCGGGAGCGCCGCCGCGGCGGAACTTTATCTTATCCGCGGGAAAATCGCGGTAGACAAAGGAATCCTTTTGCTCTATCTTTACCTTGACTTCCATCTTGAGCATATTTACGCTGACCACATGGGCCTTGCCTTCGGGAGTTTCGACTTCGCTGCCCACCTTGGGCACCTTTTTGCAGGCTTCGGCATAGTAGTCGTTTTCGTATGCAAGACAGCACATCAGCCTGCCGCACAGCCCCGAAATTTTGCCCGGGTTGAGGGAAAGCCCCTGGTTTTTTGCCATCTTTATGGAGACCTTTTTGAAGTCGGGCATACAGCTTGAACAGCAGCACTCCCTTCCGCAGGGGGCGATGCCGCCTATCATCTTGATTTCGTCGCGTATGCCTATCTGCCTGAGCTCTATGCGCAGTCTGAACGTGGAGGAGAGCTCCTTTACGAGTTCGCGGAAATCGACTCTGCCGTCCGCGGTGAAATAGAACGTGACCTTGCTGCCGTCGAGGGCGAATTCGCAGTCAACTATCTTCATCACGAGGCCGCATTTTTCCACCTTTTCGCGCGCAATCTGCATGGCTTCGGACTTTCGCTCCTCGTTGCGGAGCACCGTCTCCCTGTCCCTTTCGGTTGCAAGCCTGATGATGGGCTTCAGGGGGGCGACTATCTTTTCTTCCTCCACCTCCGTGACGGGCATGACTACGGTTGCGTACTCCTGTCCGCGCGCCGTCTCTACGATGACATCCGTTCCCTTTTCGTAATTATCGCCGCCGGGCGCGAAATAATACACCTTGCAGCTGTTTTTAAATTTTACACCAACAATTTTTTCCATTTGTCGTTCTCCGTTATCACGCCCGTCATGAGGTTGAACAGCAGCGCGGAAAAGTTTGCGTTGAACTTTGCGTCCTCCGCCGCCCTGTCCGCCGCCTGCACCGCGTATTCCAACGCGGGACGGGTAAATGTTGAAGCGTATATATCATGCGATGAAATGCACTTTTTGAGCTCCTCGAAGTATATGCGCTGTATCTGCCGCAGCAGCTCTTCCCTCTCCTTTACCTCGGCGTATTTCATGCTCGCTTGGCCCGCCTTTGCCGGCGTGGACGCCGAACATATCTCGCGCGCGGCGGCCAGGATATCCTTGAACCATCCCTCCGAGACCATGGCCTCGGCCTGCCCGAAATTGCCCGAACAGCTCCTTGCGGCCAGGGCGTTAAGCTCCCCGTCCCCCCCCCTGCGGTTGAGCGCGGCGAGGATGGCCTCGACGGAAAAGGGTTCTATCTCCAGCGTCTTTACGCGCGATCTGACCGTCTGCAGCACGGGAGAGAGCGAAGTTGCGCCGAGGAGGAAGTACACGCCCTCCGGCGGCTCCTCCAGAAGTTTTAAAAGTTTATTCTGCACCACGGCCGAGGCGCGGTCGAAATTAGTAAATATAAAGAGCTTTTTGTTGCCCTCCACGGGCTTCAGGGCGCTCTCCGCGGCAATATCGTCGGCGTCGCTCACGGCGGGATTTTTTCCCTCGGCGGGACGCACCATCATATCGGAGAAGCCCTCGCTCATGATGAGCGAGCCTTCGCGGGAATCCTCCGCGACGCCGAAGAGCGCGAGCGCGAAAAACTTGAGAGCGAAGCGAAGATTTGCCCCGTCTTGAAAATAGAGCATATATGCGTGCGAAAGCATGTTACGGCGGACGTCGCGCGCAAATATTTTGTATGCCGTTGTGTTCGCTAATAATATACGCATGATGATATTTGCGGCAATATTATCTGAATAAACCCTTTCGGCTTGCAGCGCAAGCCACTTCCCCTTGGCAGGGGCAGCTTGATTCGGCCGGAATTTTTTATTGCTTTTCGTAACCGCGCTTTGAGATTTCTCCGCTCGCTATGCTCGGTCGAAATGACAGAAAGAGGTAGTCGGCCGAAATGGCGGAACGGATGTTTCCGCGCGCCGGCGCATAATTAAGGCGGGTGGGCGGGCACTTTATGTCATCTTGAGCGAAGCGAAAGATCTCAAAGTTTGGGTAAGTGCGGAAGTATTATTTGATTATTGCCCTATTATAACCGGGCTTTGAGATTTCTCCGCTCGCTGCGCTCGGTCGAAATGACAGGAAGAGGTAATCGGTCGAAATGGCAGAACGGGTGTTTCCGCGCGC
>CALVLX010000114.1 GCA_944341195.1 uncultured Clostridia bacterium
CCTTTACAGCGTCATCTTGAGCGAAGTCGAAAGATCTCAAAGTATGGGTAAGTACGGAGGAGTTCTTTGATTATTGCATTATTTTAGACGGACTTTGAGATTTCTCCACTCGCTGCGCTCGGTCGAAATGACAGGAAAAAAACACCGTCGAAATGACGGGGAAAAAGCACGGTCGTAATGACGGGAAAGATGATGTTTGGAAAAGCCTTTACTGTGTCATCTTGAGCGCAGCCGAAAGATCTCAAAGTATGGGTAAGTACGGAGGAGTTCTTTGATTATTGCATTATTTTAGACGAACTTTGAGATTTCTCCATTCCGCGCGCCACAGGCGCACTTCAGTCGAAATGACGGGAAGAAAGGAAGAAAACGGTCGAAATGACAGGGAGAGCGGTCGAAAATGTAGGATAAAAGCGCCGGGCAAAAACAGACAAATAAATAAAATAATCAAAACCGACAAACAAATAATAATCAATAACGGACAAACAAATTATTTTAAAATATTTTTACTTGGGAGATTTACCATGACACTCGGACAAAAAATTAAAGCCCTGCGCACCGAGCGGGGCATGACGCAGGAACAGCTTGCCGAAGCCATATACGTTACCCGCGCGGCCATATCAAAATGGGAGACGGGCAAGGGGTATCCCGGAATAGACAGCCTTAAACTGCTTTCGGAAGTGTTCGGCGTGACGATAGACGAACTCATATCGGATGACGACGTGCAGGCAAAGCGGCAGATGGATATGCGGCTTTCGCGCATACTGTACGGCGCGGCCGTAATATTTTTGCTGGGGGCATTTGTATTTGCCGCACTTATGTACGAGCTTGACCAGCCCCTATACTATATAGGCGTGGCGGTGTGCGTGCTCTTATATTGTGCGTTTGCGCTGGCGACAAAGAACGAATACGCCCGCATTGCGGGCAAGGCATCGTTTGACGTGAAGCGCAGAATAGCGCGCGTGTTTGCGATAGTGCTAATAGTATCGGTGATAGTTTTCGGCGGGCTGGACATTGCCGGAATACTGCCGTGAGGCAAAACATATTGCACCGAAAAAATTTACCGCCTCTTCGATATATAAATTTACCTACGCGGGGGCGGGGCGGCTTTATAGGCCGCCCCGCCCCCTCCCTTACGCCTCCGGGCAAAATTTGTAAATTTTTGTGCCGGCACAAAAACTTATGTTTTAAACGCGGGCATTTGAGTTATATATCAAACAAAGGAACATCACGGCGCGGCAATGCGCCGAAAGGAGGCGAACGATGGACGCAAACAACTTTACCAAGAGCAGCATTCAGGCAATAAACCGCTGCGAGAGACTGGCCGCAGAGTACGGCAACAGCGCCATATTGCCTTTGCACATTTTATATTCACTGCTGGACAAAGATTGCATAGTACCGCGCATAATCACCCGCGCGGGACTGGACGCAGACGGTCTTACAGCCGCCGCGAAGGAGGAGATTGACCGTCTGCCGAAAATTTCGGGACAGGGCAAAGGGGAAGTTTACATCTCCCCCGAAGCAAACGCCGTACTTGCGGGCGCGCAGAAGGCGGCCGAGGGAATGCGCGACGAATATATTTCCGTTGAGCACATCTTCCTTGCGCTGCTGGACTGCGAAGAGAGCAAAGTACGCTCCCTCTTCCGCCGCTTCGGCATAAACAGAAATGCTTTTTTGCAGGGGCTAAAGGCGGTGCGCGGCAACACGCAGGTTACTACGGACAATCCCGAAGACACCTATGAGGCGCTGGAAAAATACGGCACAAACCTGACGGCTGCGGCGCTGAAGCACAAGCTGGAACCCGTTATAGGGCGCGACGAAGAGATAAGGAACGTTATACGAATACTTTCCCGAAAGACAAAGAACAACCCCGTGCTGATAGGCGAACCCGGCGTGGGCAAGACGGCCATAGCCGAAGGGCTGGCGCAGAGGATCGTAAAGGGCGACGTGCCCGAAGGGCTTAAAAACAAGACGCTGTTTGCGCTTGACATGGGCGCGCTGATAGCGGGCGCAAAATACCGCGGCGAATTTGAAGAGAGACTGAAGGCCGTTTTGCAGGAAGTTGCTTCGTCCGAGGGCGGCATTCTGCTGTTCATAGACGAACTGCACACCGTTGTGGGCGCGGGAAAATCGGACGGCGCGATGGACGCCGGCAACCTGTTGAAGCCCATGCTTGCGCGCGGCGAACTGCACTGCATAGGCGCGACCACGCTGGACGAATACCGCAGGTATATAGAAAAGGACGCGGCGCTTGCCAGGCGTTTCCAGCCCGTCATGGTGGGCGAACCCACCGTCGAGGACACGATATCCATCCTGCGCGGGCTTAAAGAGCGGTTCGAGATATTCCACGGCGTGCGCATACACGACGACGCGCTCGTGGCAGCCGCCACCCTTTCCAACCGCTATATCACCGATCGTTTTCTGCCCGACAAAGCCATCGACCTCGTGGACGAGGCGGCGGCGATGATACGCACGGAGATAGACTCCATGCCCTCCGACATGGACGATCTGA
>CALVLX010000115.1 GCA_944341195.1 uncultured Clostridia bacterium
TGAAAAGCTGCGCAGATGCGAGCATCTCGCGCGCGTTCACGAGACGACCGTAGCCGCGGTGGCGCTCTCATACACAATGAGCGGCGCAATGAACGTCTTTCCCGTCGTAAGCTGTTCAGACGCACGGCGGATGGAGCAAAACATTGCCGCCACGGAACTTATTTTGAGCGATGAAGAGGTAAAATGGCTGGAGTTGAAGACGGAGCGGCTCAAATAATATCAATTTTTAAAGTGGCGGACGCGCCGGGCGCGTCCGCCATAATTTTGTGTATTGCTATTCCGCCGCATATTTTCGGCAGATTTACGGATAATAAAGTTGTGGGCGACGCCGTAGTGATAAGTTTTGCCGTCGTGACGGCAATTTTGCTCTTTCCCCTGCACGTCAGTTGTTATGTATACTTCAATTCGGAGGAGAAATATCTGGCATTGAATGTAACCGCGTACAGGCTGGTAACTCTCTTCCGTGCAAACAGCGTAAAAAATGCACCGGATAAAATACAGGTAAACGGCAGAGAGAGCAGAGTTACCGATTACCTGAAGAGACACGCCGTTAAAATATTCAACAATGTATCGCTTACAAAGATAACGCAGTTGGGGGATTACGGCGTCAAGGGCGTAAAAGGAGCATGTGCCGCATGTGTGCAGAACGCGCTTACGGACGCCGTCTATTCGGTTATTGCGGATACGGGCGGCCGAACGCGATTAAAAAATTATATTGTGCTCAACGGCGAACACGAAAATATTGTATATTACGCGAAAATATCCGGGATAATAAATGTGCTTGCCGTCATTAAAGTGACGTTTGTTCTGATTACGGAGAAAATTTATGAACATTTCAAAAAGGCAAAGACTGAATACGGCTCAATCTGAAAAGAGTTTTCCGATTGAAAGGATTGCCGACGCCGACACGGTTGTGGGGCAGCCCATAATTACCGTGAGCGGCACGCAGGTGATACCTCTCTCATCGATTACCGTTGTCAATATCGGCGGAGGGGGAGAGTACGGCGACGTAAAGACATTCAGGGAGGTTGAAGGCTTTAAGTTTGCGGGCGGCAACGGCTCGGTCGTCACTGTCAAGCCGAAGGGCTTTCTGATAGACGACGGAAAGGGCTGCAGGCTGATAAAGATGGAGGATGAACCGATAAATGCGCTCATTGAAAAGACGGGCGAACTCGTTCACAACATCGCCAACAATTAAGCTCGCGGCAATTGCGCTGTGTCTGCTTGCGGCGCTTACGATATCCCTCTATGCGCCCCGGACGGGCGGGGGAAGGACATTTGCCGACGGACGGGGCGAATGCGTGGTCGAAATGACCACGGGGCAGGTGCTTCACGAAAGAAATGCCGGAATGCGTATGCCCATGGCCAGCACCACCAAGATAATGACGGCGCTGATAGTAATTGAGGATTGCTGTCTCGATGACGTCGTCACCGTTCCGGACGAAGCTGTAGGTGTAGAGGGATCGAGCATTTATTTAAGGAAAGGGGAGGAGATCGGCCTGGGCGACCTCGTTTACGGCCTGGTGCTGCGTTCGGGAAACGATGCGGCCACCGCGCTCGCCGTCATTCACAGCGGAAGCCTCGAAGAGTTTGTGCGCGTCATGAACGAGCGCGCGGAGAAAATGGGGCTGAAGAATACGCGCTTCAAAAATCCCAGCGGCCTGCCCGACGACGGGCATTTTACAACAGCGTCCGAACTTGCGCGGCTCGCCTGTGAGGCCATGAAAAATCAGACTTTCCGCAAAATCGTTTCAACGCGCAGCTATACGGGCAAATACCGCAGCTTTGTAAACAAGAATAAAATACTCTCCGAACTGGATGGCGCAAACGGCGTAAAGACGGGGTATACCCTCAAGGCGGGGAGATGCCTTGTCTCTTCGGCGGAAAGGGAGGGCATGGACGTCATCTGCGTGGTGCTCAACTGTCCCGACATGTATGAAAGGAGCAAGGAGCTCATAGATGAGGCGTTCAACAGATATAAACTGGTAAAGATGACGCAAAACATGGTATTTATGTGTGGCATAATACCGTGCAAAATTGCAGATGAGTGCAATATTGTAATAAGGAGGGACGGCGCGGTCGATTACAGAGTGATAAAATGCGGCGACGGGGAAGCTGACTCGAAGGGCATTGAAGGGCAACTTGAAATTTATCTTGAAAATAACTTGATTTTTAGCGGAAATTTATATAGTATAATTACAGAATAAGTTTTTTTGAGGTAATTATGCGTCTCAATAAATTTCTTGCCGCATGCGGTATAGCTTCCCGCAGGGGCTGTGACGAACTCATCTCCGCAGGAAAGGTCAAAGTAAACGGAAAGACGGCAGGCCTGGGGATGGAGGTAAGCGAAAGCGACGAAGTCACTATAGACGGCCGCAGGGTGACATTAAAAAAGAATGAATATTATATTATAAACAAACCAAAGGGGTATCTTTCCACCGTCTCGGATGACAAGGGGCGCAGAAAGGTGTTGGATCTCATGCCCGAAAGCGTGGGAAGAATTTATCCCGTTGGCAGATTGGATTACGAGAGCGAGGGGCTTTTGATCATGACGACCGACGGAGAACTTGCCCAGAGGCTGACGCATCCTTCGCATGAAGTACCCAAGACTTACCTTGTCAAGATAGAGGGGACGGCTACAGAAGCCACTCTCAATCCCATTCGCAGCGGAATAGAGATTGAAGGCGGTTACGTAACCAAAAAATGCAAGGCGCATATCGTTGAGACCAACAAGGAGTATACCAAGATCCATATCACGATAACCGAGGGAAAGAACAGAGAGATCAGAAAGATGTTTGCGGCAATCGGCAGGGAAGTCACGCTTTTAAAGCGCATTAAAATAGGAGAACTCACCCTGCGCGGGCTTGACAGGGGAGAGTACCGCAAACTTACAAAGCAGGAGATAGCCTATCTCATGTCGCTTTGAGATATTTTTTTAAATTGCGCGCGCCGCTTTGCAAAGCGGCGCGCGCCGAAATATTATATAAACCAAAATCATATAAAGGGTTAAAATGTATTCTTATATTCTGTTCGATCTGGACGGTACGCTGACGGAACCTTACGAAGGCATCAAAAACTCCATTCTCTACGCGCTCGACAGATTGTCTTTTAAAGTCGATGAGAGCAAGCTCAAAAGTTTTATCGGGCCGCCGCTGTACAAATCGTTTATGGAGCAGTGCGGCATGTCCGAAAGCACGGCCGAAAAGGCCATAGCTCTCTACAGGGAATATTTTTCGGCGAGGGGACTGTATGAAAACAGAGTGTACGACGGAATCGAAGAAGTGCTGCAGTCATTGAAGGAGACGGGAAAGCATCTGATTGTAGCCACTTCCAAACCGCAGGTGTTTGCGGAAAAGATCCTTGCCCATTTTAAATTAAAGCGCTATTTTGAAGGAGTAAGCGCCGCCACGCTCGATAAAAGCCGCGTCGAAAAGGCGGATATCATCGCCCACGCGCTTAAATCGTTCGGAATTTCCGCCGCCGACGCAATAATGGTAGGGGACAGAAGTCACGACGTCTGCGGGGCAAAGGCAAACGGTTTAAAGAGCATAGGCGTGCTGTACGGATATGGCGGCAGTGGGGAATTAATCTCCGCAGGAGCGGACAGGCTGGCAGCGCTGCCTGGAGATATAATAAGTTGCGTGCAGGAGTTGGACGGAATTTAATTGCCTAGGGCGGAAGCCGGACAGGGCATTTATAAATTTCTTATGAGTCCGATGACTTTGCCCAAAATGGTTACGTCGTCGAAGACAAAGTCATCCATCTCGTCGTTTTCGGGATGAAGGATTATCTTGCCGTCGCGCTTGAAAAAGCGCTTTACGGTTGCGCTGTCATCGACGAGCGCAACGACAATTTCGCCGTTTTCGGCCACAGGCTGTTTTTCGACTATTATCTTATCTCCGTTGTACATTCCGATGTTTATCATCGAATCGCCCTTTACGGTGAGCATGAACAGATCGTCGCCCTGAAAGAGATTGGATGGAACGGAATAAAAATCTTCGTAATTTTCCTGTGCGAATATCGGTTCGCCCGCCGCAACGGTGCCGACAAGGGGAATTTTGACGGCCTTTTGGTTTATGGAGATCGCGCGGCGCTTGTTTTCGCCCACTTTGCTCTTGGTGATGAGCCCTCTTTCAGCAAGGCGGTTCATAATGCCGAACGCCGTCGCCGTCGATTTTATGTCGCAGGCATGGCAGATTTCGCGCACCGTAGGTGAATACCCGTTGTCCGAAATAAATCTGTTGATGTATTCGTAGACCTGCTGCGTTTTATCAATTCTTTTCATAATGACATCTCCTTGTAATCGATTATAACACATATTTTACCAAAAAGCAAACGATTGTTCCTTAAAAATACTTGTTTTTTGATATTACATGCGCTATAATACATTCTGTTAATTGTAATTTTTGGAGGCAGTATGAACAAGAGAGGAGAAGATTGCGTACTTTATGACAGAAAGTGCATCGAATGCGGGGAGTGCGATATGTGCGACCTCGATCCCCGAAAGATATGCGATAACTGTGGAAGATGTCTTGATATCCGCGATGACGCCGTTATTAAAATTGATAAAATCATAATGGACGAGGACGACTGAACAGGCACATTGTAAAATTTAATCGGAACAAGCGGCAAGACGCGGATGACGGTAATGTAAGAGTCATCCGCGTTTTCGCATATTTCCGGCCTGTGTAAAAGCATTTTTACACGGTAAAAGTCTGATGTAAAATACATTTGGTGGATATGCGCCCGTCAACATACTATAATATTTTTAATATTTGCGCGCGCGGCCTGACTGCCCCCGCAAATATAAAATAATAATTTTAAGGAATGAAATCCATGATAGAGGTTGAACATCTTTCAAAGCTCTATTGTTCGGGCGGCGGTGCCGTAAGCGCGTTGGACGACGTCAGTTTTACTCTCCCGTCCTCCGGACTTATCTTTATTTTGGGCAAGAGCGGCTGCGGTAAAACGACGCTTTTAAATCTGCTCGGCGGAATGGACAATCCGACGGAAGGCGATATCATCGTCAACGGGCAGGCTCTTCACGCTAAAAGAGAAAAAGATCTCGACTCCTACCGAAACAACAGCGTAGGATTTGTTTTTCAGGAATTTAATCTTCTAGAAAATTACACGGTCGGCTCGAATGTTTCGCTCGCTTTACAGCTGCAAAACAGAAAAGCAACGCGTCGAGAAGTCGATGACGTACTGCGCCGCGTGGAGCTTGTCGGCAGCGACGGCAAGACATTGTATGACAGAAAGATCTCACAGCTTTCCGGCGGGCAGAAGCAGCGTGTGGCGATCGCGCGCGCTCTAATCAAAGAGCCGGAGATCATCCTCGCCGACGAGCCGACGGGCGCGCTGGACAGCGAAACGAGCGCTTCTTTATTTACATTGCTCAAAGGGCTTTCGCAAAACAAACTGATCGTCGTCGTGTCGCATGACAGAGAAAATGCAGAACGGTACGGAGACAGGATCATCGAACTAAAGGACGGGAAAATCGTTTCCGACAAAAAGACGTGCGAAGAAAAAGCTGTAACCGTACATCCGGTCAAGATCGAACGGAAAGGGCATCTGCCGTTTGCCCGTGTTTTGACGATGGGGCTTACAGGCTTTCGTAAAAAGACGGTTCGGTTGGTGCTTTCTATCATCTTGGCCGTCTTT
>CALVLX010000116.1 GCA_944341195.1 uncultured Clostridia bacterium
TTTGCGCCCTACGTTTATTTAATTGCGCCGCTTTCACCCGCCGAGGTTGCTTCGCAACTAATTGTGTCGCGCTTGACGGCGGAATGAATCCGCCTTGCGCACGTGAAGTTTTTAGAATACCTTAACGCAAAATGTACGCTTGGGGCGCGCAACATTTTGCCGTTATTTTGAGGGTGCTTCTCAAACGCCGTATTGAAAGCGGCGTTTTCGGTCACCGCTCGCACGAAACACATAGGTGCTCGCTCATCTCGCAACGCGCAAACAGCGCATGTGTGCTGTTTGCAGAAACGCGTTGCTCGTCTCTCTTTGCGCGATCTTATATTTGCCCTGCATTTGCTTAATCGTGCCCCGCTATCATTAAAGGCATCTGCGGAGCCGTATCGACATAGAACCGGAACGGATTACACACTGTTCCACGTGCTGCGCACAAACTCAATTGAAGGCAGGATATCTTGCCCCGTTGTGCCTTCGAGCACCAGCACGGCATCCCTGTCGTATGCCTTTATCCTCTTGAGTATTGCGGGATAATCGAACATGCCCCTGCCGGGCGCGACCTGTTTTATCCTGTCTTCCTGCACGACGAAATCCTTCATGTGGAAGACGGCTATTCTGCCCGCGAATGCGGAGAGTCCCTCTTCGAGTATATCCATATAATTTTTATAGTTGGACATATCGAGATAATTATACAGATCGAAAATGACCTTGACGTTCGGCCTTGCGATGCCCTCTATGGCGCGCTTCAACTGTTTTACGCACCAGCAGCAGTGCCCGGCGGCGCCCTCCATGCCGATGTATACGCCGTGTTGGGCGGCGCAGTCGGCGAGTTCGGTGAAGGTTGCAATGACCGTCTGCAGGGCTTCCTCGGTGCGGTTGAGGGGGTTATACGTCCACTTATCGTCGTTGAAGGAACCCGTTTCGCTGCCAACTATGTCGGAGCCAAGCAGTTTTGCACAACTTAAATAATCCTTGAATGCACCCACGCAGTCGGCCACTTTGCCCTTATCCGAATGGACGGGGTTGAAGTAGGCGCCGATGAGGGGAACGGAAACGCCCGCTTCCTTCAGAGCGCCGCCTATGCGGGCGGCAAGTTGGGGAGTGAGCGAGCCGGGCTTTTGCTTTACTTCGTCCATAAATTTATAGACTACAAGCTGCACAGCCTCTATGCCGTACTCCTCTATGCGCTCCGTGACGCCCTGAAGCCCCTTTGCGCCGAGATCGTGGGTGCGGAATGCTATCTTCATTATCTCTGAACGCGCCCCGAGCCGTCGCCGCCGGCGAGAGCTTCGACTTCCTTGCGGGAGACGAGGTTGAAGTCGCCGGGAATGGTGTGTTTGAGGGCGGAAGCGGCAACGCCGAATTCGAGCGCGGCCTTGAAATCCTTGCCGTCGAGGAAGCCGGTGATGACGCCGCCCGCAAAGGAGTCGCCGCCGCCGACGCGGTCTACGATGGGATGGATGGAATATGTCTTGGAGTGGTAGAATTCGCCCGTAGCCCCGTTATATATGCAGGCCGACCAGCCGTTATCCGACGCGGAGTGGGATACGCGCAGCGAGGAGATTGCATACTTGAAGCCGAACTTTGCCACCATCTGCTCAAAGATGGACTTGTAGCCCGCAAGTTCGAGCTCGCCCGAGGTGACGTCCGTCTTGCCGGGCTTGAAGCCCAGGACGAGTTCGGCGTCCTCTTCGTTGCCGATGCACACGTCCACATACTTCATGAGCCCCGTCATGACCTTCTGGGCCTTTTCGCTCGACCACAGCTTTTTGCGGAAGTTGAGGTCTACGGAGACGGTGACGCCGTGTTTCTTGGCGGCCTTTAACGCATCCTCGGTGAGGACGGCGGCGCTGTCGGATACGGCGGGGGTGATGCCCGTGAAGTGGAACCAGTCGGCGCCTTCAAAGATGGCGTCGAAATCGAAATCCTTGGCCGTGGCCGTGGTTATGGAGGAGTGAGCCCTGTCGTATACGACTTTGGAGGGGCGCATGGACGAACCCGTTTCGAGGTAGTATATGCCCAGCCTTTCGCCGCAGCGGGCGATGTGCTTTGTCTCCACGCCGTACTTTCTGAGGGCGGCTATGGCGCAGTCACCCAGTTCGTTTGCGGGCAGAGCGGTGACGAATTCGGCTTCGTGGCCGTAGTTGGCGCACGACACCGCAACGTTGGCTTCGCCGCCGCCGTAGTTGATATCGAATTCATCTGCCTGAATGAACTTTTCGTTGTTGGGGGTTGAAAGGCGGAGCATTATCTCGCCCATTGTCACTATTTTTTTCATTTATTTATCTCCGAAAAATATTTTTATTTTGAATTTTTAATTGATGAAATTGCGGTGCGGGCGAAGCCCGCCTTTAAGCGGAGCAATCCGGCCTGCGCATACCCGCTCCCCGCATCGTCAATTGCAGACTTGATTACTTTTTAAGCACGAGATGTACGGCAAAGCCGCCGAAATCATCGGCGAGATACGCCACGGTGGGATTGCCCTTTGCGTCGTACTTGACAGAGCTTTCATCTATCGTGTAGCCGCGCATCTTCAGCTGATACATGGCCCTCTTTACAGAATTTGTGGCCACGGCGATGTGCCCCATTCTGCCCTTGAAGGGCTGCTTCATGCACTCGACGTAAGTGGATGCGAATACCGAGCTGTTGCCCACCTTCTTTTTAAAGCCGAAGGCGCTATCAAACATATCGGCGACGCCTTCCGCCTCACCGGGATCGGCGCAGTTTATTCCCACATGCACCATGGCAAAGCCGAGCATCTTATCCACGGCCTCGCGGCAGAGTGCGGTTATGCCCTCCCAGTTCTCCTCTTCGAGCATCTTGCCGGGCACTATCCAGCTGCCGCCGCAGCAGACTATCTTTTCGTATGCGAGGTAGGTGTTGAGGTTATCCGCCGATACGCCGCCCGTGGGCATGAAGCGCATGGACGTATAGGGCCCGCACACCGATTTGATATAGGGAAGCCCCCCCGCCTGTTCCGCGGGGAAGAATTTGACGAAGTCTAACCCCAGCTCTATGGCCTGCTCTATCTCGCTGGCCGAAGAGAGGCCGGGCGCGAAGGGTATGCCCTTATCGAGGCAGTGCCTGACGACTTTGGGATTGAGCCCGGGCGCCACGCAGAACTTTGCGCCGGCGGCATAGGCGGCATCCGCCTGCTCGCAAGTCAAGACCGTGCCCGCGCCGACGAGCATATCGGGATAGGCCTTTACCATGCGGGAGATGACTTCATCCGCACCCTTGGCGCGGAAGGTGACTTCCGCACAGTTGATTCCGCCTTCGCGCAGGGCTTTGGCCAGCTTTTCGGCGTTTTCGACCTTGTCCAGCTTGATGACGGGCACTATGCCGATGCAGCCGAGCTGTTCGACAACGGCGTCCAGCTTTTCTTTTACTGACATAATTGACCTCTCTGTGCGCTTTTGATAAGCACATTATTTGTTATGCATTAACATTATAATAGTTTGCGGCACATAAGTAAAGTAATTAAACGGATATATTTATGGATAATACGGATATATGCGATAATGTTCAACAATGCCCTTTCTATGACACCCTGAACGCAGCACATCTCAAAGCCCGGGCATGTGCGGTCTTGTCATCTTGAGCGTCGTCGAAAGATCTCAAAATTGGGGTTTGTGCGATGACGCATATTTTTATTGCCCTGTTATAACCGCACTTTGAGATTTCTCCATGCGTTCGGCCTGCGGCCTCGCTTAGTCGAAATGACAGTATGGGGTGATTAGTCGGAATTACGTGAAGATGATGTTTGGTAAAACCCGTCTATGTCATCTTGAGCGCAGTCGAAAGATCTCAAAGCAGGGGTAAGGGCGGTGCTATGCGGCGGAAACAGAAAAACGCCCCGCGGCAGGACTGCCGCGGGGCGCACTGTGCGCGGATGCGCCGTCAGACGGTTATTTGCTCTTTCTGTTTACGAGCTTTTTTTCGATAAATTTCTGAAGTTCGACGAGGGGAATTATCGCCACGGCCACGGCCACCGCGACAATCCACTCAATCAGCGAGAGCATAAACGTATTGTCTGCGCCGTCGATGAATATCGTCTTGACTCCGGGCGTGAGCACGACGAAGAGCGTGAGCGCTATGCCGAGCAGCGCGGAGTAATTGAGATACTTGTTGGAGAAGAAGCCCTTGTTGAGCACGCTGTTGCGCTGCGAACGCAGGTTGTAGGCGTGGAAGAGCTGTATGAAGCACAGCGAGATGAAGGCCATCGTCATGGGTTCGGCATGGTGTTCCGTTCCGACGGTTATGACATACTGACCGAGGAGGTAGGATATCATTACCAGCACCGTCTGCATGAGTCCCTGAATGATTATGTCGCGCCCCATCTGGCCGGAGAAGAGCGAGGCCGAATTCTTCCTGGGCGGCTGCATCATTACGTCCTTTTCGGCCTGCTCCACGCCCAGCGAAAGCGCGGGGAAGGAGTCGGTTACGAGGTTTACCCAGAGTATCATGAGGGGAGTCATGAAGTCCTGGGGAGTGCCGGAGATGAGAGAGATCATCTCGACGATAAACAGGCACAGCACCTCCGCAATGTTGGCCGAGAGCAGGAACTGTATGGCCTTGGTGATGTTGGAGAAGATCTTTCTGCCCTCCTCCACGGCGTTGACTATGGTGGCGAAGTTGTCGTCGGTGAGCACCATGTCGGCGGCCTCCTTTGAAACCTGCGTGCCGGTGATGCCCATGCCTATGCCTATATCGGCCTCCTTTATGGAGGGGGCGTCGTTTACGCCGTCGCCCGTCATGGCCGTCACTTTGCCGTTGGCGCGGAAGGCCTTGACTATCCTGACCTTGTTTTCGGGGGAGACGCGGGCGAATACAGAGAACTTTTGAATGTTTTCGTAGAGGTATTCGTCGGTCATCTTGTCGAGCTCGGCGCCCGTGGCCGTGAGGTCGCCTTCGCGGAGAATATCGAGCTCCTTGGCTATGGCGCAGGCGGTGTCCATGTGGTCGCCCGTTATCATGAGCGCCTTGATGCCTGCGGTGCGGCACTCGGCGACGGCCGCCCTGACTTCGGGACGGGGAGGATCTATCATGCCCATGAGGCCGACGAAGATCATGCCCTCTTCGGAGACGTCGTCGCCCTCCTTATAGGCGGCGGCGAGCACCCTGAGCGCCCTGTGCGCCATTGCGCTGTTGGCGTTCTTTATCTGCTCTATGTCGGCTGGGGTTATGGGTGAGACTCCGCCCTCCCTGAGTATATACGCGCAGCGCGCGATGAGCATGTCGGGCGCGCCCTTGGTGTAGCTGTAAATCTTTGCCCCGTCCGAATGAACGGTGGTCATGAGCTTTCTTACGCTGTCGAAGGGCTTTTCGTTGACGCGGGGATATCCTTCGACGAGAGCCTTATAGTCGCCGCCCTCGTTGATGAAGTAATCGACGAGCGCCGTCTCCGTGGGATCGCCCTGAAGGCCCGTCTTTGTAGCCACGGTGTCGTTGCAGAGGGCCATTATGCGATTTAACAGCGCGTCGTCGCCGGAGGGGCAGTAGCCGTCCTTTACCGTCATCTTGTTGAGGGTGAGAGTGCCCGTCTTATCCGAACAGATTATCTCGCAGCAGCCCAGCGTTTCGACGGAGGGAAGGTTTTTGACTATGGCGTTGCGCTTGGACATCTTCTGCACGCCCATAGCCAGAACTATGGTGACTACGGCGGGCAGGCCTTCGGGTATGGCCGCAACGGCTATGGCCACGGCCGTCATGAATGCGCTGAGGAATATATCGACGCTGAGCCCGGTGGCTATGTGCGCGCAGACGTTTACGATGAATATTACAACGGCTATGGCGAGCACGAGGACGGAGAGTATCTTTGCCGTCTTGGCGAGCTGTTTGTTGAGGGGGGAAGGATCCTGCTGCACTTCGGTGAGCATCTGGGCTATCTTGCCCATCTCGGTGTTCATGCCGGTGGCCGTGACAACGCCGCGGCCGCGGCCGTAAGTTACCGTGCTTCCCGAAAAGGCCATGTTTGCCCTGTCGCCCAGAGGAGCCTTTTCATCGGGCAGCGCCTCGCAGTCCTTTTCCACGGGTACGCTCTCGCCCGTCAGCGCCGCCTCCTCTATCTTGAGCGAAGCCGTCTGAATGAGGCGCATATCCGCGGGGACGACGTCGCCCGCTTCGAGCACCACTATATCGCCGACCACGAGGTCTTCGGAAGGTATTGTGAGGAGCTCGCCTCCGCGTATGGCCTTGACATACGGTTTGTTCTTGGCCTTTAATGCTTCGAGCGCGTTTTCGGCCTTGCCCTCCTGTACGAATCCGATCACGGCGTTGACTATTACGATGAGCAATATCACGCCGCCTTCGATGAGTTCGACATACTCTCCCTGCACTATGGCCAGCACCGCCGACACGACGGCTGCGGCCAGCAGCACGATTATCATCGGATCGGTGAACTGCGACAAAAACTTGATTATCGCAGGCGTCTTTTTGGCTTCGGCCAGAGCGTTTTTGCCGTATTTTTCGAGACGGCTCTGCGCTTCGGAGGCAGAAAGACCTTCTTTTGAGGAACTTACTTCGGTAAAAGTATCCTCAATGCTCTTGTTGTGAAACATTTAATACTCCTTATAATTTATTTCACCGCGCAAAAGCGCGGCACAATACATAGGAATCCGCGGCCGTGCCTGCGGCCGCATGTCATGGCGGCACTGTCTATAACGCTCTGCCGCAACCGGGCTTTGAGATTTCTCCGCTCGCTCCGCTCGGTCGAAATGACATAATAACGATGTTTGGCAAAGCCAATACATTGTCATCTTGAGCGCAGTCGAAAGATCTCAAAGCACGGGTAAGTGCGGCGGTGTTATTTTATTAACGCCTTGTTGCAACCGGGCTTTGAGATTTCTCCACTCGCTCCGCTCGGTCGAAATGACAGAAAAGGGGAATTAAGTTGAAATGACAAATAAAAGGAAATCAAGCCGAAATGACAGAAAGGACAGCCCCACATTGAGATTTCCCCGCTACGGCGCGGGAATGCGCCTCCCCGGTCGAAACGACGGGAGGGACAACCGCATATACCGGTACATACGGGAATATTGCGCTTTTAACCGCAATTATTATGTGCATATGCGCGGGTTTTTACGGCAAAGGGGGCGCCCTATGAAAAAAAAGACTTTCAGCATGAATGCTAAAAGTCTTGTTCCCGAAAGTTTACGGTGGCGCAACCGGACATGATGTCGTGTTGACGGCAGCGCACTTTTTAACTACTCCCTTTTAAATAAAAGCTATTGAATTTTTACGCAATTATATTATCACACAACTTATGTTCTGTCAAATGTTTTGAAGCGAAAAATACACGCCGGTTAATATCCGCCCCAGCCGGAAAACTTTGCGGCGCGCCGAGGCAAAAACCGTGCGCAAATTGCGCTCACCTGCCCAGCCAGCCGCCGTCCACGGCGAGGGTGAAGCCGTTGACGTAGTCGGAAGCGGACGAGGCGAGGAACACCGCCGCGCCCTCCAGATCGGCGGGAGTGCCCCAGCGTCCGGCGGGGATGCGGGCGAGGATATCCGCGCTGCGCTCTTCGTCCTGACGAAGCTGCTGCGTATTGTTGGTGGCCATATATCCCGGGGCTATCGCGTTAACGTTGATGTTATACTTTGCCCACTCGTTGGCGAGAGTCATGGTTATGCCGCGTATGGCCGACTTGGAGGCCGTGTACGAGGGCACGCGTATGCCGCCCTGATAGGAGAGCATGGACGCGATGTTGATGACCTTTCCGCCCCCGCCCTGCTTTATGAACTGTTTTGCCACAGCCTGCGTGAGGAAGAACACCGTCTTTAAGTTGACGTTGATGACGCTGTCCCAGTTCTCTTCGGAAAATTCGATGGAATCCTGGCGCTTGATGACGCCCGCGTTGTTGACGAGGATATCTATGCGGCCGAAGCGCCCCAGAGCGCCCTCCACCACCTTTGGTATTACGTCTGTGGACGAGAGATCGGCCAGCACGTTATAAAAATTTTCGCCGCCGAGCATCTCCTCCGTTTCGGTGGACGGACGGCGGGACACGCCGACGACCTTTGCGCCCGCTTCGGCGAAGGCGCGGCAGATGCCCTGCCCCAGTCCCGTGTTGGAACCCGTGACTATTGCCACCTTGCCTTTTAAACTGAAACTATCGAGTATCATTATTCTTTCCCCTCCATTGTTGTAAGTGAATATATTTTACAACATTTGTGAAAATAAATCAAGAGGATTACAAAAAATAAATGCCCGGACGCGCATTTTTATATCCGCGCCCGCGCATTCAACCCTTGAGGCATAGCCCCCCCCGAACGGGGCAGAGGGGCGCGCCCTACTCCTCTTCAAACTTTACCGTGCCGCCCGCGGGAATGCGGTAAATCTTGCCGCGGATTTCCAGCCAGACGGGCATATATGAGGGATTGAACACCCTTTCGCCGTCCATCGACCAGATCAGCGAGCGCCACGCCTTTATGTACGCGCACACTTCGCCGTTGGTGGCAAACCACACGCCCTCTGCCCCGGCGACGGCCGCACAGAAGTCTTCGAGGACGTCCCAGTTGACATTGTCGTCGTATTCGTAGCTGTGCCCCCACAGATAGAAGAGCCACGGTTCGCGGTCTTTGAACTCGGCCAGGGGCGTCTGCTGCGTGAAGCGCCCGGTGAGCTCCCTGAGCCGCTCGTACTCGGTGTGGTGACAGGTGGGGTTCCATTCGAGGAAATCTTCGGGCAGCGCAAACGAATAGGTGGAATGCGTGGTGCGGGCATACTGCACGCCCAGATCGGCTATTACGCGCTTTACATCGGCATTGTAACCGTTGTAGGCATAGGCCATGCCGTTTACGATGCGGCCGAACTTATGCTCCAGCCAGTCGCGGTTGAAGGCCACCTCCCTCACCGCCTCGGGCAGGGGCACTTTGTTTAAGAATATATGCCGCGCGCCGTGCAGGGCGATCTCGTGCGGGGTATCCCCGAATGTGAGATAAGTCTCCTCCTCGTCCATGCGGTTGTGCCAGTTTACGCAGTCAAAGAGTGTGGAATTGAGGTTGAAGGTACACTTCAGCCCGTACTTATCTATTACGGCCATCAGCTTTACATCCGCCCTGACTCCGTCGTCATAGCTCAACGTGACGGCCTTTGCCAGCCCGCCGGGAAAGCGCATGTATTTTTCTTCAAACATCTGGCGAAAGACTTTTGCCGCCATGATATAGGCCTCCTTATATTATTTTTAAAGTCAACCCCCGCTCTCCTCCGCGGCAGGCTTGACCTCTGCGGGGAACATGCCCGAAGCCTTCTTCCACCTGCCGGAGAGTATGCGCGAGACGAAGAGCACGGAGCGCACAGTCCAGTCGGCGCACATGCCTATCCACAGCCCCGCGGCGCCGAGATGAAGGGAGGGAATGAGCGGGGTGCAGAGTATAAAGCCCAGCCCCACGCGCATGAGCGCCATGGAGGACACCGCGCACACCATGGTGTAGCGGACGTCGCTTGCCGCCTCCAGCACGGCCGAGCCGCCGAAGGAGAGCGGATAGGTGAAGATCTGCACCGAAAAGCAGATATTTATGCAGCGCATGGCCATTGCCGATGCTTCGGCCGTGATGTTCTGCGAGAATATGCCCACCAGCAGGGGCGAGAGCGACCACACGAGCGCTACGCAGAGAGTGCTGCCTATATAGGAGATGGCAAACATCCTCTTTATATAGTGCCTGACGCACCCTTCGTCGCCCGTGCCGACGGCCTGGCCTACTACCGTGAGGGTGGAAGTGTTTATGCCGTTGCCCACTATCGAACCTATCGTGTTGATGTTGGACGTGACGGAGTTGGCGACGTTTGCGTTGTTTACCGAAGAGCCGTTTGCCAGCAGCACGTTGTACGAGGCGTCGGCGACGAACGAAGCCGTCATGACCTTGCCGACCTGGAAGAGGCAGCCTTCGATGCCGCTGGGAATGGCGAGAAAGAGTATCTTTTTTATTATCTTGCCGTCGAAACGGAAGCGTTCGAAGAGCTTTACGCGCACGGGATTGTTCTTATCCGTCAGCCGCACGGTGAGAAAGACGGCGGGGAAGGAGCGCGAAATGACCGTTGCCAGCCCCGCGCCCATGACGCCGAGATTCAACCCGTAGATGAACAGCGCGTTGAAGCCGACGTTGAGCGCAAAACTGACGCCCGCGCTCGTCATGGTGTTCATGCTGCGCCGCTGCGCCCTGAGCACCGCCGCCGAGGCGTAGAACATTGCGAGCAGCGGATAGGACGCCGCCATGAGATAGAAGTATGTATATGCGTAGTCCTTGTAGCCCGTTGCGTTGTCGTTGTATACGAAGTCGATTATCTGATGGTTGAACGCGAGGCAGAAGGCCGCCACGACTACGGAGGCGAGCAGCATGAGCACATAGAGCTGCTTGGCGGACTTGGCCGCGTCCTCCGCCCTCCCCGCGCCGAGCGACTGCGAGGTGATTATCGCCCCGCCAGTGCCGAAGGCGGCGAATAGCTGGATCATGACGTTTGAGATCTGATCGACGTTGGAGACGGCCGACATGGCGGTACCGTTTTCGCCCACGGACTGAACCATGAAGGAATCCGCAAGCCCCAGCGACATGGTGAAGGCCGATTCTATTACAATGGGGATTATGAGCAGGGCGAGCGCCCTGTTTGTGAAGAGGCTGTAGCGTTTTTTTGCGGTTGCGGCAGTCATCACTCCTCCTCCGCGCCGCCCTCTTCCGCGGCGTCAACATTATCTTCGCCGCCGCATATGCCGGGCTGTACGCCTTCGGCCGAATCGCCGGCGGGGACATCACCGGCCGCACCCGCGCGGAGCAGGCCGGAGGCCTTCTTCCACCTGCCGGTGAGCAGACGGGACACGAAGAGAACGGAGCGCACCACCCAGTCGGAGCACATGCCTATCCAGTAACCCATGGCGCCGAATTCCAGCTTGAAGCCGAAAGTTGACATCAGCCAGGGGCTCAACGCGTCGTCGGTGAACAGGAAGCACAGCCCGACGCGCACGATTATCATCGATGATATGGCCGACCACATTACGTACTTTACGTCCGAAGTGGCCTTGAGTATGCCGGGCGTGGTGAAGGACAGCGGATAGGTGATAAACTGGAAGGCGAGGCAGAAGTACAGGCACCTGAGCGCTATGGGATAGGCCGCGTCCGGCAACTGCCACAGATATACCAGCCAACGGCAGGTGCCCATGATGATGCCCACGGTTATGGCGTTGGCCACAAAGGAGATGATGAACATCTTCTTTATATAGTACTTGACGCAGTTTTCGTCGCCCGTGCCCACCGACTGGCCGATGACCGTCAGGCAGGAAGTACCTATGCCGCCGCCCACCACCGAGGCTATGTTGTT
>CALVLX010000117.1 GCA_944341195.1 uncultured Clostridia bacterium
AGGAGCAGGGCGCGGGCAGGGTCATACTCGCGCGCGAACTGTCGCTTGAAGAAATTGCCCAAATTCACGCCTTCGTGCCCCAAATCGAGCTCGAAGCCTTCGTCCACGGCGCAATGTGCATCTCCTATTCGGGCAGATGCCTGCTGTCCAACTACCTTTCGGGGCGCGATTCCAACCGCGGCGCCTGCGTGCAGGCCTGCCGCTGGAACTGGCAGGTGCGCAAGAACGAGGGGGGCGACGAGAGCGGCTGGCTCAACGTCGAAGAGGATGAAAGGGGCACATATATATTCAATTCAAAGGATCTCAACATGTCCGCCCACCTCGCCGGACTGGCAAAGGCCGGAGTGTGTTCCTTTAAGATAGAGGGGCGCATGAAGAGTGAATATTACCTTGCCACCGTCATCAATGCCTACAGGCGTTGCATGGACGGCGGGTACGACGAAGTCGTCGAGCGCGAGCTCTTAACCGCCGCCCACCGCGACTATACAACGGCATATATGCTGGGGGCAAATAATAAAACGGTCAACTATGCCGATAGCCAGGCCAGGGGCGACTGCGACTACATAGCCAACGTCATATCCGGCGGCGAAGGGTTTGCCGTCGTCGAAATGCGCGGCAGATTCAGGCCGGGCGACAGGTTGGAAGTGCTCACGCCTTCGGATAACTTCGGCAAAAGTTTCGTGGTGGAGGAGGCCCGCCTGCCAGACGGCACGCCCGCCGACGACTGCAAACGCGTGCAGGAACATTACACCATAAACTGTCCCTTCGCGCTGCACCCCGGCGACATACTGCGCAGAAGAAAGTGATGCTTTAATTTATGTGATAGGAGTGAAGAATCTGCCATGGATTTGCAAACCCTACGTGAAGTAAAAAAAAGAAAGAAAATGACGCTAAAAGATATATCTATCGCGTCCGGAATACCAAAAAGAACGGTGGATGACATATTTTCAGGTCATACTTTAAATCCGCGCGTGGAGACTGTTGAAGCCATCGAACGTGCATTAGGCATGAATAATCACGATGTTATTCCGGCCAAATATGAATTGTCTCAAAAGCAACTCCGTTTATTGGTTGCCTTTGATAACCTCTTACCGGATATACAAGATAATATTTTGAATTTTTTAGAGTGTTTAAGTTTTCAACTCAAAGAGGTTGAAAATAAAAATAGTTATAAAAAAATATAAGTTGTATATGCTGGTATGGCACAGTTTTCTTATTGTTTATTAATGTAGCGAAAAGCAGGTTAATGATGCATGGATTACAGGGTACATAAAATTTACGGCAGAATAAATAATCCCGTGCAGGTCGTCGCGGTGCCCGGCTCAAAGTCGGTCACGGCTCGCGCGCTGCTCATCTCTGCGCTTGCGGAGGGCACGTCGGTGCTGTACGGCGCACAGACGACTGGCGACTGCAGGGAGTTCATCGAAGGGCTCAAATCCTTGGGAATACAAATAGAGGAAGAGAGCACAACGCTCACCGTGCACGGCTGCGGCGGCGTACTTTCGTCAAAAAGGGCGGATGTATACGTCGGCTCGGCGGGCACGGCCGCGCGCTTTCTCACTGCCCTCGCCGCCTTTTCGCACGGCGAATACCGCTTTGATTGTTCGGAGCAGATGAGGCGCCGCCCCATAGCCCCCCTCATAGCTTCGTTAAGGGATATAGGCGCTTCTTTCACCTTCTGCGGCGAAGAAAACTGCTTTCCGTTCATAGTCCGCGGCGCGTCGGCGCTGCCCGGAAGGGTGTCCGTGGATATAAAAAAGAGCAGTCAGTACCTCTCGGCGTTGCTCATGTGCGCGGTGTGCGCGCGCAAGCCGTTTACAATAGAGGCTGCGGGCAGCCACGGCATGGGCTACGTCAACATGACGTGCGATATGATGTGGTCTTTCGGCGTTGATGTAGGCATATGCGGCAACGAATACACCGTAGACGGCTGCTATAGGGCAAAGAAATACGATATAGAGCCGGATGTTTCGGCGGCGTGCTACTTCTATGCCGCAAATAAGATACTGGGCACAAACATCTCCGTGCGCGGCATCATGCCCCGCACCATGCAGAGCGACGGGGCCTTTATATCCCTTTTAAAAAATTTCAACGGCGGCGCCGTCGATATGTCGGCATTCTCCGACCAGGCGCTCACGCTTGCCGCCATAGCCCCCTATCTCCCCGAACCCACCGTCATAACGGGCATAGCCCACATAAGGGAGCAGGAGTGCGACAGGATCCGCGCTATCGTAAAAAATCTTTCTGCCATGGGCGTGAGGGTGCGTGAGAGGGATGACGGGGTGGAGATATATCCTTCTGCTCCCGCAGGCTGCGCCGTGGATACCTTCGGCGACCACAGGGTGGCAATGGCCTTTGCCGTTGCCGGACTGCGCTGCGGCGGCGTAACCATAAAAAACGCCGAAGTGTGCGGAAAGACCTTCGAAGGGTTCTTCGACGTGCTGGATGACCTCGTCGCCCGCCTTGTAAAGTAAATGCCCGCACGGGCGCGCAAGCCGCCGCCGGGGGTATGCGGACAGGCGAAAGAGAGTATAAGTTTAATTTATAGTCTTTATAAAAAGGTTAAAGAAATTTTTGTTCACTGTGCATTTGACTTATCGCGCCGTATATTTTATAATCTTAAACGTGGACGGGGCGCAGCTGTCCGCAGGTACGGAAAGATGCCCCCGCATAAATAAATTCAGGAGCTAAAAAGATGAATGTTCCCCAGATGTTCGGCGAAAACGTATTCAACGACGCCGTTCAGAAAGAAACATTGCCCAAGGAAGTTTATAAAGCTCTGAGGGCGACAATCGAATCGGGCAAACAGCTCGATGTATCAATTGCCGGCACCGTCGCCGCGGCCATGAAGGACTGGGCGGTCTCCAAGGGCGCAACCCACTATACGCACTGGTTCCAGCCTCTCACGGGGCTCACCGCGGAAAAGCACGACAGCTTCATCGAACCCGAAGGCGACAGGGTGATCATGCGCCTCACGGGCAAGAGTCTCATAGTCGGCGAATCGGATGCGTCGTCCTTCCCCTCGGGCGGTTCAAGGGCTACATTCATGGCGCGTGGCTACACGGCGTGGGATCCCACTTCGCCCGCCTTCATCAAGGAGGGCACGCTGTATATCCCCACCGTATTCGTCTCGTATACGGGCGAAACGCTCGATAAAAAGTCGCCCCTGCTCCGCTCCATGAACGCTTTAGACAAGCAGGCCAAGCGTATTCTCGCCCTCTTCGGCAGAACGTGCAAAAAAGTCTCCACCACGGTCGGCCCCGAGCAGGAGTATTTCCTTATCTCCGAGGAGATGTATCAGAAGAGAAAGGATCTGCGCCTCACGGGCAGGACGCTCTTCGGCGCGCCCGTCAGCCGCGGGCAGGAGCTCGAAGACCACTATTACGGCGTCTTAAAACCCAGGATAGCCGAATTCATGGCCGATCTCGACAGGGAGCTGTGGTCTTACGGCGTCCCTTCAAAGACAAAGCATAACGAGGTCGCCCCCGCCCAGCACGAGATGGCGCCCGTATTCTCCTCCACCAACACCGCGGTGGATATGAACATGCTCACCATGGAGGTAATGCGCAAAGTCGCCAAAAAGCACGGGCTCATCTGCCTGCTGCACGAAAAGCCTTTCCGCGGCATAAACGGTTCGGGCAAGCACAACAACTGGTCTGTCTCCACCGACGACGGCTTCAATCTGCTCGATCCCGGCCCCTCGCCCGAAAAGAACACCCTCTTCAAACTCGTCCTCGCCGCCGTCATAAAGGCCGTGGATGACTATCAGGGCATATTGAGGGCCTCCGTCGCCTCGGCGGGCAACGATCACCGCCTGGGTGCAAACGAAGCTCCCCCCGCGATAATTTCCGTATATCTCGGCGACCACCTCGGCGCTCTCGTGGACTGCATAGTAAAGGGGGAGGACTACGTGCCCGTCGGCTCGCTCGAAGGTTCGATAGGCGTGCCCGAATCCCCCATCTTCCCCAAGGACGCCACCGACAGAAACAGAACTTCCCCCTTCGCGTTCACGGGCAACAAGTTTGAATTCCGTATGCTCGGTTCGCAGGCCAACGTGTCCGATCCCAACATAGTCATCAACACCATAGTTGCCGATGCGTTCGAACAGTTTGCCGACGAGCTCGAAGGCAAGGAGGATATAGAGAGCGCGGCAAACGCCGTAATAGAGCGCGAATTAAAGGCGCACCACCGCATAATATTCAACCTCGACGGTTACGGCCCCGAATGGGAGCCCGAAGCCCTCAGAAGGGGACTTCTGAACAACAAGAACACCGCCGACGCCGTTCCCGTCTGCTTCGAAGATAAAAATATCCGTGTCTTTGTAAAACAGGGCGTATACACCAGGGCGGAGGCCATCGCCCGCGCGAACATCCAGCTTGAAAATTACACAAAGATAATCAATATCGAAGCCCTCACCCTCCTCGAGATGGCCAAGCAGGACATCATTCCCGCCGTCTCCGACTACGTTGCCGATCTCTGCGCAAACGTTGCCGCAAAGCAGGCGGTAAACGATTCCATACCCTGCAACACCGAGCGCGACCTCATCATGAGGCTGTCGGAGGGCAACGATAAACTCTCCGTGCTCATTACAAAACTCGAAGATATATTGGGCTCAATCGTAATGGAGGAGGTCATTCCCGCCTCCCAGGCCATGGCGCACAAGGTCATCCCCGTAATGGAGGAGATGCGCTCCGTCATCGACGACATGGAGAGGATTACCTCATCCGAATACTGGCCCTATCCCACATATTTCGATCTGCTCTACAGCGTATAAAACTTCAACGATGAGATTTAAGGCGGGCTGCGCACCCCAAAAGGTGCGCAGCCCGCCTTTTGCCGCGCGGAGCGCGTCCGTGCCGTCCCGGCATAGCGGTGCAAAAAGCGCTCCGTTTTTTTAGCGAAGTTTGCAAAAGTATTGCCAATTGCCGGCGGCGTGTGGTATAATAAAGGGGTATGAAAAAGTGCCTCATTCTCGTCAACGCCTATTCGCGGCTCAAAAGTTCGCTCAACCAGTCGGAGCGCCTCAGGCAGGAGTTTGCGCTCATGGGCGTCTCCGCCGAAATACGCCCCAACAACTTCTTCGCGTGTACGGTGGAGGAGGGGGGCGTCCTCAAAAACACCGTCGGGGAGTACGATTTCTGCGTCTATCTCGATAAGGATAAGTACATAGCGCGTATGCTCGAAAAGTGCGGTATGCGCCTTTTCAACCGCGCGCGGAGCATAGAGGACTGCGACGACAAGATGCTCACGTCCGTCGCCTTGGCGGGATCTGGCGTTCCCATGCCGCTCACCCTCCCCGGGCTGCTATGCTATACTCCTGATGCCGCCGTTGACGGCGGCGCGCTGGACGAAGTCGAAAGGCGGCTGGGCTATCCTATGATAGTAAAGGAGAGCTACGGCTCTCTCGGTGCGGGCGTGTTCAAGGTGGAAAACCGCGCCCAACTCCGTGCCGCGGCTCAAAGGGTAAAGTGTTCCCCCCATCTCTTCCAGAGGTTTGTGGGCGAGAGCGCGGGCACGGACGCGCGCGTCATCGTCGTCGGCGGAAGGGTGGTTGCGGCCATGCGCCGCACGTCATCGGGCGATTTCCGCTCAAACCTCGAACTGGGCGGCGTCGGCAGCCCGCTCGAACCCGACGGCGACCTCTCGGCAATATGTCTGAAGGCGGCAGCCGCGCTCGGCCTCGATTACTGCGGAGTGGACGTGCTCTTCGGCGCACGGGGATACACCGTCTGCGAGGTCAATTCCAATGCCTTTTTCGGCGGCATAGAGGGCGTAACGGGCATAAACGTAGCCCGCGCCTACGCGCGGCACATGTATGAAACTATATATAATCAAGATATAATCAAGGTGAAAGATGAAAAATCGCAGGGCGCTTACAAGGGCATGGCTGGCCTTTAAATTTTACGGCATAGACGTAGTCGTTCTCTCCGTTATCACGGGCATATTCGCGGGCGTAGTGGTAACTTTTTATAATATCTGCACAAGTTACGGCGAGCAGTATTCCCGTCAGGTCTACGCCCTTCTTCTCGCCAATCCGGCCTTTATTCCGCTGCTCTTCGCCGTGCTCGCCGCGGGCGCGGTGGTCATAGGCACGCTCGTAAAGTTCGTGCCCATGATACGCGGCAGCGGCATACCGCAGACCGAAGGCGCCTGCCGCGGCAAATTTCCCTTCAACTGGTATGTCACCCTCTGTTCCATGTTCGCCGCGTCGCTCGCGTGCGTCTTTCTGGGGCTGGCGGCGGGCAGCGAAGGCCCGTCCATAGAGATGGGCGGCTGCGCGGGCGAGGGTGCGGGCAGAATACTCCGCCGCAACTACATGATGCGCCGCCTCCAGATAGCCGGCGGCGCCTCCGCGGGCTTTGCCGTGGCCTTCAACGCGCCCGTTACGGGCATGATATTCGCGCTCGAAGAGGCGTTCAAGTCCTTTTCGCCGCAGGTGTTCGTCAGTGCGGCCGTCTCGGTCATAACCGCGCTCGCCGTGCG
>CALVLX010000118.1 GCA_944341195.1 uncultured Clostridia bacterium
CCGTATGTTGTTTTCGGATGACTATGTGGCACGGTACGCCGGCGGCGACCTGTATTACAAGACATGGGAGGGCGTGGACTGGACGCATTACGAAACGAGGTATATTGACGACGCTCTCTGCGACGGCAACGTATTATACATCAAGTCGAGAGTGCGACTTGGCGGCACTGGGGATTACTTCGAAGGATTTGAAATTTTCGACATGGCCGGCGGGCGCAGCATTCGGCTCAATTCGCCGCAGGACGGCACGAGCTGTCTGTTAGACCGCGAGACGGGCTGTTACGCTCTGGGAAACATTTCGGAGGACGGCACGCGCACGGGCGGCTATAAGATGTATAAATTCGACAAAGAGACCTTTACCACTGCCTTTGTTGCCGACTTTCCCTCGACCGACGCCGACCTGTTCAGCATCGAAAGCCACGATAACTATATAGAACTGGGCGGATATGACGCCCGAAGCGAATACAAGACAATATGGTTTGACGCGGCAACGGGGCGGTTTTTGCAGAGTTCGCCCCTGCCCGAACGCAAAATACTGGGCGAATTCGGCGACTATTATTTTTATTGCAGCGAAAAGTCCGCCGGGTTGTTCGGCGGACTCAACCACGCGCTGCACCGCGTTAAAAAGAGCACGGGCAAAGACGACGTTATGGCCGTTATCCAAAGTTCGGACGAGCCGTACATATTCGACGCGATACTCGACTATTGAACTACATTAAAACATGCTGACGCCGCCGCGACAATTCTGTCGCGGCGGCGCACATTTTTAACACATTCAGTTTTTGCCGCAGTGACCCCCGCACCCGTATTCGCCGCCGTGGCAGCTGCGGCCTTCGCCGTGTTCGTGATCATGGTGATCGCAATGTACGTTCGGATCGTATCCGAGATTGCCTGCAAGCAGAGCCCCGACGGCACTGTCTGCGTCGCCGGATACGCCGCCGTAGAGGGCTATCCCCGCCTCCGCAAGGGCGGCCTGCGCCCCTCCGCCTATGCCGCCGCAGATGAGCGCCTGCACGCCGTTGCGGCTTAAAAATCCCGCCAGAGCGCCGTGCCCAGCACCGTCCGTGCCGACGACGCGCGAGGAGAGCACTTTGCCCTCCGCCACTTCGTAAATTTTAAACTGTTCCGTGTGGCCGAAGTGCTGAAAGACTTCGCCGTTTTCATAAGTTACCGCAATTTTCATATTAAACACCTTCTATATTGTCCGCACAAGGGGGCGTATTTATTTTAAATGCCTGATTATTTTTGCGGGGTTGCCGGCTATCACCACATCGGAAGGGAAGCTCTTTGTGACGACCGCCCCGCTGCCGACAACGACGTTATCGCCCAGCGTTACGCCGGGATTTATTACGGCGCGGCCGCCTATCCAGCAGTTGTCGCCTATCGTTATCGGTCTGCCCAGTTCCAGCCCGGATATGCGCGTTTCTTCATCCAGGGGATGGCAGGCGGTGTATATGCCGACCTGCGGCGCAATGAGACAATTTTTGCCTATAGTCACCCTGCACACATCCAAAATCACGACGCCGTAATTTGTGTAAAAATTTTCGCCAACGTGTATGTTGCAGCCGTAATCGCACCAGAAGTCCCTGCCGATGACGGCGTTTTCGCCGCAACTGCCCAAAAGTTCGCCTATCAGGCGCCTGCGCTCACCGCCGGTTACTCCGCCGTAGTTCAGCCGTTCGCAGAGCGCCACCGCGCGCTCGTGCATGGCGGAAAGTTCGGGATCGGCCGCGCTGTACAGCTCGCCCGCGAGCATCTTTTCTCTCTCTGTCATAGTCTTAAAGTATATTGTCTATAAAGTCTTCGGGATCGAAAAGTTCGATATCTTCCAGCTTTTCGCCCACGCCCGCGAACATGACAGGTATGCCGAGTTCGGCGCACAGCGAGATGACGAAGCCGCCCTTGGCGGTGCCGTCCAGCTTTGTGAGCACTATGCCGTCCAGCTCTATGGCCTCGTCGAATACTCGCGCCTGGTTTACGGCGTTGTGCCCCGTGGTTGCATCCAGCACAAGCAGTTTATAAAAATTGGCGGCAGGCCATTCTCGCTTGACGACTCTGTCCATCTTTTTGAGCTCTTCCATAAGATTGGCCTTTACGTGAAGGCGCCCGGCCGTATCTATGATGACTACGTCCGTGCCCCTTGCCTTGGCGGAGGAGACGGCGTCGAACACCACGGCGGAGGGATCGGAGCCCTCCTCGTGCTTGACTATGCGCACCTTGGCGCGCTCCGCCCATATAGCCAGCTGATCGCTTGCGGCGGCGCGGAAGGTATCGGCCGCGGCGACCGTTACGGATTTGTGCTGCCTTAAAAAATAATTTGCGAGCTTGCCCACCGTGGTGGTCTTGCCCACGCCGTTGACGCCGACGAGCATGATGACGGCGGGATATTCGAGTTCGGGCACTTCGGCTTCGGTGAGTTTTTCTTCCAGAACATCCTTTAAAAGGCTGACGACATACTCCTTGTCCCTGAGCCGTTCCTGCTTTACTTCGGCGCGGATTTCATCCACGACCTCTTCGGCGGTATCCAAAGTGATATCCGATGAGATGAGTATTTCTTCGAGTTCTTCATAGAACTCTTCGCCTATTTTATTCTTTGCAAACAGCGCGCCGAGCGCGCCGCCCAGTGCTTCGCGCGTCTTCTTGAGCGCGCCGGCTATTTTAGAAAAGAAACCCATATAACACCTAAAAAATTTTAACACAAGTCTTGGCTGGCGACGCCTGCGACTTGTCGTTAGTTTGAGAGGCTCTGCCTCTCTTGCCGCAACTCTATTTCGCCCTGTTATAATTTAGTTGCGGCAATTCACTCCGCCGAGGTTGCTTACGCAACAAATTGCGGCCTGCTGCGCGAAAGCGTCGTTTCGCTTGCGACATTATATTTTTTTACATCAGCCTCGCGCAAAAACACGGCTTTTGCGCGAATGATGAGGAATAACCGAATAATATTGCAAGTTGAATTTATTCGACTTGCTCTGAATGAGGTTTATTCCGACGAACTTAACGGCGGAATAAATCCGCCTTGTGCACTTATGCTACTTTTATTTAACACAAGTCTTGGCTGGCGACGCCTGCGACTTGTCGTTAGTTTGAGAGGCTCTGCCTCTCTTGCCGCAACCCTATTTCGCCCTGTTATAATTTAGTTGCGGCAATTCACTCCGCCGAGGTTGCTTACGCAACAAATTGTGGCCTGCTGTGCGAAAGCGTCGTTTCGCTTGCGACATTATATTTTTTGCATAAGCCTCGCGCAAAAACACGGCTTTTACAACCCGTCAGGCGACGGTATCGCCGCCGAGGCGCGATTCGACTTCGGAAATCTTTACCGAAACTATTTTGGAAACGCCCTTTTCTTCCATTGTGACGCCGAAGAGAACGTCGGCGTTTTCCATGGTGGGCTTGCGGTGGGTGATGACGATGAACTGCGTCTTTTCGGCAAAGCGCTTTAAGTAGCGGGCATATCTGCCTACGTTGGCTTCGTCCAGGGCGGCCTCAATTTCGTCCAGCACGCAGAAGGGCATGGGACGCATGGCGATTATTGCAAACAGAATGGCTATGGCCGTTAAGGCCTGCTCGCCGCCCGAAAGAAGGGATATCTTGGAAAGTTTTTTGCCGGGAGGGGACGCGATTATTTCCACACCCGCATTTAAAGGATCGTCGCAGTCGGTGTAGTCGAGCTGAAGTTCGGCCTTGCCGCCGCCGAAGAGTTCCTTGAACGTGCGCTGGAAGTTTTCGTTGATGGTGTTGAAACCTTCGTTGAAAATTTTGAGCATCTCGTCGCGAATGTCGTTGAGGGCGACGGTGAGGTCGTCGATGCCCTTTTCGAGGTCGGTCTTGTCCTGGCACATCTTGTTGTAGCGCTCGGAGATCTCTTCGTACTCCTCCACGGCGTTGTGGTTGACGGGGCCGAGCATAGTGAGCTGGCGCTTGTAATTGGTTATGGAGGCCGAAGAGGTTGAGATATCGTAATTTTCGTCCTTGAACTCCAGACAGCTGTCATAATCGAGGTTGTATTCCTCGGTTATCCTTGCCTGGAGGTTTTCCAGATCCGAATCTATCTTTTGCAGGCGCATCTCCTCGGAATGCAGCCTCTCCTTGCACTTTTCGCTGTTATCGTAAGTTTCGAGGCGCGCGGCATCGATCTGCTCTATGCGGGCGTTGAGGTTGCGCTTTGTCTCTTCTAGATTTTCTATCTCGGCTATTACCTTGTCGAGTTCGGCCTGGTCGTCCTTTGAGAGGGCGGCGCGGGCGGCCTTGTCGGTGAAGTCGTCGAATTCGGACTGCATACGGGGAAGCACTTCTTCGAGGGAGGCCACCTTTGTGATGAGTTCCGCCCTTTCGGCGGTGAGGCGTTCGACGTTTTCGCCGCCCGACTTTATCGCCGTGCGCAGGGAGGCCATCTCTATCTGATAGCTGTTGAGCTTTTCGACCTTTTCGTTGCGTTCGGCAATGAGTTTTTCGTACTTTTCGGACATGTCGTCCATTTCGGATGACGCCTTGTCGGACTGTTCGGAAAGCGAACTTGCTCCGGCCGACGTTGAGGAGAACTGATCGTCCAGTTCGGCCAGCTTGCCTTCGAGAGCGCGTTTGGACTGGGAATATGCCGCGTATTCGCTCTCCTTATCGGTGACGTTGACGAGCAGGCCCGAACCCTTCTGGGTGCAGGCGGCGAGCTCGTTGCCCGCGCTCTGCAATCTTTCGCGCAGCGATTCGCGCGCGCTCACCGCGCCGTCCTTTTCGGCCTGCGCGGCGGTCTTTCTGTTCTCCGCGCGCGTGAGGGCGGCACGCTTTTGCTCTATCTGCTCCTCTATCTGCTTCAAATTGCGCTCGTTGGCGAGAAGGTTGGCCGAATTTTCCCTGCGGGAACCGCCCGTCATGGAGCCCGACATGCTGATGACGTCGCCGTCGAGCGTGACTATCTTGAACGAGCGGGGATATTTGCGGGAGATCGCCGTTGCCGAGCGGATATCATCGCATATGAGCGTATTGCCCAGCAGGTTGTGAATGACGTTTTCAAACTTCTTGTCGTAGGATACCAGGTCTATTGCGTATCCTATCGCGCCCGGCTCGCGGCTGGCCGACTTTATCATCTCGTTTTCGTAGCGGGGACGGAGAGCCTCTATGGGCAGGAAAGTGACCTGTCCCGCACGGTTGTTTTTGAGGTATAGGATGAGATCCTGCGCATCCTCGCGCGTGGCGGTGATGACGTTCTGCATGGCTCCGCCGAAGGCCGTCTCTATGGCGACTTCGTACTCCTGCTGCGTGGTGACGACGTCGGCGATGAGCCCCATTATCTTTTTGCTGAGCGAGGGATTGTTCTTTGCGTCGCTCATGAGGCGTTTGACCGAATATATGTAGCCTTCAAAGCGGTCGCGGAGAGCCTGCTGAGTCTTTAAACTTTCGCCGAGGGAATTTATGGCGGCGCGGATGGAATAGACTTCGGATATGAGCCCCTGAAGGCGGGATTCCGCCTCGTTCACCCTGTTATCGGCTTCGGCGACGAGGTTGTTTTCGTCGCCGAGAAGGGCGTTTAACCTGCCCTGTTCGGCCAGGGCTTCGTCATACTGCGCCTTCAGCGCGGCGTGCTCTTCCTTAATGCGCGCCATTATGCCGTCAACTTCCTCTATTCTCTCGCGGATGAGTTCCTTCCTTGCGGAGAGCGAACCCATGCTCTCCTTAATATCCGAGAGGTCTTTAAAGGCATCCATGACCTTTTTGCGGTGTTCGCCCGTCATGTATTCGTACTGCGCGATGCCGTCCGAGATGCCCTTTATCTCCTGCCTGAGTTTTTCGCAGGCGGCGTCGAGGTTTTCCAGTCTGCCCGAGTTCTTGCCCGAGTAGTCCTCGCCCCTCTTTATCTCCCTGTCTATCTCGCCTATGCGCTTGGTGGAGTAGGCGATATCTTCCTGAGCCTGCTGGAGTTTTGCCTTTACGGCATTGGCCTTTTCCCTGAACACCTTGCTCTCGCCCGAGGTCTGGGCGATGCCGACGGAGTAACTAACCCTCTTGTCGTTGAGCGTTTTGAGTTTGGCATCCGCCGAGGCGATGAGCCCGCGGCAGTCGTCGTTTTCCCTGAGGAGGGCGGACGACTGTTCGGCAAGTTTGTTTATCTCCGCGGTGTAGCCCGAAATTTTGGCATTAATCTTTGCACGCTCCGATTCTGCGGTGTCGTGCCGGTATATGTAGGTGTTTACCTCGTGATAGCGCAGCTGGGAATAGAGTTCGCGGTACTTCAGCGCGTTTTCGGCAGCCTTGGCCAGAGGGTTGAGCTGGCGCTCGACCTCCTGCATCCTCTGGGTGAATACGAACAGGTTGTCCCTTGCGGCTTCGAGTTTTCTTTCGGCTTCGGCCTTTCTGTCCTTGAAGACTATTATGCCCGTGGCCTCTTCGAATATGGAACGGCGCTCTTCGGGGCGGGAATTCATTATCTGCGCGATACGTCCCTGACCGATTATCGAATAGCCCTCCTTGGCCGCGCCCGCGCCGTGAAGGAGGGACGTTAAAGTCTTCATCCTGGAAGGCTGGCGGTTTAAGATGTATTCGCTCTGGCCGTCGCGGTACAGTCTGCGCGTCATTTCGACTTCGTCGGTATCGATATCGAAGATGCGGTTTGTGTTGTCAAAGGTTAAAGTGACTTCGCAAAACGACATCTTTTTGCGCTTTTCGGTGCCGTTGAAGATGACGTCCAGCATCTGCGTGCCGCGCATCTGCTTTGCGGACTGCTCGCCGAGAACCCAGCGTATGGCATCGGCAACGTTGCTCTTGCCGCAGCCGTTGGGGCCGACGATACACGTGACGCCGTCGGAGAGATTGATTTCGGTTGGATCGGCAAATGATTTGAAGCCGACAAGTTTTATGGATTTGAACTGAATCATAATTCCTCTTTAAAGCGGATTATTTAACGCGAAAAGATATTTAACGCAAATCTTGGCTTGAGGCGCCTGCGATTTGCCGTTACTTTGAGGGCGCTTCTCAAACGCCGTAATGAGATGCGGCGTTTTCGGTCACCGCTCGCACAGAACATAGCTGCTCGCTCATCTCGCAACGCGCAAACAGCGCGTGTGTGCTGTTTGCCGAAATGCGTTACTCGTCTCTCTTTGCGCGATATTATATTTGCCCTGCATTTACTTAATCGCGCAAATTCACTCCGGTGAGCCTGCTTCGCAGCAAATCGTGTCGCGCTTGATGGCGGAATAAATCCGCCTTGCGCACATGGAGTTTTTAAAAGCCTTAACGCAAATCTTGGCTTGAGGCGCGCAATCTTTTGCGCCCTACGTTTATTTAATTGCGCCGCATTCCCCCGCCGAGGTCGCTTCGCAGCAAATTGTGTTCTGCTGTGCGAAAGCGCGGTTTCGTTTGCGGCGCTATATTTTTTATGCCGCCCGCAAAAGGGGCGCAAACTGTATTTGTGTTGACGTATTCTTAAAACAGGCCCTCATATGCCGCCTTGGCGGCGGCACGGCGGGCTTCGGCTATATTTTCGCCCCTGCCCGAAAAACTACGCCCCAGAGCCGTGACGGTGACTATGAAGTCATGCCTGTCCCCGCTGCCTTCGTCAGAGCCGTGGCTGTAGACGGGAAGGGGATTTCGGCGCGCCTGAAGCGCCTCCTGCAGCAGGGCGATGTAATCGCGCTCCTCCCGCGAAAAATCGAGAGTGCGCGCAACAAACTCCTCCGCCGCAGTCATGCCGCCGTCCATATAGATCGCGGCGACGACCGCTTCATAGACGGACGGCACCGCCTTTTTGTTGATCTGCCCGCCCTTGGGACGGATGAGAGCCCCGTCCAGACCGAGAGAGCGCGAAATTTCGGAGAGCGCCCTGTCGTTGACGACGGCCTTTTTGCGGGCGGTGATGCCGCCTTCGTCCAGGCCGTCAAGATAAAACTTGCGGGCGGCGAGAAAGCCTATCAGGGAATCGCCAAGGCATTCCAGACTTTCGTTGTTGAAGTGTTCATCCGTGCCCTTGAGCGTGAGAGCGCGCCTTAAAAGCGATTTATCCTTAAACGTGTAGCCGAGGACTCTTTCTAAACAGTCAGTCATCTTGATTGGTTATGACCGAACTCAGATCGGCCTGCTCCAACAGGCTTTCGACCTTTTGAATGAGTCCGGAGCGGTAGAGTTCGGCCGCCTTGTGAATGGCGTTGCAGATGGAGACGGCCGTGGACGAGCCGTGGTTTTTGACGACGACTTTTTTTACGCCGAGCAGCATGGCGCCGCCCGCCGCCTCGAAATCGAGATCGGCGCGCATACGCCCTATGGCCTTTTTGCAGAGCAGAGCACCTATCTTTGAGCGCGTATCGGCCATGAGCTGTTTTTTCATGGTCTTGAGTATCATCTTTGCGGTGCCTTCCATCGTCTTTAACGCGATGTTGCCCGAAAAGCCGTCGGAGACGACGACGTCCACGTCGGCGGTGTTTATATCCCTGCCTTCGATATTGCCGATGAAGTTTATGCCCTTCATCTCCTTCATGTATTTATAGGCCGTCTGGTGGACGGGATCGCCCTTGTGCTCTTCCGCGCCGTTGTTGAGGAGGCCGACTTTGGGATTTTTTACACCCAGCCCCACCGTGGAATAGGCGCTGCCCATGAGGGCGAACTGACAGAGCATGGAGGGCTTGCACTCGGCGTTGGCGCCGCAGTCGCACAGAACGACCATCTTGCCGTTGACGTTGGGCACGGCGGGCGTGAGCGCAGGGCGCTTGATGCCGCGTATTCTGCCCAGAATGAGCTGGCCACCCACGATAGTGGCGCCCGTTGAACCGGCCGTGACGAGTCCTGCAAGATCATCGCTCTTTTTGAGCATCCAGAAGGCCTGCATGAGTGAGGAATTCTTCCTCTTGACGGCCTCGGTGGGAATGTCGTTCATGCCGATGACGTCGGGGCAGTCAACTATCTCCAGCCTGTCGGCGGGGTAGGTGCAGTCCTTCAGGCAGTTTTCGAGTTCTTCCCTTCTGCCCGTGAGAACGACGTATAAATTTTTATCCTCGTTGAGCGCCCTGGCGACGCCGGCGCACGTGCTTGCGGGGGCGTTGTCGCCGCCCATGCCGTCTACTATGATCTTATCCATATGCATTCACCTTTTCTTCCGCCCCGGCGGCCGGTTTTAATATTTTTGCCGGGTGCGCGCCTCCTTTGACGCGCGCATACAACAGTTAATATAATTGTAGCACACAATTGCGCAAAAGACAAATATTTTTAACCACAAATTGCCCGCCGCTGCCATCTGCCGGCAGGCAAAGTGGGCGGCGCCCTTCAGGCGCCGCCCACTTTGCCTAAACCGCCGTCCCCGCCGCCCGGAGGAGGGCAGTCGGGCGAAGTCCTCACCGTAGGCACGGCGGCATAACTGTCCCTGCGGAGGAGGGTGCTCCTCCTCTCGCCGCCCGACTCTTCGATGAGGTACCCCTCGCTGACGGCGCCGCAGCAACCGTGCGTTATTATGCGCTCTTCGCCGAAGGAGACCTCGTCCTCCGGCTGCGGAAGGGTTGCCACCGTGCGCGACAGAAAGGTGCGCTTTACGCCGTCGTCCTCGCCGTAGATGGTGCACACTATCCTGCCGTTATCCGCATTGGCGCGCACATATACCGGAGTTTTGCGCGTGTTTTTGAATTTGAGGTCGAAGTACGTGCCGCTGACCATGGCATCGCGCGAAGGTTCGACATACGAAACTTTGAGCGAATGAGGGTGGAATTCGACTATTTCCAGCCCCGAGAGGACGGCCGCGTTGTACAGCGTTGTGGAAACCTGGCACACCCCGCCGCCCACGCCTTCGACAAATTTGCCTCCGGAAATTATCTTTGCCGTTTTAAACCCGTTTTCGGCGGTGCGCGGGCCCACCGTGTCATTGAAGGAGAATGTTTCGCCCGGCAGAATGCTTATGCCGTTTATCTTGCCGCACGCCAGCGCAATATTGAAGGAGCGCGGCCTGTTGGAGCTATCGAAAAGCGTGGCAAAGGAGGAGAGCCGCGCCGTGACGCGCCTGACTTCCTCCATGCTGCCGCCGAAGGGAACGGGGCGCGTGCGCAGCGTCACCCTTTCGAACGAGCCGTTGAGGGAGCGCGAGATATCGCGGAGGAGAGCGCGGCTGTCGCACAGAATGCCCTCCCTGCCCTCGGAATATGTGAAGGGAGCGCCCTCCGCATTGAATATGGCGCGCGGCTCCGCAGGGGCGCGGCCGACTCGGGAGCAGATGGCCTGCGCAACGGCCTCCGCACCGTTGAGGTAGACAACCGTGTGCGAGGAATAGTCCCCCGCACGTTTCACCGAGCGGACGACGCTCTGCAACTTGTCTATAAAATTAAACTCGGGATAAGTAAAGGTGTACACGTGTTCACCGGCGCATATTACCAGCTCTTTTTGCTTCAGAGAACTTATTTTGCTGCTGCGCACGGCGGAGACGGCCGCCGGATGCGTCATGCCGCCGACGTATACGCCGTCGATATATGTGCCGCGCGGCAGACCGTTAATCCAGCCGCCCGACAGTATGAACGCACACGCGGCGAGAGCGAGCGCCGCAAGCACCTTTAAAAACTTCAATAATCTTCAAGCGCGCGCAGGAGTTCTTCGTCGGGGTAAAATATGGGAGTGCCTATGCTCCTGGAACCCGTTCTGAAATGGGTATCCGAACCGCCCGTGACGAGAAGGCCGAACTTTTGCGCTATCTCCTTATAGTAGGCCGTCTGTATATCAGTATGCCCCGAATAGACGGCCTCTATGCCGCGCAAACCTTGATCCGCAAGGCGGCAAATAAGCTCTTCCCTGACACTTTTATCCAGCGCTATGCGCCCCGGGTGGGCGAGCGAAGCCAGTCCGCCGCAGTCACATATGGTGCGCACGGCCTCCTGCGGAGTCAGCCTGCCCACGCGCGAGTGGGCGCACTTGCCTTCAGCAATGTAAGCCATGTAAAATTCGCCCGCGCTCCCCGCATAGCCCAGCTTTGCCGCCGCGCGGCAGATGAACATGGAATGCACGGGAGTATTATCCTCCGAACGCTCGCCGAGCACCGCGTCAAAGGGAATTATTATGCCCCGCGAGGCCAGTTTTTTGAGAGTATCCTCGCAACGGGCGAAGGAGCCTTCGACGGCGCCTTTATAGTACCTTTTATACTCCGCGCACTCCCTGTCCAGCCCGTACCCGAGGACGTGCACCTTTACGGAGGAGTAGGCCGAAATTTCTATGCCGTCCACGGCGCGGATACCCGCCTCCGCAGCGCGTTTTTTTGTTTCGCCGGCGGCCTCCATGGTGTCGTGGTCGGTGACGCATATCAGCCCCAGCCCCGCCGCGCGCGCGGCCGCAACCACGTCCGCGGGCGACTGGAGGCCATCCGAATAGTATGTGTGTATGTGCATATCGGCGCGCGTCATCTCTTTATAGCCCCTCCCTCTATCCTTATTTTGGCCGCCGACCTGCCCGCAAGCACCCTTTCGGCATGTGTGCAGGTGAGTATGGTCTGCAGCCCCTCCGTGCGGGCCACCAGCTTTTTGCGGCGCGAAAGATCGAGTTCGGAGAGCACGTCGTCGAGAATGAGCACGGGATATTCGCCGCTGACCGACTTGAAAATTTCGACTTCGGCCAGCTTTATAGCCAGCGCGGCGGTGCGCGTCTGCCCCTGCGAGGCATACGTTTTGGCGTCCTCGCCGTCTATCTTTATATCTATATCGTCGCGGTGGGGGCCGGAGGCCGTGAAGCCCAGGCGCACGTCGCGTTCGTAGTTGTTTTTGAGCTCGTCGTAGAGCCTTGCCCTGAGTTCCTCCTCCCCGCCCTTGTACTTCTTTTCGGGCGAAATTTCCAGCTTCTCCCTGCCGTCGGTCAAAAATTCGTGCGCGGCGGCGGCGAGGGGAGCCAGTTCGGCAATGTAGTCGGCGCGGCGGCGGGCTACCGTGGCCGCATATGCGCAGAGCTGTTCGTCCCAGACGGGAAGAGTATCGAACACGAGGGATATATCCTTGTTTTTGAGGAGGTTGTTGCGCTGTTCCAGAATTCTGTTATAGCGCGCCAGCGCCGTGTAATAGGGGCGGGAAAGCTGCGAGAGGGAGATGTTGAGAAACCTCCTCCGCTCTTCGGGGCCGTCCTGGATGAGGCGGAGTTCGTGCGGGGAGAAGAAG
>CALVLX010000119.1 GCA_944341195.1 uncultured Clostridia bacterium
AGGATGTTGAGGGCATCCGTCTGAAAGTTATAGGTACATATTGTGTGCTGTTCGCTGCCGAAACCGCTGACTATGGAGACGGAGGTTATGGGCGAACTGTCGGCAGTGAACACAAAGGCGATGAAGAGCGCGATTATTATGACTGCGAGCGCCGCATATACGGCCAGATCCCATATTCTGAAGCCCCTGTCGCCCCGTACCTGTTTTACCTTTTTAAGTGACATTAAGTGACCTTTATTTTAAGATTATATTGCCGTTGCCGTCTATAGTATTGGCGAGCATATAAGCCGTGTTGTACTCCAGCCCGCGCACGTTGGTTATTATGTGCTCGCAGGCTCCGGAGGAGCCGCGGACAATCATTGTTACCATATAATCCTTTAAATACTCGTTGATAAACTGCACAGCCTTCTCTTCGCCCATGACGGTGAGCGCCGTTGTGAGGGCGTCGTCGCGCGCGGCGGTGCCGCCTATCACAGTGCAGCCGGCTATGCCTATCGTCTTGGGGCGGCCTGTGAAGGGATCTATTATGTGGCAGTAGGCATTGCCCGATTGGCTCTTATATACCTTTTCATAGTCGCCGCTGGACGAGAGGGCCACATCGGAGACATACACCTTTGCATAGGTGCCGCCTAAAATGGAATAGTCGGGATCTGTGAGACCGAGCCCCCATGTGCCGTCTTCGGAAGTGGCGTGCTTGTTTATATAGTAGCTGGACGAACCGAGCGTGAAGTAGCTGTACTTAAAGCCGTATTTTTCAATGAGCGAATTGACGACGTCGGCGGCATATCCCTTTCCTATGCCGCCCAGATCGAGCGCCATGGAATAGACGTCGCCGCTCTTGCCTGTGACGGTGTAGTCGGGCTTGTACACATAGTACTTGCCATCGCGGCTAACCGGCTCTATTTCGCCCGCATGGGAGGCGAGGTCGCGGAAGATTTCGACATAGTGTTCATCAGGCTCCTTGTACGCAGCCACGGCCGTGCGGCTGTCGGTCAGCCTGTCATAGGGAGTGCGCGTTGAGAGCGGGGCTTCGAACGTATAAGTGTTGAAGCGGGGTGTGAAGCCAAAGAGATCGACGGAATAGTACACCGCGGGATTGTAGTAACCGCCCGTAAGTTCATACATATACAGCGCATCGGAAAGGACGATATACGTACTTTCATCCACCTCCACCCATTCGCCGGGATCGGCGCTGTTGAAACGGGAGATATACGAGGTTGAAATATCGGAGGCGATGGAACTTTCTAGCTCGTTTAAAAATTGCTCGACTTCGCCTTTGAGGGCATCGAAGGCGGCAACGTTGCTTTCCACCGTGAAGTCGGCGTTGACATAGAGCGTGCTGGAAGTGCCGAAGTTGCCGTAGTTGACCGTTTTTGCAGTGTAATTACTCTTATCCTCCTCTTTCAGCTCACACGACGGGCCGAAGACAAGCGCCGCGGCGCTGAAAAAAGTTAATGCACAGGTTAAAAATTTTTTCATGACAATATTATATATGACACACAGATATAAATCAAGCCCGCCGCGAGGCGGGCTTGATTTTTTATCAAAATTTTATTTTATTGCGTTTTTTTGCGGATTCTATCACTCCGCGGCAGCAGTGCCGGCATTAGCAAGAGCAAAGAGAGCGGCGTACACGCACAGTTCGTTGGAGCGGGTTGCGCCCGTTTTAATGTCCTCGCTGTCAAGGAACGCCTCGAGATCGGCCTGTTTTTTGCCTACCATGTAAGTTTGGATATTTTCGTACATGCTGGCATCAAAACCGCTCGTTGAGCCGTTCTTTGTGATTTCGTATGCGGTGACTGCGCCGTCCTTTACGGTTACAGTGATTTCAAACGAACCTGCCGCACCGTTGGAGGCGGTGACGATATTGTAAGTAACGCTGCCGTCATCGTTTGCGGTGTAAGTTGTTGCCGCGTCGATATAATCGCTGTACTCCCATTCCTCGTAGGGATTTTCGGGCTGCGAGGGTTCATCGGGATTGGGATCGAGGAAGGCGAGAGCGTTCTGCACTGCAAGGAGCAGTCTGCCCGAGCCCTGCGTTGCACCCGTTATCATCAAGTCGGGATTGGAGACCGCCGTGGGCTGGCCGTCTGCATCGACGGTTGCGGTTGCGGCAAACAGTTCTTCGACGGTGAGACCTTCGTATGCTTTAAGCAGGTTTGCAAGGCCGTTGATCCAGATTTCCTTATTATCCCAGCTGTCGGTTACGGAGACATAGCCCTTTGTATCGACAACTTCAACCTTCTGAATGACATTGCCCTTTACGGTTACAGATACTTCAATGCCGTAGTGAGGCGCATCGGGAGACCAAGGGTTGGCATAGCTGTATTCGCCGAGATATGCCCTGGTGGTGTTTTCACCCGTGGGATCGAGGGCGTTCTGCACTGCAAGGAGCAGTCTGCCCGAGCCCTGCGTTGCACCCGTTATCATGAGGTTGGAATCGGCAACGGCTTCAGGCTGGCCGTTTGCCGCGGTGGTGACTGCCACGGAGAGAATTTCATCGACCGTCCTACCCTCGTATGCCTTGAGGAGATTTGCAAGGCCGTTGATCCAGATTTCCTTATTATCCCAGCTGTCGGTTACGGAGGTATATTCGCTGTCGAGCACCTCGACCTTGAGGACGACGCCGCTCTTTACGGTGACCGCAACCTTGATGCCGTAGTAAGAGCCGGCAACCCAGGCGTTTTCGTACTTGTATTCGCCGATGTACGCCCTGGCGGTGTTTTCACCCGTGGGATCGAGGGCGTTCTGCACTGCAAGGAGCAGTCTGCCCGAGCCCTGCGTTGCGCCCGTTATCATGAAGTTGGGATCGGCAACGGCTTCGGGCTGGCCGTTTGCCGCGGTGGTGACTGCTACGGAGAGGACTTCATCGACCGTCTTGCCGGCGTATGCGGCGAGCAGATCTTCGAGGCCGTTTATCCAGATATTTTTATCTTCCCAGCTGTCGGTTACGGAGGTGTAGTCGCTGTCGAGCACCTCTACCTTTATTATCTTGTCGCCCTTTACGGTGACTGCAACCTTGATGCCGTAGTATGAGCCGGCAACCCAGGCGTTTTCGTACTTGTATTCGCCGATGTAAGTTCTTACGTAGTTATCTTCCACGGCGGAGAGCGCGTTCTGCACGGCGAGGAGCAGTCTGCCCGAGCCCTGCGTTGCGCCCGTTATCATGAGGTTGGAATCGGCCACGGCTTCGGGCTGGCCGTTAGTTGCAACGGAGACGGGAACGGCGAGAATTTCTTCCACCGTCTTGCCCTGATATGCCTTGAGGAGGTCTGCAAGGCCGTCTATCCAGATCTGCTTATTTGCCCAGCTGTCCGTTACGGAGGTATAGTCGCTGTCGAGTTCGATGACTTCGACAATCTTGCCGTCCGCCACCCTTACGGCAACCTTGATGCCGTAGTACGAGCCGGCAACCCATGCGTTTTCGTACTTGTATTCGCCGATGTATTCATCTGCGGCGGCTATATTGTAGTTGGACACCGCAAACAGAGCCGCATTTACGCACAACTCGTTGGATTTGGTTGCGCCCGTATGTAAATCGTCGCCTGCAAGGAGAGCCTGAAGTTCGGCCTCGGTCTTGCCGACGAGGTTTTTGGCCACTGCGGCCATTCTGTCGGCGAAACTTGCGGGCTTGGAGCCGTTTTTGATTATTTCGTATTCGGTTATGACCTTCTGCGAATTGACGACTATTCTGAGTTCAAAGGAGCCGGCGCGGCCGTTTTCGGTTGTGACGATGTTATAGAGCACGTTGCCGAAATAATCCTTGGAGAAGGTGGTTGCACCGTCTATGTACTGGCTGTTCTGCCAGTTTACATAGCGGTTGAACGCCTCCTCTTCGGGCTCTTCCTCGCCGGGATTATCCTCGCCGGGGTTGTCTTCGCCGCCGCCGGGCTGTTCGTTGTTCAGAGCGTAATCGTAATTTGCCGTTGCGAAGATCGCGGCGTATACGCACAGTTCGTTGGAGCGGGTTGCGCCCGTGCTGATGTCGTCGCCCGTGAGCAGAGCCTTGAGCTCATCTACGTTCTTGCCGTTGATGAGTTTTGCCAGGTCTGCCATCTTGTCGGCGAAACTTGCGGGGCTGGAGCCGTTGACGACAATGGTGAAGTCGCTTACGGTCTTGTCCTCGCCCACCGTCATCGTGACCGTGAAGGGCTGTGCGGGGGAATTTGCAAGGGTTACTATATTGTACTTGACGTTTTTGCCGTCCACTTCGTATTTCGTGGCGTCAACGTCGATGTGCTCCGATTCGATAAATCCTTCCTGATCGCCGCCGGGCTGTTCTTCGATTACGGGAGAATCCTTATGGCCTACGGGATCGAGGGCGTTCTGAACGGCGAGAAGCAATCTGCCCGAGCCCTGTGTTGCGCCAGTGATTACGGGTGCGCCTTCCGAAACGGATTCGGGCTGGCCGTCCTCGTTTGTGGTGGCGCTCATGTGCAGTATTTCGGTTTTTGTGAGACCTGCGTAGCTTGCAAGCAGATCATCGAGGCCTTCGTTCCATGTTGCCTTATCTTCCCAGGAGTCGGTGACGGAGACAAAGTCGCTATCGACGATGACAACGCGCTTTACCACGTTGCCCTTCATTACGAGCTTTACCTTTATTCCATAGTGGGGAGCGGAATCATCCCACGCATTGGGATAGTGGTACTGGCCGTACAGAAGGGTGTAGCCGTAGTTGCAGAGGGCGTCCTGAACGGCAAGAAGCAACCTGCCTGAGGACTGCGTTGCACCCGAAATGCCAACCGAAGAATCCACGGAGGTGGGCTGGCCGATTTCGTCCGTGCCCGCATTCAGGGCGAGAACGTCTTCGACATACATGCCGCGGTACGTGTTGAGGAGGCCCTGTTCGCCGTCGAGGTAATTCTGGCGGTTGCTATCCGTCCAGCCCAATGCGTCGTTTGCATCCGAAAGCTGGATGTAGCCGCTGGTAGTATCGATGGTGACGCGCGCGATGCGGTCGCCCTGGGCTTCGTGCTGGATCTCCACAGACACTTTGACGCCGTACTCTTTGCCGTAGTTGGAGTAGTGATACTCACCCTCGACAACGGGGTTGCCGCCGATACATCCCGCCACGCCGAAACCCGCCGCGCAGAATGCAGCCGAAAGGCAGCCTGTAAGAAGTAACTTAGTGATCTTTTTCATTGTTGTTTGCTCCACTAATCTTAACTTTTTAATCGCTATAATTATATCAACAGATAGAGTTGTTGTCAAACATTATTGACAGAAAAAAGCCCCTTTATAAATAAAAACACCGTTTGAAAAAAATAAAAAACGGGCCGTTTGAAACGGCCCGGAAAAAATGAAGTTTTTTGGCATATCACTCGGTGCGGAGGGCGACGACGGGATCCTTTTTGGCGGCCGCCGACGCGGGAATGAGACCGGAGATAAGCGTGAGCAGCACGGAGAGCGCAATCATTATGAGCGCCTGCCACCAGGGCAGCGCGGCGATGCCCCATATACCCGCCATTGCCAGCACTATTATGTTGACGATGAGAGAGAGGAAATAGGTTATGGCAATGCCTATGAGTCCGGCGACGAAACCTATTATGAACGTTTCGGCATTGAAGAGGCGCTTTATATCCTTCTTTCTTGCACCGACGGCGCGGAGAATGCCTATCTCCTTTATCCTCTCCACCACCGACACATAGGTGATGATGCCTATCATCACCGTGGACACGACGAGCGAGAGCGCCGTGAAGGCGATGAGCGCAATGGTTACCATCTGTATCATGGTGTTTACCATGCCTATGATGAGGCCGACGGTATCGGTGTAAGTTATCTTGTCGCCGACGGCGAGAGTCTGCGTGTGGCCGACGCCTTCGGAGTCCGTCCACTCGTACTGCGCGGACGATTCGCACATGACGTTCCATTCATCGAGATAGTCGGTTATATACGTCTTTGTATCGAAATCGACGGGATAGATGTAGATTGCGGAGGGGATATCCGATCCGCCGAGATAGGGCGCGTAGACGCGGAGCATTGTGCTCTGATCGGTGCTGCTGCCCGAGAGCCCCGCAAGGAGCATATCCATTATGCTGCCCGAATCGTACACCGCGCTGCCCGCCGCAACGGTGTTGGCGGCGTAGTCGTCTATTTTGCCGTCGCCGTCGTCATCGCGGAAGTTGACGTAGTAGAAGAAATAGGGAATCATGTCGATATAGCCCTTTTCTAAGGAGTTGATGTGTTCGACTATATCGCTCTGCATACTGTCGGCGAGGGCGTAATCGGTGAGCGCCCTGGTGTGGTAAAAGCCCGTGGTGAGGCAGCCGTAGGAGATATCGGCCTTCTTTTGCAGTATGACTTTTACGGAGAGATCGACGGCCTTCTGCGAAGAGGTATCTATGCCTGGAATGGTTATATCAATTCCCGAAGGGAGCCGGGTATCCGAAGACGACATCATGTCGTTGAGCACGTCCGAAGAGACGGTTACCCCCTCTGCGCACGCCTTGTACACATACGTGCCATAGAAGTTATAGAATATGTCGTCGTTGGAATACCACGTGAACTTTTTGGAATCGGGGCCGATGAACTTTGTGTAATCGAAGCCCTTGTCGCCGTTCTCGCCGCTGCCGACGAGGCCGACTTCCTCATCGAAAAGTTCGTTATCGACCGCGGCAAAGGCGTAGTTTAAAAACTCCTTTTGCGTGAGGTAGCCGAACTGCCCCATCATGAGGTCGGATATGGTGTCGCTGCCGGTGACCATGACGAGCGAACTCTTATCGGTGAAGATTTGCTCTATCTGATCTTCGGTGAGCAGGGAAGCATCGGTGACGACGCCCGTTTCGTCGGTGTATGCGGCGACGATATCGTACTGGCTGAGGATATATCGGTAATTATCGGGCAACTCGTCGAAGGTGGCGACGGTGGAAATTGTGCCCGCAAACTGCGAGTAGTCCTCCTGTTCACGGAGAATTTCGGTGTACATGCCGCGTATGGAGGTGACCGAAAGTGTGCCGTCCGCCTTGGTAGTTGCGCCCGCATCCACCTTGAAATCGGTGTATATGTTGTTTGCCACGTCGAAGCCGTAGTCATACTGAAGGACGTTGTAGTATTCGGCGGGGATGGTATTTATGTAGCTTAAATACATCTCGCTTATGTTGTTTGTGGTGGAAAAGCCCTGCGAGAAGCTGCCGAGCGTTTCCATGAGCGAATTAATGTACACCTTGTCGTCGAGGCGGGTTATATCGACATCGGGTTTGGCCGTGGTGGAGAGCGACATGAGGGACGTGTAGTCTATGGCCGTCTCGGTTACGGCAACGGGGTTGCCGGAGAGCATGTCGTCCTGCATGGAATCGATATATGCCTGAACGCCCGAGGAGATGGCGAGCACCATGGAGACGCCTATTATGCCTATGGAGCCGGCCACGGAGACCATGACCGTGCGCCTGCGCTTGGAGAGCAGGTTTTTGAGGGAGAGCGAAAAGGCCATTGTGGAGGGCATGGCCGAAAGTTTGCGGCTGCCCTTCTTCTTTTTGAGCTCCCTGAGTTCCTTTTTGGTGAGCTGTTTTGCGGGAGTCTGAACCTGTTCGCCGGCATAGGGGCGGCTGTCGCCGATGACGGCGCCGTCAAGGAGATTGATTATGCGGGTGGAATAGCGGCGGGCGAGATCGGGGTTGTGCGTGACCATTATGACGAGGCGGTCGCGCGAAACTTCCTTTAAAAGTTCCATTATCTGAACGCTCGTCTTGGAGTCGAGCGCGCCCGTAGGTTCGTCGGCGAGCACGATTTCGGGATCGTTTATGAGGGCGCGGGCTATGGCTACGCGCTGCGCCTGGCCGCCCGAAAGCTGATTGGGACGGTTGTGAATCCTGTCCTTGAGCCCCACTTTTTCGAGGGCTTCTATCGCCCTGCGCCTGCGTTCGCGCTTGGACACGCCCGAAATCATGAGAGCGAGTGCGACGTTCTGCAGCACCGTCTGGTGGGGAATGAGGTGATAGCTCTGGAAAATGAAGCCTATGGAGTGGTTGCGGTAGGTATCCCACTCCCTGTCCGAATACTCCTTTGTGCTCTTGCCGTCGATGATGAGATCGCCCGAGGTGTAGTGGTCGAGGCCGCCTATGATATTGAGAAGGGTGGTCTTGCCGCATCCCGAGGGGCCGAGAATGGAGACAAATTCGCTCTTGCGGAACTTTAACGAAACGCCCTTGAGCGCATGGACGGGTTCGCCCGCGACTTCGTAATCTTTTGTTATTTTGTTGAGCTGTAACATGATTGCTTTATGAACCCCCGCAACTGAAAAAATTATTTCACTAATATAATATTACGGCAGTATGATACACCGCGCCGGCGGAAGTGTCAACCAACGGCGCGGCAAATGAGTTTAAATTCACAAAAATTTCAAAAATTTCAAGTTGTGCCAATGCTGTCTATTTTGCGGAGTCCTCTCCGCTGCCGCCTCCGTCATTGCCGCGGCGGACATCCCCCCTGCGCGCGTATTCGGCGAGGCTATCTTCGAGGCCGCCGTCGGAACGGAAGGCAAACAAAAAGCTGGGCTTTTTGAATTTTTTGCCCTCCCTCTCCATCTTTGCACGCACAGATTCGAGGTGGGTGCGTATGCTGACTTTCAACCTTTCGTAGGCGACGACGAGCCTGTGCTCCTTTGCAAAGGCGCGTATACGCACCGAGAGGTTGACGGCGTGGGCGAGATCGACGAAGAATATGCCGAAAAATATGCCCACAACGAAGGAAAAGGCTATGTTATTTACAAACCACTCCACCCACGAAATGACGAAGGGATCTATGACGAAATAGTACAGCGCCCCCGCAGCCGTCCATATGGCCGAAAAGAGGGGACAGATTATTCCGCAGATATTGCCCCGCCTGTCCGAATAGTCCCAGAGCTTTATCTTCATGCCCCTGATGAAGACGAGCCCGCCGACAAACTCTATGGCCGTCATGGCGGCGCCCATTATGAGTATGGTGACGACGGCGTCCCACGCGGCACTGCCCGTGTTGACGGGAATGCAGCATATGGCATACAGCCCGACGAGGCCGAAGCCGTAGATGGGAAGATATGGGCCGGTGAGAAAGCCGGGATTTATCCACTTTTTTGCCGACACGAAGCGGCGGAAGAACACTTCCGCGCACCAGCCCAGCAGGCTGCCGACAAAGAAGAGAAAACAGAGAGATAAAAAGACGTTCATATCAGCCGACGTGCGCGGCGGCGAGGCGGGCAAGGGTGCGTTCCCTGCCGAGAATGCCCATGATGGTGCAGAGGTCGGGAGAGTTGGCCATGCCCGTGACGGCAATCCTTAAAATTTCCGCCACGTCGGCCACGCTGCCCGCGTAGCCTTCGGGATTGGCCTTGTAGGCGCTCATTTCGGCGGCGAAGCCGTGGGCGGCAGCCACCTCCTTTACCTTTGCAAACCATGCCGAATTGTCGTCCGCAGGATCGTATACGGCGGCGAAGCTGTCCAGCACGCCGTTTACCACGGAGGGGGCGAAGCGGTATTCGTATGCGGGGGAGAAGGTGTCGTCGAAGAAGTAATCTATCATCCTGACGGCCTGGGAAGCACGCTCGATATCCTTGCGGCGCTTTTTGCCGCCGACGCCCATTACGAGGGCGAGAATGCTCTGAACATACTCCCCTTGGGCGAAGTGTCGTCTATCCGCATCCGAGCCGAACTCCTCAACCCACGACGAGAGGAAGGCGAACATCTCCGCGGGGGAGAGCTTTGAAAGTTCGTCCCTGGAGATATCGTTCAACTTATCCAGATCGAAGAGCGCGCCGCTCTTGCCCATCTTTTCGATGGTGAATTTGAACTGCGTGTAGTCGGCGGAAGGATTTTTGCGCTCCCACTCTTCAAAGTTGGAGTTGAGAATTGTCATGAGATACTTTACAACGGCGGCGGGATAGTAGCCGTCGCGGCGGTAGTAATCGAGAGAGAGTTCGGGATCCTTGCGCTTGGACAGCTTGCGCTTGTTGCCGCCCTCCATCTTCATGAGCGAGCAGGTGTGGCCGTAGGCGGGCATGGGGAAGCCTAAAACTTTGAAGAGTTCTATGTGCACGGGCAGGCTGGAGAGCCACTCTTCCCCCCTTATGACGAGCGTGGTGCGCATGAAGTGGTCGTCTATGGCGTGCGCGAAGTGATACGTGGGGATGCCGTCCGATTTTAAAATGACAATATCCTGATCGTTTTCTGTGACGGTGATTTCGCCCTTTATGCGGTCGCGGAAGACGCATTTTTTTTGAGGATCGCCCTGCGAACGCAGCCTTATGACAAAGGGTTTGCCCGCCGCGAGGTTGGAATATATCTCCTCTTCGGAGAGGTTGCGGCACCTGGCCCACGCGCCATAGTAGCCGGGAGTCAGCTTTTGCGCCGTCTGCTCCTCCCTTACCGCGTTGAGGTCGTCCTCCGTGCAGAAGCAGGGATAGGCCAGCCCGCGGGAGATGAGGTCTTTTGCAAAGGCGCGGTAAATTTTGGCGCGCTGCCTCTGGTAATAGGGGCCGTAGTTATTGAGGGGGGACTGTATCTCCGCACCCTCGTCGAAGTTGACGTTGAAGTACTTGAGCGAACGGATGACGGACTCCACCGCCCCTTCGACTTTGCGCTTTTCGTCGGTATCTTCGATGCGCAGATAGAAGATGCCGCCCGTGGTGTGGGCGATGCGCTCGTCGGCGAGGGCCGAATAGAGGTTGCCGAGGTGTATGAACCCCGTGGGAGAAGGCGCGAGCCTTGTAACCTGCGCGCCCTTGGGAAGTTGGCGCGGGGGATACATCTCCTCATACCTTTCCAAAGGGAGGAGATCTTCATCGGGAATGAGTGAATTTGCCAGTCTGATTAAGTCCATTAGTCTTTTCCTTGCTGATTATTTTGCTGTTTTTGTTTGAAGCGGAGAAACCTTTTGAGCCCCGCCTTGCCCTTTACGGGATGAATTATCTGGAAGAGCGCCGTGACGACCGAGATGCCCACGGCTATGCCCAGAAGGGACAGCCCGGCCGCCTTGCCGTATGACACGGCGGACGCGATATCGCCCGAGACTATGCCGTCCATGGTGTAGTACAGCGAACCGCCGGGGACGAACACGATTATTGCGGGCACTAAAAATATTGTGGAGGGCGCCTTGAACACGCGCGCCAGCACTTCGGAGACGAGCGCGGCAAAGAGCGTTGCGATAAAATTGGATAAAAACACATCGCCGTTGAACTGCGAAAGGAGCAGATATATTGTTACGGTGACGAGTATGTTGCCGAGATTGACGAGTATCTTTTTTACGGCGCAGTTGAACATGACGCCGACGGACACCGCCCCGCACAGGCTGGAAAGGATTGCGTAGAGGTAATATTCGAGCTCGCTCTGCCGCGCGGGTGGCTGGATATAGAAGTCGCCGATGGGCAGCAGAATGAGCGAAGCGCCATAACCCGCCGCTATGGCGAGGACGGTGAGGACGCCGTTTAAAAATTCAAACGCGCCCGAATAGATATCCCCCGAAAACATATCGCGCACGGCGTTGCATATCAGCAGCCCCGGGACGACCGTCATAATGGTGCCTATCATGACCATAGTCACCGAACACGCCACGCCGCAGACGATCAGGAGCATACAGAGAAGAATGGAGAGCATTCCGCCGACGAGCGAGAGCACGAACGTGCGGGCGTATGAATTGAATGACTTTTTTGAGAGCAGCAGATTGAGGGCGCCCATGACGCAGCCCGCGACAAAGGCGGGGACGCTGTCGATAAGCGCGCCGCCGAAATAGACGGCGAACACGCCGGCTACAAGGGCGAAGCCGAGGACAGCCACGGCAGGGCGGCAAAAGCTATCCGAATTGAGCTCGAGAAGGCGGCCTTCGGCCTCCTCCGCCGTCATTTTTTTTGCGCAGATATCGCGCGAAAGCTGGTTGTACATCTCCATCTTGCGGAGGTTGTTGCTGACTTCGAAATTGCGCTTCATCTGCGAAATTTCGCTGCCGTCGGCCAGCTTTATCGAGCAGAGCACCATGGAGGGCAGGGCAAAGACGTTGACCTCCTTTGCCCCGCAGGAAAAGCAGATGCGCTCCACCGCTATTTCGACGCGCGAGACGGACGCCCCGCAGGAGAGCAGCCCCGTGGCTACGCCGAGGGCGATGGAGAGAACCCTGTCGAAATGCACCCTTTCGGCCTCGGCGCACTGCCGTGCGGCCGTTAAATTTTCGTATTCCGCGCACGGCGCGGCGAGAACGCCCTGTTCGTTTTCCATACGCAAATATTATAGCAAAACGGCGGACAATGTCAATTAATATGGGGGCGTAACGAAGCGGCCGCGCAAAATATTAATTGTGTGCCGCAAAACAGTCTGCCGCGGGGCAAATTGCGGCGGCGGCCGCATTTTGCGCGGCCGCCGCCATCCTAAAAAATATATACGGATTCTTTTACGAATCCCGTCAATTTGCTTTCAGTATTTCATGAACGTAATCCGCCCATTCCGCCCGCACGTCCGAAAGATATTTTTCGCCGATATACGGACTTAAACCTTCGGTAATATCCGGCCGCACCGCCAGCTTTGTCACGTTTTCCATGCCGTAAAAGTGCGCGACGTAATTATAAAAACTTGCCAAACAGATGACGAACATTTCCCCGTCGTCGGCGCTGTAGGTGAGCGCGGCCGCGCAGTCGGCATAAAGCCAGTAATTGAAGTTGCCGGGCGAAGCGGGCGACGGTGCGATCTTGTTGTAAAGCGCGGTCGTCGCGCCGTAAAGTTCTTTTTCGGACGAGCCCGAAAACGTCTGTGCGGCGTATACGTAATTTGCCGCCCTTCCGTCAGCAAGGTAATAGTGCATTAAATTTGCGTAGCGCGAATCGTTTTCGCGCAGCATCCAAAGATAATACGAAATATCGCCCGTATAGCCCTTTGACGCCAATATATGAGCGAAATATTCGCGCGAAAAGGCGCCCGCCGAATACAGATAAATTGCGTTTACGCCGTTATAAGCCACTATTTCGCCTTCGACGTTTTTGCCGTCCGCGTCGGTGAGAAACACATCGATTTCATACATTTCCGTTATGCCGAACTGCCCGTCGGACAGCGCGGCCGAAAGCGCGTTGTCGTCCAGCCAGTCGCACAGAACGAGGTAATCGGTCGAAAAAACTTCGGCGGGGAGAATGAGGTCGGAAAACTGCCTGTCGATATAATATGTAAAAACGCCCTGCGTTACCTTATATTCGTATTGGGAATTATAGGGCAAAAAGTTGTAAGAGGGAAGCGAAAGGCCGTAATTGCCGAGCAGAAAATCGCTTACTTCCTCCGCCGTCGCATTTAAAAGGTTTGAGGGATCGCCGTTTTCGATGATGCGGGATGCGACAGTGTAAGAAAAATTCCACGCAAAGGCGCTCTCCTCCTGCGAAAGACCTCCGTTTTCGTAGAGCGGAAACTGCATATCGGTTAAATGCCCCGCGCCGATAACCGCCGAATCGGGAAGAAGCCTATATGTTCCGTCGTTGAGCATATATGCCGAAAGCCACGCATATATACCGAAGGGAACGTCCTTTTGCCCGCCGCCGGCGTAAAGGAGGTTTGCCAATATCTGCTCGTCGGAAAGTCCCGGAGAGAATGTAAGAACAATGCCCTCCTCCGCCATCCAGCCGTCGGACACCCGGCCGTCGCCGACATAGCAGGTGACGGCGTCGGTTATGCCCAGATCGCGCAGCCGGCCGACCGCCGAATAGAGATTGGCAACGCACCCGTCCGCGGTCTGCGCATCCACATCATTCTCAAAATACACGGTGAAATTTTCGCCGCCGTACACCTTGTCGTAAGCGACGGCGGCAGCGTCGTTACGGCCGCCAAAACTGACCGAGCAATCGTTGAGCGGATAAACGGCTTTATATGCCCCGCAGGCGGAAAGCGCCGCCGCAAATGCCAGAACGGCCGCAAACAGCGCACCAATATAAACTTTTTTGTAACCGCCGTGATTTTTACTCTTCATAATGCGTTTTGTCCGATAATCGTTTTTTTTTGCAATTTTATTATAACACAGTTTTTTGAATTTGTCAACAACGCTGCAAAAATACCGATAAAATTCAGCACAAACGCCGCGCGCTTTGCCAGGGCAAAGCGCGCGGCGTTGAAAAAAAATCGTTCCGCATGAAGAATAAGTTGCCGAAAAATTATATTAAGTATATTAAGGCAAAAAGTTCACAACGCAAAATTGAAACGCCGAAAAAATGCGCCGCTTGATGTTATTTAACCTTGCGGAAGAAGAACCACAGAACAATTAAAATCTGGAAGGGCGCGCCGACGACGTAGAAGAGCCACCATTTATCGATATCGGGTGCGATCACGGCGAAGAATACGTGGAAGATGACGACGACAGACCAGAGTATCATCGTGCACGTGACCGCGTTGGTGAGCTTGTTGCCCCATATGGCCGAAAAGACGGTTAATACTATGCTCATGGCGAGGGGCGCGACTATATAGACCATCCACGCATACGAAGCGGCGGACGGCGTGAAGAAGACGACGGCAAACACGCCCGTGGCTATAAACCAGACCAGCCCCACGGCGAGGAGCACGATGAGCAGCCTCTTTTTGCCGAGATTTATTTTGGGCTTTACGACGCCTTCGGGCTGTTCGGAGATTATGTCGTCAACCTTGATATGATATATTTCGGCGAGCTGAACGAGCACGCGGAGATCGGGAATTGACTCCCCGCGCTCCCACTTGGAGACGGCTTTATCCGAATAATTGAGCATCTCGGCCAGCTCCAGCTGGGTGAGTCCCGCCTCGTGGCGCAGACGGACAAGATTTTTCGCAATTATGTCTTTTAAGTCTTCCATACCCGCATTTTATCATAAATACGGGCAAAAATCAATAAAAAACGCAACTCTACCGTGAGTAGAGTGTGAATTTTTTGCGGTAGAGTCACTTTTTTTATTCGTTTACCTGCGGATGGACATAATAGAGCGTACCGCGCGCGTAAAACATTGTTAATTGAAATAAAATGAAATATAATTAAAACTACTGAATGAATGCAGGCGACAGAGCCTCCCGAAAGGCCATAGACGGGCGCAGACCGATGAGGAATTTTATACGGGCAAACGGGGCCGTGTTTTATGGCAAGGTGTTTTGCCCGGGTTTGAGATTTCTCTGTTCCGCGCGCCGCAGACGCGCTACAGTCGGAATGGCAGAAAAGCAACCGAACTTTGAGATTTCTCCATGCGTTCGGCCTGCGGCCTCACTTAGTCGAAATGACAAGAAAAAGGGATTCGCGAAATGACAGGGGAAAAATAGCCCGGCTTTGAGATTTCTCCA